>JBGTDR010000037.1:0-19696 GCA_041748215.1 Chthoniobacterales bacterium
GGCTCGGGCACGGCCGTGATCACGGCATCGTAAGCGAGGTCGCCGATCAGTTCATGGCCGACCAGCGTCGGATGTGTGTCGTCCCAGAAGAGGTAATTGTTTGGATCGGAGACGACGGTTCCGAGATTGGGAGCAGTGGGATCTTTCACGTAGGCCGATTGCGTGACGTTGGTGAACCCGTAGTCGCCTGGATTCGCGAGCACGTCGTCGAACAGTGAATAGACGTCGAGCCGAATGATCAGGATGTCGGCGAACTGGGATTCGAGACTGGTCAGTTCGCTCTCGAGCAGTGGGTTGTAGGCGTTCACAAAATCATTCGCGATTGCCTGATTGGGTGTGTTCACAAAGCTGGGTTTGTCGCCGAGTGGCGGCAGATTCGGAACGAGGAAGCTGCGCCCACCGGCCGCGTAGAGCGAACTGATCGCCGAGCCAATGTTGTCGGCGATCTGTTGACCCGTCACCGGGGTGTTGTCCTCGACGAGGTAAATCACGTCGTTGCCGCCGCTCCACACCGTGAAGAGGGTGGTGGCCGGATCCGGCTGACCCGTGACTTCTGCATTGAGGATCGCGAGGTAATTGGTGACCTGGGTCTGGAGGTTGTCGATGACGAGATCCGTGGTGCCAGTGCCGCTGGTGGAGCCACCCCACGCGTAATTCGTGCCAAAAATATTCGAGCCCGAGCCGTCGTTTCGCTGGAGTGTGGGCAGTCCGAGGGCGTTGTTGAGATTTTCGACCCAGACCGAGTCGTTCGACCAGCGGCCGACGTCGTAAAAGTTATTGTTGTAACCAGTGTCGTCGTAGAGCACGCCCCCTAAACCGAGGCTGTCAAATTCATCCACCGTGTTGCCGAGGTCGGAAAGACTGTCGCCGAACGCAACGATCCCGGTAAATGGATTCGTGAAGGCGAGCAGCGGAGCGACCGCGGCGGACTGGAACAGGAAGGCAATCAGGACCGAACGGAGAGCGGGTTGGATCATGACGGTCGTGATAGCGATGGCCCCGAGGTTGTCAAATGGGGCGATTCCGTATTTTCGCCCCAACCGAATTTTTGACTTTCGGCCCGGATGGGAGGGAAACTGCGGCGCGTACGCACGCCGCGTCAACGGCCGATAAAATCGAGGGCAAATCGCGCGACGCGATCCCCGGCACCCGGCTGGTGTGCGCGGGCGAGATTCGCTTTCCAGTCCCGCCACTGATGGGCGTCATTGGCGAACGCGGCAGCAACCGCGTCGGCGAGCACGTCCGCACCGCCCAGCGCACGGGCTCCGATCCCGAGCCGTTCGATCAATGCAATGTTCCCCTCCTCCTGCCCGGGCACGAGGTGACTCACGAGAAATGGGCACTGAGCTGCGATGGCCTCCTGCACGATGGCGCCGCCAGCTTTTCCAACAAACAGATGATGCGTGCAGAGCAGTTCCGGCATCGTATCGGTCCAGCCGATCAGGTGGCAGCGCGGACCGTCCGCGAAGCCGGATTCCCGCACCGCTTCAAGCACGCCGTCGTGACGACCCGCGAGCACCGTCAGCTCGACGTCCGGCAATTCCAGCATCGCCCGAATGCGTCGAACCGTGAGCGCCTGTTGCGTCGAGGGCATGAACAGAATCCGCCAGGGCGCTACGGAGTCGGCCGGCAGTGCCGGCAGGGTGGCGAAAACGCGCGACACCGGAAACCCGAGCGCATGCACCGACTCCGCCGGAACACCGTCATTCGTCAGCAATTCCGCCGTCTCGGGATCGGCTACGACAAAGGCATCCGACCGGCATCGGTACCACGCCGAATTCACCCCGACGGAATCCGTGACGATCGTGATGAACGGCATGCTTGTTCCCAGCCGCGTGCGTTGGATGCGACGAAAAAGGTATGCGTAAAGCGGGTAGGTGGAAATGATGACGTCCGGACGAAAGGCCGTGATTTCGGCGTCGAGTTCGCGCTGAAGTTTTCCCGCCGTCCAAAGTGTGGCCTCCATCCAATGGGGATGATCGAGAAAAGAAAAAATGAGACGCCAGAGCCAGGGCGTGCGGTTGATGGCGACGGAATAACCGAACTTCACGGAACGATTCACACCCGGCATGCCGGTGGCGTACAGGTCGGCGGTGTGGACCTCGGCTTCACCCGTGGCGACCAGCGACTCGCCGACGGCCCGGGCCGCGCTATTGTGTCCTTCGCCGAACCCGGCGGTCAGCAACAAGACACGTTTCATGCGAGGTCGTGCTCACAATGATGAAAGCGCTTTGCGCGCGCGGGCCTTGCTTTCTTCGTCGTCCTTTTCACGAGATGGCAAACTAAGCCCTTTCTCCAACGCGGCACGAGCTTCGTCTTTGCGACCGACGGCCGCCAGGGCGCGCCCAAACTCGACCTGATTGATTACGCGATCCGGATTCAGCGCCACCGCCTTCTCAAAACACTCCACCGCCCGTTCGTTTGATGCGTCGGGAAATTTTCCGTAGATCGCCTGCGCGATGAAGCGAAGCGTGGGATTAAAATTTGCCAGCTCGTAGTTCCAACGGCCCAGCACGTGCCACGCAAGGTCGTCCTTCGCGTCGAGCGCGAGGGCGGCATCAACCTCCTCTTTGATCAGGCGCGAATATTCGACCTGTTCGCGACCCGATTTGAGAAACGCGACTTTACCGTAACAAACCGCCAGCCCGAGGCGGGCCTGGGCATTTTTGGGATCCGCTTTTTTAGCGCGCAGTCCGTAATCGAGCGCCTGATCACCGAGCTTTTGTTTGCCGGCGCGGGAAGGCTCATCGGACATGAGCTGAGCGTACTGTTTGGAAATGCGCCGCAGCACGTCCGCATCCCCGGGTCGCTGCGTTTCGGCCTGAAGGTAAAGCTCCAGAGCGGCCTGATTCTGATTGCGCGCGTCGAGAGCGTCGCCCTTTTTCAACAGCTCGTCCACGGACTGCGCGGAAACGATTCCTGCGCTGAAAACAATCGCGAGCAGAATGAAGAAGAGAACTTTCATTTTCGGAAAAGGTAATGAGACACGATCCATTCCTGGCCGCCACGAAATCCCCACAATTCCGCACACGACAGGAAAAAGACGCGCCAGTACGCCCGCCACTTCATGGCCTGATCGGGGCCGTAGGTCCCGGCGAGAATCGGTCGGATTTTTTCATCGTTGGTGTCCATCGCTGCGAGCCACGCTTCGGACGTGCGCTGGTAATGCGTGCCGCTGACCTGCCAGTGGCGCTCGATTTTGAGGTCGTCCTGAAAATACAACAGGAGGTCGTCGGACGGCATCGTGCCACCCTCGAAAAAATACCGCGTGATCCAGTCCGACGGATCGGTGCCTTCGAAGTGGTAGGCATGAAGGCGGTGAGTGAAAATGTGCACGAACAGCTTGCCGCCCGGTCGCAGCCACGACGCAACCTTCGCCAAAAGAAGCTGGTAGTTTTTCATGTGCTCGAACATTTCGACGCTCACCACGCGGTCGAACGAAGCGCCCGCATCAAACGTATTCATGTCGCACGTGATCACCCGCACATTGCCGAAGCCCCGCTCGCGGCAGACGTTTTCAATGTGCGCTCGCTGCGTGGCGGAATTGGAGACTGCGGTGATGCGCGCCGCCGGATAATTTTCGGCCATCCACAACGTCAGACTGCCCCAGCCGCAGCCGAGTTCGAGAATGTCGATGCCGTCAGTGAGCTCCGCACGCTCGCACGTGAGGCGCAGCATGGCATCCTCGGATTCGGCAAACGTTGTCTCCGGGGTCGGCCAGTAGCCGGAGCTGTATTTGAGCCGGGGCCCGAGACAGAGCTGAAAAAACGCGGTCGGCAACTCGTAGTGCTGCTCATTGGCGGCGGCGGTTTTCACCGCAATGGGACTGGCCTTGAGTTCGTCGACGAACGCCTGCAACGCCGCCTGCTGCTCTTCGACGCCGCCGCGATCTTCGTCGCGCAATTTGCGGGCGAGCAGATTGCGAATGCCGATACGAATGGCCGCGTCCGGAAGCAAACCGCGCGCGAGGAGAGAATCGATGGAAATCATGTGGGCCTTATCGCCGACGGTTGTTGTGTTCGGCGGTCATCCTTTTCGGAACCACGGCACGAAGACACTCGTGGTGCGTTGGTATTCGCGGTATTCGTCGCCGCGCGATTTGAGTGCGTGCGCCTCGGTCGCCGGAATGCCCGTCACTTTGAAAAGGAAAAACAACATCAATGCCGGGCAATAGATCGTGAGCCAGCCGCCGGGCGTGCCGAGCGCAAAAACGAAATACGCGACCCAGACGAGCCACTCGAAAAAATAATTCGGATGCCGCGAATAGCGCCACAACCCGACCTGGCAGGTTTTTCCTTTGTTTTCGGGTTTCGAGCGAAACGCGTTGAGCTGCCAGTCGGCGATGCCTTCTCCAAGCATGGCGACGAGCCACAATGCCGCCCCGGCCCATTCGAGAGCACCGATTCCGGCCCGTGGATTGCTCGCCGCCAACGCAAACGGTACGCACAGGATTGCAACCAGCACCGCCTGGAGTTGGAAAAATCCGAAAAACATCAGCCACGTGTTGCGCGGATACTGCTCCCGCAACGCCGCGTACCGCCCGTCCTCTTCGGGATGATGTTTGATCACTCGCAGGCCGATGTAGCCGCCCAGCCGCAGGCTCCAGAGTGTGACCATCACCGCCAGCAACAACCGCCGCTCGGGGTCTCCAACGCCGATGAAATAATATACGATCACGACGAAGGCGAATGACAGCGACCACGCGACATCCACGACGCCCGCATTATTGATCACCCGCGCGAGAACCCACGTGACGAACATCACCGTCATCGCGATCGCGAGTCCGGCCGTGGAAAGAAACCAGGATGCGTCCGTCATGTCATTGCCTCCCGCCGGATCAATACATCGGTGATTGAGGCATCCGCGGGCACCCGGAAAAGCTCCCGTAGCGCGTAACCCGCCATTGCGATGTTTCCGAGCAGCAGAATCGCTACGAGCCATCCCCCGCGCGCGGCTGCCGACCGCTCTTTGTAAGCGACCCAGACAAAAAACGCGAGGAAGCCAAAATACGCGTCCACCAAAGTCGCCTGGAACCATGGGTCACTCGTGAGCGCGTTTGGGAGCTGCCACAACGGCGTTTCGAAGCTCGCCCGCACGGTCATGAACAGCATGCCGGCGAGGATGGCCGCAAAAAAGATTCTAAGAAACCAGATCATACACGGAAGAACGAATGCCGAGGTTGTTGGGGCGGGTGTAAATTGCCTGAACCACGGAAATATTCCGCGTCCCGAATGCCGCCTCGCAGTAGCAGAGGTAATAGCGCCACTTGCGGATGAATCGCGCGTCGAATCGGAGCGCCCGCACTTCGTCCAGCCGCGATTCGAACGCGTCGCGCCACAGCCGCAGCGTTTTTGCGTAGTGAGGCGCGAGGTCGTCCCAGTCGTGCAGATTCAGATTTCCGTTTCGCACGAATGCCTCGGTCATGCGCGCCTGCGCCACGAGCAAGGATCCGGGGAAAATGTGTTTTTGAATGAAATCCACTCCGTCACGCAGAATGCGATATTGGCGGTCGGGACACGTGATCATTTGAAATCCGAGCAAACCACGCGGCCGCAAAAGCCGCTCGCAGCACCCGAGAAACGTGTCGAGGTATTTGTCGCCGACCGCTTCGATCATTTCGATCGAGACCACTTTGTCGAATTGACCCCGCACGTTCCGGTAATCTTCCAACAGCACGGTGACCCGGTCCGCGAGCCCGGCGGCGGCAATACGTTTTTTGGCTTCCGCAAATTGTTCCTCCGAGATCGTGATCGTCGTGACGCGGCACCCGTACGTGCCGGCTGCGTGAATGCTGAATCCACCCCAGCCCGTTCCAATTTCGAGCACCTCGTCGCGGCTGCTTAGCTGCAGTTTGCGGCAAAGAACATCGTATTTCCGGATCTGGGCGTCGTGCAGGGACAATTCGGGCGGATCGAAATACGCGCTCGAATACGTCATCGTCGGATCCAACCAGAGGGCAAAAAAATCGTTACTGAGATCGTAATGTTCGCCGATGTTTCGGCGGCTGTTGCGCAGGCTGTTGGGTCGGGATCGATGCAAGAGGCGGTTGGTTGCGTCGAGCAGGTTGAAGAATGCCGACTTGGCGCCGCGCTCCGTTTCCATCGCACCGGACTGCTCCGCATTGAGAATGAACCACGCGATGACCCGGGTGAGATCCGGTGTATCCCACTCGCCGTCGATGTAGGCTTCGGCAAACCCAATCGGCCCGTAAAGAACGCACCGTCGGAAAAACGACTCCTTGCGCACTTCGATCCGCGCCGCGAGTCCTTTGTACAATCCGCCGAACCGGCACGCCGGACCGCCCTCCGGCAGGACCACTTCCAACGCCCCGCGCTGGAGCGGCCGGAATGAATCGAGGACGAGTTTTCGAAAAATTGGTGTCACGCTGGAAATGACATACGTTCGAAGGCCGCCTGTCATGCCGGGAAAACTTTCGACCGCCTCTTCCAGTGGTCTGCGGCCACGTTCGATTCAGGAGAACAAGCAACTTCCAACGGGTCATTTGATGGCGGATGATTTTTGGATGCCGAAGCCCAGCCCCTTGTCGCACGCTGAGCGCGAAGACGTGGCGCACCGTGCACGACGGCGCGCAGCGATCTTGCGGCCGAAAGCCGTGGTTGAAGTGGCCTTCGAGACGGTCAAACCCTCTTCTGCTGCGGAGATTTTTTGCCGAATCGTGGGTGACGCAACGCCGCCGCTGCCGGGATTTCGACGGCTCGCGACGTATCCGTTGCAGACCCGTGAGCCGTTGCACGTGCTGCTCGGACGGTGGCATCCGTCGCTCGGCAAGGCATTCGCACCAACGGGTCCGTTTCATCACGTTGGCAGTCGGCCAAGTGCCCGGCGGGTGGCGGGCTGGCGGGAGGAATATTGGGTTCCGGATGGAGATCGCGGACCTGAGGTGGATTCGCACCGGGACGCGCTCGCGATTGCGTGCGTGACCGTGGGCGGCATCGGTTACGCGCCAGCAGTGGGAGCCACGGCGGCGTCGGCGCTTGGGTGTCTGGTGGCCGCGCTGCTTGGGATCTGGCTGCCGTGGAGCGTAGGTGTGGTGCCAGTCATGGCGGGCTTTGCGCTGATTGCATCCGCCGTCGGCGTCGCGTGCGAACGGTCGGCGGAGCGGCATTTTCTCGACGACGATGCGCGGGAATTCGTAATCGACGAATTGGCGGGCGTATCGGTCGCGATCCTTTTCGTACCCGCTTCCAACTGGTGGTGGGGACTTGTCGTCGCGTTCGTCGCGTTCCGATTTTTCGACGTGCTCAAGCCGGGCATCCGCTGGGTGGAGGCCCGGCATTGGCGGGGTGCCGTGGTCTGGGACGATTTGCTGGCCGGACTCTACGCCGGCCTGGCCACGGGAGGGATTATCGCAACAGCGAACGCGGTCGCGGGATGACGCTCCCTCCCGGGCTGCCGGGGAACACTATTGTCCGGCGGCCATGGGTGGATCGGGCTGGGTCTCCGGTGAACCAAACGCCTGGGCGAGGTATCCGCGCGAATGAAGGTAACGGGCGAGTATGCCGATCGCATATTCGGTGGCGTGGGCGTGGCGGTGATTAAAAATGCTCTCGGGAGCAGGCCAGTTTTCCCAGGCTGGATGGATCGCGGCGCCGAGGTTGTCCTCGACTGATTTTGCCCCCCAGATGTAGCGCGGGAAAAATCCGTATGTGGTCACGCCGACCGGAAACGGTGTTCCCGTGCGGTTCGGGTCGATCTGGTAGGCGCGGACGTGGCGGGCACCCATCCCCCACGTGTAACTGGCGTTGGCAGGATTTGCTCCCATGCTGGGTTGGGAAGTGCGGATGAGCGCATCGAGGTATTTCTGGTCACCGGTGAGTCGGTGCGCAACGACGAGCTCCGTTGGCTGCTCGCCACGCTGGCCCCAATGACTCGGCATTGGATTCATGCCCATTGGCCACGTCGCGATGGCATTTACCTGGCGGTCAGCCGCCGCGACCAGGAGCTTGCGGGCTGCCGCCTGAAGCTCGGGATCTGCCTTGTCAGCGGGCAGCAGGGCGTAAACGCCGAGACCGCGCAGGCTGTCGTATCGGTTTTCCATGTAGAGGCGGTCTGCGCCGGCCAGTCCTTCGGGATACAGATCACCAAGCGTCTTCTTGAACCGCTCGTGCCATTTTTGATCGCCAGTGAGGCGGTAAAGATGAGCGGCAGCGTGGCTCTCGTCTTCGCTGACCGGACGCAAATCGGGGCGCTCGTAGATGTTGGGCACGTCGTCATTTTTATCGGCCCATTCCATCGCGCGGAGAGCGCTCGTTCGATAGGCCGCCGCGAGGCGGGGATCGCTATTCGCGAGGACGTACGCCATGTGGGCAGCCGCCGCGGCGTAGATGAAGTTCGATTGCGGCGTGGGCGGCGTAATGGCCGTGGGCAGTGTTTCGAGGAAGCTGGGTGCCGATGACGGATGTTCGATCGATTCGACGGAACTCGGCACGCCACCGTCAGGCTGTTGCAGGCGCCGGAATAATTCCATGCACCAAAGCGCTTCGTCGACGATGTCGGGGACGGCATTTCCGGACTCGGGCAGATTCAGATTGAGTTTCGAAAAGTAAGCCGGGTTGGACTCGAAAAGATCGAGCATGACGTGGACGGCGGCGGGGTGATTCTGGGGCAGAATGGATCGGTCAAAATCGGCGGCATCGTGCCAGCCGCCCCACGCTTCGGGCACCTTGGTGTCTTCGAGAATGGATGCCTGGATGCGCTTGAACGCATTTCCCGTTCGCCCGGGAAAACGTTCGGGATCAAAAAACAACTCGGGATCGGTGCGATGAACGACGAATCCATCAGCCGGGTGCATGGCCCGGGGGCGTTTGAAATCCGTGTGAGGCGGCCCAAGCTCGATGCCGGAGCGGTGGTTCAGGAATCCCAGCGCCGAATAACGCGCCGCGTCCTGCCACACGGAATCATCAATGCGGAATGGAAAAGACGAACCGAGTCCGGGCACGACGACGCGGTAAACTCCGGGATCCTTCACGGCGGAGAAGTCCACTTCGTAGACGGACATCGGCAGGTCGGCCGGATCGGACTCGGTTGCCGGGAGAATGGCGGTTTTTTTGCCCGGCGTGGCTTCCTTGCGGAGCTTGATCGGACCCTTAAAAACCGAGCGGCCGGACTTGTCGTCGACGACTTCAAATTCCTTCAAGTCGGAGAGGTTCGCGTCACCTCCCGTGCCGAGCCACATCGAGAGAAGAGCGATTTTTTCGTTCTGGTCCGGGTGGTATCCGAGGAGATTCACGTGAATCGCCTCGGTGCGAAGAGCCCGGTCGTTGAACGTGAATGCCACGGGTTTTGCGAACTGCGCGTTGCCGGGGAATGCGAGCTCGTAGCGTTTGCCGGGTTCGAGAGGTTGCGGCAGACGAAGGAAAAGCGTGTGGCGGGTGGTGCGTTCTTCGGCACCGTTGCGCACGTATTCTTTCATTTCCGGCAGGCTTTTCCGAAAGACCTCGGTGGGCGCGGTTGGGCTGGAGTAGCGGGCATCATCGGGCGAACGCAGCGCGTAGCTGGCCGGGGATTCGGCCTCCGCCACATCAAGCGGCTCTCCCTCGAGGCGCGGTTTGGGGAGGAGGTATTCATCCTTCGGACCGATCAATGAGCCAATTTCTTCGCCGTCGCGAAAAACATTTCGATAGCGTGGAGCATCCCGCTGGTCGCGCCCGATCTTCATCACGCCCGCGGGCCGGATTTCATCACCCGGCTCTTTTTTGTAAGGGATCATCGGTTCGATCGGAATCGCCTGGGCGTCGACGACCACGCCGATGGTGGAAGGATCTGCCAAAAAGACGTGGCGGATCTTCGGTTGATCGGTGGCAAAACCGTCTTCGATTCCGTTGACGAGGTCGGGCTGATAACCTTGATAAACCGGGAGGGAGGGGTTTTGAGCGGGAACGGTAACGGCAAGACTGAACGTGCCGAGCACCACGGGGACGAGGTAACGCATTGGGGTGGTCATGTCACAAAAAGGCCAGGGCGTTCATCGGGGGAACCGCACGGAGGCCAGACCGGCGGGGGTTGGTGGGGCGAGGCGTGAACAAATCAAAGGCAGCGCCCCTATTTGTCAAGGCACGCGGTCGGAAGCTGCTGCGCGGTGGCTGCAGGTCAACCCGGTAGCGTCACGTAAAGATGGTCGCCGTCACGCTCGACCGGAAATCTCTCGAGATTTTCGCCGCCCTCCTGATCGCAGCCACTCACACCAACCGGGATTTTTTTCAGCCGCGTTTCGGGATCGACCAGGTGCTCGCCCGTGCGCAGGTCGAATTCCCAGCCGTGCCACGGGCAGCGCAGGATCGTGCCCTCCGCACCGTAATTGTACTCGTAGACGCCCGAGGGCAGCGACGTGCCCGTGACCGGGCCGGCGCAGACCGGCGCACCCGCGTGAGGGCAGACGTTGCGGTAGGCGAAATATTCTCCGGCGACGTTGAAAACACCGAGCTCGATCCGGCCGACGCGAAGAATTTTTGACCGGCCCGGAGGGATGTCGGACGCGGGACAAATGGGGTGCAACATGGGAAAATCAGCTGGCGGCGGGCGTGGGGGTCGCGGGTACGGCAAGACCGTAGAGCTCAGCCGCATTGCGCCAAAAGATCCGCTCTTTCCATTCCCGCGGCAGAGCGGGGAACGCCATCTTCGGGTTGTCGAAATCCCAGTGCGGGTAATCACTCGAGAACAAAATCATCTGGGGCGCGCCGATCATTTCAAAAATCTGGAGCAGTTGCCGCGGATCTTCGGGCTCCTCGATCGGCTGCGTGGTGACTTTGATGTGATCGCGAATGATTTCGCTCGGCAGGCGTTTGAGCCACGGTGTCTGCGAACGCAACGCCTTGTAATTTTTATCCATGCGCCACATGAGGTGGGGCATCCAACCGATGCCACCCTCCATGGCAATGAACGTGAGCCCCGGATATTTCTCAAAGACACCCTCGCAGACGAGCGAGTTGATGTGCGCCATGGCGTTGGCGGGTAGAATATTGTGCCATTCCATGTAGCGGGTTGGCATTCCAGCCGGCGTCGGGGCTCCCGCGATTCCCTGGCCTTCGGCTCCGGGATGCACCGCGACCGGCAGACCGTGCGACTCGGCAGCCTCGTAAATCGGATGGTAAAATCGCTGTCCGAAAAGTCGGTTCGACGCGCTCGTCATCAGGACCTGGACCATGTCCGGGTGCGCTCCCCATTTGTGAATCTCGCTGACGGCCGCGGCGGGATCGGAGTGATTGATGACGATCGAACCCTTGAAACGGGGTGAGACCGGCAACCACGCGTGCGCGAGCCACTCGTTGTACGCGCTTGCCAGGACGTTTCCGAGGTCCGGATCCGGATGCACCGAGAGACCGAGGATGCCCGAGCCGGTCAAAATCGCGTAGTCGATCTGGTAGCGATCCAGGTGGTCAGTGACCGTAAATGCTGGGTCGCTGCCGGGCACACCACCACCCGGCGGCGTGGCGTCCGTGCGAAATACCCCGGTCGGCGAGTGCCACGAATGTCCCGGAATTCCAAAACGGGGAATGCCCGCCAGGTACGACCAATACTTCGGAAGAAACGGTAGGAGATCACTGCCCTTGGCAACGGCGTTGTGGACATCGGCGTCGATCAGTTTGAGCGACACGGCGGGTAATTCGGATTCCATAAAAAAATCCTAACCGTTCCCGACGAAAACTGCATCAGCCAGGGTTGATAAAAATGGTCTTACGCTGATTATCACGCTTGAGGCGTACCGGTTGGACCGCAAGTCTCTGACGGACATGGGCCGAAGCTACCTGCAGGTTTCCAATCTCACGGCGCCGCTCGCGTTCGTGCTGGACCGGGCATTTTCACTGCCGCTCGGCCAGCGACTGCGTGTGGACAACGTGGCTCACAAGGTGATTTTTTTCCTTGAGGGCCAGCTTGAAGTGCGAATCGATGGCCGACCGCTCGGCATCGTTCGCGCTCGCGACGGCCTGGTTGTTCCGGGGTCCTGCCGCCAGGAATATCTGCCCATCTCCGCGGAGCGCGAAGCGCGGTTTTTTGCGTTGGTGGCCGGATGGCAGGGCACGGCGGGGGACGTCGATCCCAATGAGGGTTTTGCCGCATTGCTGGTGCGACACTTCGGCCGCAGTCGGATCTTGCCCGCCGTCGTCACGCCAGAGGTTTTGCGCTGGATCGAGCTGATTCGGCGGGAGGCGGAAATCATCGACGAATCGCGGTGTTTCCGGGTGTCCGCGGCCGTCACGTTGCTTCTGACCGAGGCGGTCCGGCAGGCCGGAGGAGACGGGATCAAACCCCAATCGGATCGACTCAGCAAACGCGCGTGGGTCGTGCGCTCAGCGCGGGAATTTGTGCTCGAACACCTAGCCGAGCACCTGACTCTGGAAAAAATCGCGTGGCACGTCGGGTTGAGCGCCGAACATCTCGCTCGCGTCTTCAAACAGGAAACGGGCGGCACAATTTTCACTGACGTCCTTCACCGGCGCATCGAGCAGGCGAAGATGCTGCTGATCAGCTCTGCGTTGAGCGTGACGGAAATTGGGGCCCGGACGGGATTCAGCTCGGCGACGCTGTTTTGCCGGAATTTCCGCCGGGTGACTGGTGAAACTCCTCTGGCCTATCGCCGGAAACGGGACGAGATGTCCGCTTTCGGTCCGAGTCAAATCGAGGGGGAAGCCCGGTGATGCCACCTCATTATTGATGACCAAAAAAATTCTCCGCATCGCCCGGTGTTTCTGCGATGCAACACCGCGATGGTCTCCGATTCCGCCGTTGCAGCGTCTCCCGATGGGTCTTCCAACGCGGTCATTCCCGGAGCCTACCTGCACGACATCCTTGAACAACCCGCCTCGCTCCAACGTCTGGTAACGCGGCTTGCCGGGCTGAGTCTCGGCGACGACATCGTCCGGAAACTCCGGTCCGGAGAGTACCAGCGCATCGTTCTTACGGGCATGGGCAGTTCGTTCTGGTCGTTGTATCCGCTCCATCTCCGCCTCAGCGACGCCGGGCTGGTTTCCCACTGGCTGGAAGCCTCCGAGTTTCTGCTCGGGTTCGAACCACTTTATCGGAAAGACACTCTGCTCGTGGCCGTTTCGCAATCTGGCGAGAGCGGTGAGATCGTGCGCCTGCTGGAACGCCGTGAAGAATTTGGCCACGTGATTGGCGTCACGAACGACCCAGCTTCACATCTCGGCACGCAGGCGGACACCGCCCTGACATTGGACGCCGGACCCGAAGCCACCGTCTCCTGCAAAACCTACGTCGCCACGCTCGCGACGCTTCACTGGCTCGGAGGCCAGCTCCTCGCCGAGGATGCCGCCGCGACAAATCGCGACCTCGAATCCGCCGTGACTGCCGTTGGCCAATATCTGGACGGCTGGCAAAACCACGTCGCGGAAATTGCTCCCCTTCTCAAAGGGGTGCGCAGCGTGTTTGTCACGGGCCGGCGGTTTTCGCTCACCACTGCCGGAACGGGCGGGCTCATTCTCAAGGAAGCGACCCGCCAGCACGCGGAGGGTATGAGCTGCCCGGCGTTCCGACACGGCCCGCTCGAGATGGCGGGCGGCCACGTGCTGGTGTTGCTTTTCGCCGGGACAGGTCCGGTCGCGGCGCTCAACCGGCGGTTGGCAGGCGACATCGAACGCGGCGGTGCTCACGTCGCAGTTCTCGCTACCGCGGATGCAACGTCACCGGCATTTCAGCTGACCGCATTGCCGGAAGCGGTGGCGCCCATCGCGGAAATCCTGCCGGTGCAAATGCTCTCACTCGCGCTCGCGGCGCGCGACCGTCAGGAAGCGGGCCGCTTTGAACGCGCCTGCAAAATCACGTCACTCGAATAACCCTGCGCGCACAAATCCTGCTTTCGGAGGCGCGTCGAAGAATCAACCAACACCCCCCATACATGACCACATCCTCGCCCTCCAAAAGCCTCCTTCCACCTCCCTGGTTTCTTTACGCCGTGACGGCGGCAATTTGTTGGGGCATCTGGGGCGTGCTTTCGAAAGGGCCCAGCCGCGAGCTCTCGGGCTGGATGACGCAAATTCTTTTCACGTTTGCGCTGATTCCCTCCGCTCTGGTCGCGCTGTTTTCCAAACACGTGCGCACCGGAACAAACATCCCGCGCGGTCTGATTTGGGGATTTGTTTCCGGTCTGCTCGCGGCCGCGGGCAACATCGCATTTTACCTCGCACTGGAGAATGGCGCTGACACATCGGTGGCGATTCCGATCGCGAACCTCTACCCACTCGTCACCATCGTCGTTGCGTATTTCGCCTTCAAGGAGCGGCTCAACGTCATCCAAGCGATCGGCATCCTGATCGCGGTCGCAGCCATTCTCTTGCTGAGCGGCGAGGCCGGTAATCTCGGGGATCCCGCCGCGGTGCTCGAACGGCTCAGTTTGAATGGCTGGATGCTCTACACGCTGGCGGCCATGTTTTTTTGGGGCGTTTTCAGCGCTGCGCAAAAAGTTTCGACCAATCACGTCTCGGCCGAAATGTCGTATCTCGCGTGGTGCGCCGCATTCATCCCAATCGCGATTTGGATCGTCCTCACGAAGGATCTCAATTGGGAAATGTCAGCCGCCATGGTCTGGTCCGGCCTCGCGGCGGGCGCACTCAATGGATTCGGCGTGATCGCAGCGTTCGCCGCCTACCGTTACGAAGGCAAAGCCTCCATCGTCACCCCCCTCGCCGCTGCAGTGCAGCCCATCGTTACGCTCATCCTCGCATACATTTTCCTTCAAGAGCGCATCGGCCCGCTGGAAAGCCTCGGCATCGTGCTTGCCATCATTGCCGCGATTGCGATGTCGAAGGAAACGAAACCCACCACCCTCTGAGTTTTCGCGAATAACGAGCGCGCGGTTCTCAGAGCCGCGTGCGCGTTTACGATTTTTTGGGATCACTTCCGGGCGGCGGCGGGGTCTTTGCCGCGTGCTTGCTGTTGCGCAATCCACGCTCCGGGAGCCACGCCGTGCCGGCGTTTGAAAAGACGGTAAAAGTGCGCGAGGTCTTGGAAACCCGCGGAGAAGGCGGCGCCGGTGACCGTATGGCGTCCACTCCCGAGGAGGCGCTCGGCGTGGACGAGCCGGCGATCCGTGAGGTAATCGAGAAAACTCCGTCCATTCACCTCGCGGAAACACTGGGTAAAATGCCGCCGCGACAGACCCGCGCGAGAGGCCGCCACGTCCACCGACCAATGTTCGGGAAATGTTTCGTCGATTTCGCACGTGATTTTTTGAACCCGCGTCAGCGCTGAGTCGGCAACCGCAACAACTCCGGGCCGCCTCGCCAATCCGACGAGCAGTTCGAGCGCAAACGCGTCGCGACGCACGCTTGCGCCAAGCAAGTTCCTCTCCTGTTCGAGAAGGGCGCGCCGCCACAATCGTTCCCACTCGCCGTTTGCCGCGTGGCCCGTCAGTGAGGGGTTGCGCGTTACCAAAGCGGCCCACAATTCCTGCCCGCCTGTACCACGGCGCAGCCAGTCCCCCCCGAGGCACAGCAAGAGAATCACCGACGGCGTTTCGTCCTCGATGCGATGTTCGCGGCCGGCGGGAATCACCCAGATCGTGCCCGGTGCGCCCCGATCCTTCCGACGCGTCAGTCCCGTCGCTGAATGCAAAACCGCCCGCCCGCGCTGGATGAAGAGAAGTTTGTGAAACGCCTCGCGCCGCCAACCCATGCGAAAATCGCCCGCATGGACACTCTCCGCAAACCACGTTCCGTCGCTGGGAACGTTGACCGGAACGGGCAGTGATACCGGCATCACCCATCGATAGCGGCAATTCGCCCGATCTGCAAATCGCTTTCCGCCCCAACGCCAAAGCACCCGGTCGGCCACGAGCCTAGGGTGATCTAACTCCGATGGAACTCACTGAACCCGCCGTCCTCGCCGCGTTGCGCCAGACGTGGCAGCCCGTCACCAACGCAGCCGATCTTCCCGTCGGAGCAGTGCGGGGCGTCCGCCTGCTCAAGACCGACCTCGTGGTCGCTCGATTTCCCGATGGCCGCCTCTTGGCGGCCGACGCCGCCTGCCCACACAAGGGAGCGCGGCTTTCCGCCGGATGCATTCGAGACGGTGAACTCATGTGCCCGTACCACGGATGGCGCTTCGATGCCGCGGGGACGTGCCAATCGATTCCCTCACTCGTCGCGCCCAATCCCGAAAAACTCGCGCTTTCCCATCTGCGCACCGCCGCCGTCCAGGAACGCTATGGGTTCATCTGGGTGAAACTCGACCCGGCTGGAGCGCACGAACTGCCGGACATTCCCGAGTTCGAAAATCCCGAGTGGACCTACGTGATGGGTCCGCCCACGCCCTTCGCGGCGGGCTGGCGTCGCGAGGTGGAAAACTATCTCGATATGAGCCACTTTGCCTTCGCTCACGCGACAACCCTTGGCCGCGCAGCCGACGTGCGGATCCCGCCGATGGACATCACGCTGCCTCCGGACGGTGGTTTCCAAATGGACGCTCCGTTTCCCGCTCTCGACACGCCAAATGAGCCGCCCGGGAAATTGCAAAGCGCCCACCATCGCCGGCAGCGCGGCTATCCGCCCAATTTTACGACGATCCGCCAGACCTTCGCCGACGGCGACGAACGTTTGCTCGTGCACATTCCTTCGCCCCACGATCTCGAGAACTGCACGGTTTTTTGGTCCGTGGCCATCTCACCAGGATTTAAGGGGCCGCCGCCGGAGGATCAGATCGAATTCGCCATTCGCGTGCTCGATGAGGATCGCCAGATGTGCGAACTGCAAATGCCCCGCGAAGTTCCGATTCAACCCGCACGCGGTGGCTGGGGAGTTCTCGTCACTCCCGGCGACACGCTGGCAAACACGTTTCAAAAACAACTGCGCCGCTGGCTACAGGCCCGCATTTAACGACTTGCTCCTTGCCGCAGGCCGGGAGAGAGCGGGTGAAGGGAATCGAACCCTCGTGTGCAGCTTGGAAGGCTGCCGTTCTACCATTGAACTACACCCGCGTTAACGTCGTGTCGTGATACCACGCCGCGCGCGGGAGTCAAGAGCCCGGCGGGGTCGTCCCGGCGTCGAGGAGCTGGAATTTCCCATCCTTGTCGCGGCGAAATCCCCGGGCGAAGAGCTGCCCGTTGCCGTTGGCCTCGATCAAGCGCACGCAATTTCGGGCGTCGTCGCGATCCCACGCGTTGGCGGCGACATTGCCGTCGGCGTCGATGATTTCGTCGGACGGAATCGTGAGCCGGGCGTATTCGGCGGGAGTCAGCCGGTGTTTGGCGAGCTCCGAAGGATTGTAGATGGAAAGCCACCACGCGCCGTAGGCGTCCGGCGCATCCTTCGGAGTGACTTCGATCACAAGATCGCCGACCTGCTTCAGGCCACCGTCGAAGTCGAGGGCGTAAAGGGCGGAAATTTCCTCACGCGTGCTGAGGTAACCCGCAAGGAATGCTCGGAGTGACCGCCTCAGAGCGCGGTCACCGGATTTCCGGCCATAGATGCCGAGCTCAACACCAGCGGGGTCGTCGGGATTGCCGTAGATATTCAGTTCAACCGATTGATTCACCCGGAACGAGACGTACGGCACGTCCTTGAATTCGCCGGTGTCGATGACGGTGGCCGGGATTTGCTCGAGAGACGTGATCTGGTCCATCGAGCGCAGGTCATTGACGATTGCGCGCCAGGGCGGGAGCGAACCGCGACGGTGGGGATCAGTAAAATACGTGCCGGTATTGGCTTCGTCGCGAATGCGGACAATCTCAGATTTCGGAATGACGCGTTCGCCGTACGGTTGCTGGATCGTAACGGAATCGCGCACGTTTTCAACGATCAGGCCGCGGATGGTCGTTCCGTCCTTCAGCACCACAGCGTCGGGCGGCGGCGGCGCGGAGGTCGCGGTCGGCGCGAGGAAAATGGCACCGAAAAGAATCGTGGGGACAAGCAGTGATTTCATGGTTCCTTCCGAGTGATCGATTAGCTACGGCTTCAGCTGGTTCTCATCAAATTGCAAACATGAAATTCCTGCTGCCTGCCCTCCCCGCCCTGCTTCTGCTGGGTGGCTGCGTGACTCCGCCGCCGCCGTACCGCCCGCCCGCGGCGGCGACCAAACCGGGAGACGTGAAGACCGGGAAATTCTGGTGGGGCACATCGACGGCGACGTTCCAGAACGAAGACCGTGGGGTCATGCCGGATTCGCCGTATTATTTCAAAACCGACTGGGACATCTTCGCCGAAGAAGGCCACGTACCGCCGCGGGGCGAGGACGCGACGTTCTCGTGGACGCACTTCGACAAGGACGTCGCGGTGTTGAAAAAACTGGGGATGAGCCATTATCGATTTGGCGTCGAATGGGCGCGCGTCGAACCGCAAAAGGGAGTCTACAACGAGACGGCGATCCGCCAATACGCGGGCATGGCGCGCAAACTTCGCGCCGCGGGCATCGAGCCGGTCGTCACGCTCTGGCACTTCACGTTTCCCTCCTGGCTTTACAGCGAAAAGGAGAAACGCCAGTCGAACTTCCTCCATCCCGAGGTCGAAGAAAGGTGGCGGCTTTTTGTCACCAAGGTGGTCGACGCCATGGGCTCGGATGTCCGCATCTACGTTCCCCAAAACGAACCCAATGGGGATTTGCAGATCGGATACATCGGCGCGCACTGGCCACCCGGCCTGCTTCTGGCGACAGGCAGCTACAAAAAGGCAATGGACGCGGCGGTCACGATGTATCGCGACGCGGCGGCCATCGTCAAAGCACGGCGGCCGGACGCGCTCATCGTGGGAATTTATTCGATCCCGGATTGGCGGCGTGACCGCGTGGCGGATCCGACCGCGCTGGTTTACAACATCATGCAGCGGCAAAATTACGACCACCTCGACCGGGTCGCTGACGTGACTGACATCATCGGCGTGAATTATTATTATTCGCAGGACGCGAGTATCGCCCGGTTCATTTATCGGCCGGTCGGCGAACGCAGCTCGGATTACACGCAAAACGGCTGGGAAATCCGGCCCGAGGGATTTTACAACGTCCTGCACCAGGTCTGGAATCGGTACCACAAACCGATCCTCATCACGGAAAACGGCATCGGCACGCAGAGCGAACAGAAAAAAATCCGCTACATTCGCGAGCACATCAACCAGATGCGGCGCGCGATGGCCGATGGCATCGACATCCGCGGATATTTTCCGTGGACGCTGATCGACAACTACGAGTGGGCGGAGGGATTTGGCGCGAATTTCGGACTCACGCACGTCGATCCGAAAACCAAGGAACGCATCCTCGAACCCTCAGGTGTGTGGTTCGGAAAATTTATCGCGAAATATCCTGAGCCGTAGCCCGCGGCGGTTATTTGCTCCCGGCCAGAATCCCATCGATCGCGTCCATGGCGCGGGCCGACAGGACGCCGGCGGCTCGCACGTCGTTCTGGAACGAATGCCAGATCCCGCGACGCGACTTCGGGTAATAAATAAACGCGATGCCGTCGAACGTTTCGCCCCGGACAACACGCTCGTCCGTGTGGTCGGCGACAAATTTTGCAATATCCGCGCCGAGGGTGCTCTCGTGGTCGGTGATGAGAGACGACACGAGCGCAGCCGCTTCGTCGGCGGAAATTTCGTGGATGGTGGTGGCTGCGGATTCGCGCCGCATGCGAAGGGTTTCGGCAAAGTCGAAGGGTTCCAGGTCCATGTGGCAAATTGTGCCGCGCCGAATGGCGGTGGCAAGGCGTCATTCAAACCGCAACGCGGCGGCGGGGGGCACG
>JBGTDR010000038.1:0-7804 GCA_041748215.1 Chthoniobacterales bacterium
CGCCATGCGCACGACACTCGACCTGCTCGCGCTGGCCGATCCCGATCCCGCCATCCGTCAAAGTGCCGTCCTCAAGCTCGGCATGAAACAAACCGCCGACTCCCTCCCCCTGCTGGAAGCCCGCCTCGAACGGGAAACCGAACCGTCTGTCCGCGCGTCGCTCGTTGAAGCCATCGCGATCACCAATCTTGGATCGAGCGATCCTGCCGTTCGCATTCAGGCGCTCGATCAGTTGAAAAAAACCAGCTCGCTGCCGAGCAAAGCCATCGTCGAAGCGATCGTGAACGACGAATCAGCGCCCGCCGAGGTCCGCACCGCCGCCGCCTCCACGCTCAAGGCGATCAACAACCAGCTCTTCTGGGTCGACTTTTTTGGCACGATCTTTCGCGGCGTCAGCCTTGGTTCGGTGCTCCTCGTCGTCGCGCTCGGACTCGCGATCACGTTTGGCCTCATGGGCGTCATCAACATGGCCCACGGTGAAATCATGGTCGTCGGCGGTTACGCGACGTTTGTCGTCCAGTCGGTCTTCGGTTCGGGCCTGGCGCTCGCACCCTTCGGCATTCGGTTGAACATCCCGGGCCTCGGCCTCGACGATAGCTCCGCCCTCTACCAGAGTTATTTCCTCATCGCTCTGCCCGTCGCGTTTTTGAGCGCGGCACTCGTTGGTTTGCTGCTCGAGCGAAGCGTCATCCAATTTCTTTACCGCCGTCCTCTCGAGTCGCTGCTCGCGACCTGGGGCGTTTCGTTGGTTCTCCAGCAGGTTTTCCGCCTCGTTTTTGGACCGGCCAACGCTCCGGTTTATTCCCCCACGTGGTTGCTCGGCAGCTTTTCGGTCGGCGGGGTGATCATGAATTACAACCGGGTCTTCGTGATCGGGTTTGCCATTTTTATCGTCCTCGGCACGGCGCTCATGCTCGCCAAAACTCCGCTGGGGCTGTTGATCCGCGCCGTGATGCAGGACCGTAACATGGCGTCCTGCATGGGAGTGCGAACCGAGAAGATCAACATGCTCACTTTCGCTTTCGGGTCGGGCCTCGCCGGCCTCGCGGGAGCTTTCCTTTCGCAAATCGGCAACATCGGACCGAGCACCGGTCAGACCTACATCGTCGACGCGTTTATGGTGGTCGTCGTCGGTGGCGTCGGCAATCTCGTCGGAACGGTCATCTCCGCTCTCGGCATCGGGACCATCGATCAGATTCTGCAAACGGCCTTGCGAAACCCCGTCATCGGCAAGGTGCTCGTTCTGGTTGGCATCATCCTGTTCCTCCAGTGGAAACCCTCCGGCCTCTTCGCCACCAAGGGCCGCGGCCTGGAAAATTAAATCGCCCCTTCGATGAAACGAGAAATCTCCCGGGCCGAAATCATCACCGCCGCCATCCTGATGGCGATCGTGATCCTGGTCATTCCGTCGCTGAACGCCTTCCTGCCCGAGTCGAATCCCCTTCACGTCAGCAACTTCAAGATCAATCTCTGGGGCCAGTACCTGTGCCTGGCGATCGTTGCGGTCAGCATTGATCTACTTTGGGGCTACACCGGCCTGCTGAGCCTCGGCCAGATGCTCTTCTTCGCGTTGGGCGGTTACGCATTCGGCATGCACCTGATGCTCATGATCGGGAAACTCGGTCAGTACAAGAGCGACCTGCCCGATTTCATGGTCTTCCTCGGCTACAACAAATTGCCGGTCCACTGGGAGCCATTCGCCAATTTCTGGTTCGCGGCCGGTGCGGTCTTCTGGGTTCCGGGCCTGCTCGCACTGATCTTTGGTTACCTCGCGTTTCGTTCGCGAATTCGGGGGGTCTATTTTTCAATCCTCACGCAGGCCCTGACGTACGCGGCCTGTCTCTTGTTTTTCCGGAACGAACTCACGCTGGGCGGCAACAACGGATTCACCGACTTCAAAACGATTCTCGGCCAGTCGATCTCGTCGCCTGGTACCCAGCGCGGCCTCTACATCGCGTCCGCCATCGCCCTCCTGCTCACCTACGTTTTCTGCCGCTGGCTCACGCTGACGAAATTCGGAAAAGTTCAGCGTGCCATCCGCGACAGCGAGAACCGCGTGCTTTTCTCCGGCTACGCCGCCGCAAACTTCAAACTCTTCGTGTTTGTCGTCTCGGGCATGATCGCCGGGGTCGCCGGGGCGCTTTACGTTCCGCAGGTTGGCATCATCAACCCCAGCCAAATGGAACCCGCCAAATCGCTCGAGGCGGTGGTCTGGGTGGCCGTCGGCGGCCGCGCCAGTCTGCTGGGTCCCATCATTGGAGCCGTTGGCGTCAATGCCCTCAAGAGCTGGGCAAGCCAGGCTTATCCGGCCTACTGGCCGATTTTCCTCGGCGGTATGTTCGTGATCGTCGTCCTCTTCATGCCACGCGGCATCGTCGGCATTCCGGACCAGTTGCGCGGACTCTGGAGACGTTACCAAAATTCCCGGGAACCGGATTCCCCACCCCCCGGACCACCGCAATCCGGATCGATCGCCCCCGTCGAGGAGACCGCGAAATGAAAAAGGAATTTCTCCTCACGGCCGAAGGGGTCACCAAAAGTTTCGATGGATTTAAAGCCATCAACGATCTCAATTTTTACCTCGATGCGGGGGAGATGCGCACGATCATTGGCCCCAACGGAGCTGGCAAAAGCACGTTTCTCGATCTGATCACCGGGCGCACCCGTCCGGACGTCGGCCGGATCGAATACCAGGGCACTCCACTCACGAAGCTGCGCGAATACGAAATCTACCGCCTCGGAATTGGCCGAAAATTCCAGACTCCCAGCGTCTACAGCGACCACACGGTTTTTGAGAATGTGCTGCTTGGCCTCGAGGGAACGCGTGGCGTCTGGCCGTCGATCTTCGGACGCACCACTCCGGCCCAGCGCGACCGCATTTACGAGGTCCTCGAAACCATTGGGCTGAAGGATCGCGCCGAGGTCAAAGCCGGCACCCTGGCCCACGGCCAGAAACAGTGGCTCGAGATCGGCATGCTGCTCGCCCAAAATGCCCAGCTCCTCCTCGTCGATGAGCCCGCTGCGGGCATGACCGACGAAGAAACTGCCAAAACCGGCGAGCTCCTCCTCAGCCTCGTCGGAAAACACACCATCATCGTCATCGAACACGACATGGTCTTTGTCCGTCAGCTTGGCAGCAAAGTGACCGTTCTTCACCAGGGCCACGTTCTCTGCGACGGCAGCCTCGACGAGGTGCAAAACGACGAACGGGTCATCGAGGTTTATCTCGGTCGTAAAAAGAAACACTAACCGTCGCCATGCTCACGATTTCCCACCTCTGCGTTTCGCTCGACGGTTCCCGCATCCTGCGCGACATCTCGCTCACGATTCCCACGCACCAGGTCTTCTGCCTGATGGGCCGCAACGGCGTCGGCAAAACGACCACGCTCAAATCGGTGATCGGTATTCACCGCCCGACGAGCGGGAGCATCAATTTCAACGGCACCGACATTTCCCGACTTCCCGCCGACGCCCGCGCCCGCGCCGGAATTGGCTACGTTCCCCAGGGCCGCGGCATTTTCCCGCACCTCACCGTCGAAGAAAATCTCTTCATCGGAGCGGTCGCGCAGGGCAAAAAACCCCAGCGCGCTCTGGAGCGGGTTTACGCGTTGTTTCCGATCCTGAAAGACTTCCTTGCCCGCAAGGGCGGCATGCTTTCCGGCGGCCAGCAGCAGCAGCTCGCCATCGGCCGCGCTCTGCTCACCGAACCCGACCTGCTCATCCTCGACGAACCGACCGAGGGCATCCAGCCCAACATCATCGACCAGATCGGGGACGCTATCAAACTTCTGCGCCGCGGCGGCCACCACAACGAACCGGGCCTGATGGCCGAAGCCGTCCAGCTCATCAAAAATCTGCGCAAGGACGGCTCCCACCCCGAGCCCGAGCTGCTCGACGAACTCGCCGACGAACTCAACGAACTGCGCCGCGTCGGTGCTCCGCGCGAGACGGCCGCATTCGAAAAAATCTCGATCACCTTTCGCGACGTGAAATCCCGCGGCCCGCACGAAGGCAATTTACTGGGTGAAGAAATCGCCGCCGCCCTCGCCCAGCTCCACAGCGAAAAATCCATGACGATTCTCCTCGTCGAGCAGTACCTCGATTTCTGCAAAGAACTGGCCGACAACTTCGCCATTCTGGATCGCGGCAGCGTGGTTGCCCAGGGCACCGTGGAAGATCTCACGGACGAGGTTGTCAAAACCCACCTCACGGTCTGAGTCTTTCGCAATGCACCTCAGCCCGCGCGAAATCGAAAAACTCCTCATTGTCACGGCCGCGGACCTCGCCCGCCGCCGCCAGCAACGCGGCCTCAAACTCAACCATCCCGAGGCCATCGCCATCCTCACCTACGAAATTTTTGAAGGAGCGCGCGACGGTCGCAGCGTCGCAGATCTCATGAGCTACGGCACGACCATCCTGACCCGCGACGACGTGATGGAAGGCGTTCCCGAAATGATCCCGGAAGTCCAGGCCGAGGCGACGTTTCCGGACGGCACCAAACTCGTCACCGTCCACAACCCGATCCGATGATTTCGTATCACCAAGGCGCGAAGGCACGGAGATTACAAGAGCATCCGTTTCGAGATCCTTGGTGCTTTGGTGCCTTGATGGTGAAAATCTCATGATCCCGGGTGAATACATCCTCGCCTCCCACGGCGAACCCCATGAAGCCAACGTCGGGCTCGACGTGAAGACGCTCGTTGTCGCCAACCGCGGCGACCGCCCGATCCAGGTCGGGAGTCATTTCCATTTCTTCGAGGTCAATGCCGCCCTCGACTTCGACCGCGCGGCGGCTCGCGGCTTCCGGCTGCGCATTCCTTCGGGAACCGCCGTGCGATTCGAACCCGGCGACACACGCGAAGTCGAACTGGTCGCGCTGGCCGGCCAGCGCATCGTCCACGGCCTGAATTCCCTCGTAAACGGCCCACTGGAATGAACCACTAATCTTCACTGATCGGCACTCATGGCTTCCGGAAAATGGACTGACGAAGGCTACAAGCTCATTGGAGCCGCATTTGAAGTTTACAACGAAATTGGCAGCGGCCTGCTCGAAGAAATTTATCAGGAGAGCTTCGAAATCGAACTGAGGCTGCGCGGCCTTCCATTCGTTTCCCGGCAGCCCGTTCGTGTCTTTTACAAATCCCAAGAACTTCAAAAATGCTACGTCCCCGACCTCATCGTTTACGGCGCGATCATTGCCGAACTCAAAGCCGTCACTGCCTTGGCTCCCGAACACGAAGCCCAGCTTCTCAACTATCTCCGCATCTCCCGCCACCCCGTCGGCTACCTCATCAACTTCGCCCACAGAGATGCACTGGAATGGCGTCGTTACGTCATCTGAAGCCCATCAGTGCAGATAAGTGCAGATAAGTGCAGATAAGTGCAGATAAGTGGTTAAAAAATGAAACTGACCCGCGAACTTTACGCCGAGATGTTCGGCCCGACCGTCGGTGACCAGGTGCGGCTGGCCGATACGGAGCTGTTCATCGAAGTTGAACGTGACCTGATCGCCGAAAATGGCGGTTACGGTGGCGAGGTGAAATTTGGCGGCGGCAAGGTGATCCGCGACGGCATGGGCCAGTCTCCGGTGGCACTCGACGCCGAAAGTCTCGACCTTGTCATCACCAATGCGCTCATCCTCGATGCCGTTCAAGGCGTGATTAAAGCCGACATCGGCATTAAACACGGCCGCATCGTCGGAGTCGGCCACGCGGGCAATCCGCTGATTCAGGACGGCATTACCATGACGATTGGTGCCGCCACGGAAGTCATCGCCGGCGAGGGCTGCATCGTGACCGCGGGCGGCTTCGATTCACACATTCACTTCATTTGCCCGCAGCAGATCGAGCATGCGCTCGCCAGCGGCATCACGACAATGTTTGGCGGGGGCACGGGGCCGGCTCACGGCACCTACGCAACGACCTGCACACCCGGGGCGTGGAATATTCACCGTATGCTCGAAGCGGCCGAGCATTACCCGATGAATCTTGGTTTCCTCGGCAAAGGAAACTGCTCCACTCCCGAGCCACTCCGCGAACATATCCTCGCGGGGGCCGCCGGTCTCAAGCTGCACGAAGATTGGGGAACCACGCCCGCCGCCATTGATTCCTGCCTCGGTGTCGCCGACGAACTCGATATCCAGGTTGCCATCCACACGGACACGCTGAACGAAGCGGGCTTCGTTGAAGAAACGATTCGCGCGTTCAAAGGCCGCACGATTCACACGTTTCACTCCGAAGGCGCCGGGGGTGGCCATGCACCGGACATCATTCGCGTCTGTGGCGAAACCAACGTCCTGCCCTCGTCCACCAACCCGACGCGGCCCTACACCATCAATACCATCGACGAGCACCTCGACATGCTCATGGTTTGCCATCACCTCGACGCCAACATCCCGGAAGACGTGGCGTTTGCGGAGTCGCGCATTCGCGGCGAAACCATTGCCGCCGAGGATCTGCTGCACGATCTCGGCGCATTTTCGATGATGTCGAGCGACAGCCAGGCGATGGGCCGAATCGGGGAAACGATCACGCGCACGTGGCAGACGGCCCACAAGATGAAGGTCCAGTTTGGCCACCTCGCGCCGAATTCGGCCGGGGCTGCCCACGCCGCCGCCGACAATTTTCGCGCGCTACGTTACATCGCCAAATACACGATTAATCCCGCCATCGCTCAAGGTATCGCGCACGAGATCGGCTCGATTGAACCCGGAAAACTTGCCGACCTCGTGGTCTGGAAACCCGCGTTCTTTGGGGTCAAACCCGAGGTTGTGCTCAAGGGCGGCCTGATCGCCTGCGCCAACATGGGCGACCCGAACGCCTCGATCCCGACTCCGCAGCCGATGTTTTACCGTCCGCAATTCGCCGCTCACGGCCGCGCTGTATCTTCGACGTCCCTCACCTTTGTCAGCCAGGCCGCTCTGGACGCAAAATCCCTCGATCATCTCGGTCTGAGAAAACGGCTGGCACCCGTTCGGAACACCCGTGCGATCACAAAACGCGATCTGCTCTGGAACGACACGTTGCCGAAAATCGAAGTCGATCCCGAGACCTACACCGTCAAAGCCGACGGTGTCGCCTTGCGCTGCGAGCCGGCCCGCGTGCTCCCGATGGCCCAGCGTTATTTCCTATTCTAGCATGTTGATCATCAACGACCACCTCGCAGAGCCACTCACCGGTTCCGAAAACGTGGTGGCGGTCTCCGCCGACCGCTCCACCCTCGCCAAACGCCGTTGGCGAGGTATCGCGGGTGACGGCCGGGAATTTGGCTTCGATCTCGAACATCCCCTCTCGCACGGTGACCCGATTCTCCGCGACGACTGCGGCTGCTACGCGGTTTTCCAGATGCCCGAGCCCGTGCTCGAAGTTCCCCTGCCGACTGACACCACCGCCGCCGCCAGTCTGGCCTGGCAAATCGGCAATCTCCATTTTCCGGTCGAGATCACGCACGAATGTCTGCGCGTCGCCGACGATCCAGCGCTTCGTCAAATGTTTGATCGCGAAGGCGTCGCCTGGTCCGCCCGCCACGCCGTCTTTCGCCCGCTCTCCGTCACCGCCAACGGTCACCACCACTGAAATTCCACCCCGGAACAAATACCGAACGCCGGATCCCGGCCGGCAATTGACCGATCCGCCCGCAACTTCAGCACCGAACCTGCGGCGAACCTCCCCCGACGCCCCGATGCCCAAATGCGGATTGCCAACCCCGAAGGTGTCTTCTAGTTTGCACGCCTTTGATCGGCGGAGGCTCGTCGAACAGCTCCGCGGCTGCCGGTTTATTAACATCAATCCATCCCGAATCTGCG
>JBGTDR010000039.1:0-6631 GCA_041748215.1 Chthoniobacterales bacterium
CGGACCAAATGGCGAGGCGGCCGCCGGGAATCAGAGCGCGGCGGATCGCCGTCAGCCCGCGGGGTGCGTAGAGCCGTGAGTTGCCCCGGTGGACCATCGCCTGCGGGCCATTATCCACGTCGAGCAGGATCGCGTCATAGGACGCAGCCGACGCTGACGTAAGGAACGGAAACACATCACCGGGGCGGATCCGAACGCGCGGATCGTCCAGAGCGGGACCGTTCACGGCACCGAGAAATTCCCGATTCCAGGCGATGACCTGCGGCAGCAATTCCGCCACCTCGATAATGGCGTCGGGAGTTGTCAGCTTGAGCACACGCTGAAGGGTGAACCCGAAACCCAGCCCACCGATCAGAATGTGAGCCGCAGCCTTGTTCGCCAGCCCTTCACACGCGAGAGAGGCCAGCTCACGCTCAGATTCCGGAGCATTCGTCGCCATCAGCGGTTGGCCGTCGATGCGGAGAAAATAATGAGGATCGCGGTGGTGCAGGGTGAGTTCTGCGCCCGAGGCGGTGACCGCGCGCGCAAGGGTCAGAAACGGTTTCACAGATTCTCCACGACCGGCGCGGTGCGCGTGGCGGAATCAACCGCAAAAAATTCCTCGGGTCCAAAACCAAACAGCGATGCGACGAGCGAGCTCGGAAAGGACTCCCGTTTGTTGCGGTAGTCGCGGACGTTGCCGTTGTAAAAGCGCCGGGCGACCTGGATGCGATTTTCCGTGGTGATGAGTTCTTCCTGGACTCGCTGGAATCCAGCGTCTGCCTTGAGATCGGGGTAGGCTTCAATGACGGCCAGCAAATGGCGCAGCTCGTCCACGAGTTGAGATTCGTCCGCGGCCTGCCGGGCGACCGGGCCATGATTGGCGGCACAGCGATCGCGGAGTGACGTCACTTTTTCAAGGACCGCTCGCTCGTGAGTCGCGTAAGCCTGCACGGTGGCAACGAGATTTGGGATGAGTTCGTAACGGCGTTTGAGTTCGGTATCCACGCCGCTCCACGACTCGCGGATGTGATTCCGCAGGGCGATCAGGCCATTGTATTGCGCCAGACCGTAAAGCACGGGAAGCACCGCGATGGCCAGCACAACAAGGTAGCTGAGAACTTCAGGCATGGTTGATCAGGCAGCAAAAAGGCTGGCGGGCAGACGGCTTCGCACTGCGGCCAGAACGTCGAACTCGAAAACGATACGCGCCGGGTCGAGCTTTCCGGGTCGGGACGTCGCCAACATGTCGTCATGGAGTTCGAGGGTCAACCGTCGGTGGTCGAGGAGAAATTCGATCATCGCAGGATTGCAGAAATCGTAAGCAAATCGTTTGTCCGGACACCGCACCACGAACGCGCGGGAAAATTCGTGCGATTCGAAATCGATGTCGTCGTAACCAATTGCCTGCGCGATTTTTGAAAAAACTCCCTCGGGCGTGATGAGCAGAGTGGGAAAGTTTCGTCCGAGGTGCAGGACAAAAATGCTGACGTAATGCGATCGCGACGAACGGTTGCCCTTGGCGTTGGTAGAATGGGTTTCGTAGTGAAACTCACCGGCCGTGACGGAAAAACCCGAGTGCTGGCCGGTGAAAACATGCTGCACGTAGCGATCAGATCCCTGATTGAGATTGCGGAATACCGCGAACTGCCGGGCGAGATGGCGGTCCTTGCCGGCTTGATATGTAAAACCCAGTTCCGCCGCGGTAGCCTCGAGACGCTGGCGGCGTTTGCGTTCCGCGAAAGCGGACAAAATGACGACGAAAATCGCCAGCGCCGTGATGCCGCCGAAGAGGATCCAGCCGAATTCCACGGTCATGGCCAGGGGTGGTGGCGGGCGCGGGATCAGCTTCGGTCGAGGCTGTATTTCCCTGGGCCGATGAGGAGGAGGGCCAGGAAAACAACCCCGAGCTCAATCGGGTGCGCGGCGGCAAAAAGCGTGCCTTCGGTTTTGTAGTGCATCACGGCACCGACCAGCATCGTGAACGCAAGCGCCGCGCAGGTCGGCCGGAAGAAGAATCCAAGCACAAGCAGGATGCCGCCGCCAAACTCAGCGGCCGCCGCCAGAAATCCCCAAAACTCTGGTGCAAACCGGATCCCTAAATGTTGCATGGCGCTGCCCAGAGCTTTCCACCGCTCCACGCCACCCACAATCTTCGGCCAGCCGTGCACAAAGATGAACATGGCACCCAGTCCGACCCGCAGTAGCAGCAACCCGAAGTCACGATACTTCGTCAGTCCCGTTAAAATCATTCCGGAGCTTGCCGTTTCGTCCACTCGAGGGCCAGTGCAACGTGCGACGCGATTCGCGAAACTTTCGCTCCACGCTTGCATGGTGCGACAAATCGACTCGTTGATTTTCACATTTTCGTCCGATTTCTTGTGCCGTATTGACGCAATTGGCGGGTGGTCAACCGGGCGTCGGAACGACGTAAAGCACTCCAATAAAGCATGATGCAATTACGATCCGCCAGAATAGCGACCGTGGCATATTTCAAGCTGATCAGATCAATCGAGTAGGAAAGAACCCCAAACCAAGGAGAAAAAATCAAACTTATGAGAATCATTCGAACCCACCGTGAACCTGCCCCATGGTCGTCATTTGACCGGCTTTCGTCGCTGCGCGATTTGCTGGATTCCGCCTTTCAGCTTGCGGGCACGTCGTCCGGTTACGCGACGGATCGTGCGTGGGCACCACTGCTCGACGTGCACGAGAACTCCGAAGCCGTGATCGTTCAACTTGAAGCGGGGGGATTGAAGAAGGAGGACTTCGACATTTCCCTGCACGACGACAACCTTACGATTTCGGGAGAACGCCGTTTGGAAACCGACAAGCGCGAAGGTGAAAGTTTCCGCAGCGAGCGGTTTTTCGGAGCGTTCAGCCGCACGATTCAATTGCCGTCGGCGGTCAAAACCGACGCGGTGACAGCCAGTTACACGGACGGTGTGCTCACCGTCACTCTACCAAAAGCCGAGGATGCCAAACCCAAAAAGATCGAGGTCAACGTCCGGTAAATCATTCCATCCGGGGCTGTTTCGGAAGTCATTCGGCGGCCCCCAACTAACCAATCAACAGGAGAAACATCATGAGCCAGCTTACCCAAACCAACCAAAGTTCCGTTGCGAGAGCGTCGCGGGACGTGTCCGCCGACCGGGTCAACACGATCCAACCGCGGGTCAACATTCACCAGGATACCGACGGATATACGCTTGAGGTCGATATGCCCGGAGTCGCGAAAACCGGCGTCGACGTGACGTTTGAAGACGGAAAACTCACGTTGTCCGGCCGCCGTGAAAAACGGGTGGAAAATGCCAGCGCAATCTACCGCGAGTCGTCGGACGCCAGCTACCGGCGCGTCTTCGATCTCGATCCGAGCATTGATACCTCACGAATTGAGGCATCCATTGATCAGGGACTGCTGACGGTTCGTCTGCCGAAGGCGGAAGCGTCGAAGCCCCGTAAAATCGAGGTCCGCTGATCCGGACGGAACTTGACTCACCCCGCGGGTGCCACTGGCTCGCGGGGTGTTTTTTTGTCCGCAGACGATGGCTTGGCGAACTCGAGCGGAGCACCTTGCGAGGCAATCAATGCGTGTGAGGGGCGGCAGGCATTGCCGACTTGATTGATGCTCCCCTGCAGACCGAGCCAGTTCGCTTATTACGGTTGCAAATTATATTGGAAGCGGATTATAACGTTCCAATGAATAAAAAGACGCTGAGAGCCTTGCTTGGGGTCGCGGTGGCAGTTTGTTTCCTTGTTCCAGCCGCATTTGCGCAAAAAAAACCGCTCGATCTTTCGGCCCTCAAGGGGAGGTACAGTGGGACAGTGAGTGTGGAGGGTCCGGGTGGACTGTCGAGCGGGACAGCCGCGGTGATTATCAAAGTGCCGAAGCGAGGCAAGACCGCAACGTTCGATTATCTGGCGACGGTTTCCGACGGAATGGGCGGTTCGTCGGAATTGCCTTCCCTGTTCACCCTCGAGGCCAACAAGACGGTTTTGGTAACCGATCTCGGAGTTGGCATTGCGGGGGCAAACAACGCGAAGCCTGGCGCAGGCACCTGGTCGCAGCGGAAACGGACGCTCAGCTTTAGTGCCACGAACGGAGATATCGTTCTGGTGTGCACCGCCACGGCCAAAAACGTCGGCAAGAGAAAACGCAAACTCACGATGATGCTGAATTCGACGGACGCCGGTGGATCAACCGTTTATTCGGCTTCCCTCCGTGCGAAATTGCCGAAGCGCCCGAAGTGACGACGAGGCGTGAGTGGGACCTCCGCCTGGGTCGTAGGCTTCAAGGGATCGTGATCACGAGATTGCCCCGCTTGCGGCGTTCCCCGACTCGCGCGTGCGCGTCCGCGATCCTGGCGAACGGGTAAACGCGCTCGATCACGGGTTGAAATTGACCGCGGGCGGTCATTTCCACAATTTGTTCGAGGTCCTCCCGACGCTCGGCGGCTGGTCCGACCACGGCTTGAAATCCTCTCGATCGAGCCCGCCATGAGGCCGAGATCAGGTCACCAAGACCACCAGCTATGAGGACGGTTCGCCCGCCTCGGGCCAGGAGACCGCAGGTTTGTTCGAGGTTTAATGCCCCGGTCGTTTCCAGAACGACGTCGAACCCGGCACCGAGGGCAGTGACGTCCTCGCGGGAATAGTCGATCATGCGTTCCGCCCCAAGAGATTTCACCAACTCGACGTTGTTCGGACCGCAAACGCCGGTGACCCGGGCTCCGCGGAGGCGGCTGAGTTGCACCGCCGCACTACCCACACTGCCCGAGGCTCCGATGATGAGAATTTTTTCACCCGCTGCGAGATTCGCCCGGCGCAGGAAATCCCAGGCGGTCGTCGCGCCGAAAGGAAGCGCAGCCGCGGTTGTGAAATCGATCCCCTCCGGGAGGCGCACGACGTTCCCCGTCTCCGCAGCGACCCTAAATTCCGCGTGACCGCCGAGGCGCGTGCCGTCGAAGGCCACCACGCGTTCGCCCACAGTAAAATTTTTTACCGACGATCCGACGGCCTCGATTTCGCCGGCGATTTCCGAGCCGAGGATGGGCTGACGGGGACGGAAAAATCCGAAAATCAGGCGCGCAAGCGGGGCGAAACCCGGAGGCATTTCGAGACTCCGAATCCGCCAATCCCCCGAGGAAACCGTGGTCGCTCGCGTGCGGATCAGAATTTCATCGGGCGCGGGGATCGGTTTCGGACGATCAACGAACTCGAGCACGTCGGGTGCTCCGTATCTCGTGCAGACGACGGCTTTCATGGTCACGCGAGTGGTCATTGGCTCCGGTTCGTGGGAATCGTTTGGGGTGGTCTCCTGATCTCGCAGTCTGGACGCCGCTTTGTGCCTCACCGTGGGTCGGAACCGTGGAGCGTTTCCGATTTTACGGAAGACGGATCCCGTTCGTCCCCAGCCACCCAGAGGAGTATCCGTTGCGCAAATTCCCGGTTATCAACCTCCGCGAGTCGGGTGCCTTCACCCGCATTCCAAAACGTATTGCGATCGAAGACTCCAAGCACCCGGCCCTGACCGATCTCGGCGATTGCCAGGGCGGCATCCTGATCGGGTCGGAGTTCGCCATCCTCGGAATTGAGGCGCAGCGTGCCGTTTGATTCGCCGGCTTGCAGCGGGGCCAGCAGCCGTGCCGGAGCGGTCACACGCACCGGGCTCACGCCTTCTCCACGGAAGGCGATCCCGCCGTCAGCGCGCTGGCGGTTCAGATAGTGCGGCTCGGTGAACTTCCGAACCGTGAACACACCCGCCCCATTGTCGCGGAGAAATTCCATTCCGAATTGCTGCGTCACGTCGTTGTCGCTCGTGAGCCCAAGGGTGTTTCCCATTCCGACCAGCTCGTAGTGGCCGCCAAATGCGCTGTCTGACCACGCAATCAGGCCGCCCCCGGCCTCCACCCACGCCCGCACCGCCTCTGCTTCCTCCGCTGAGAAGCGTCGCTGATTTGACCCGAGCACCAGCACGCGGAATCGGCCGAGCAATTCCGAACTGAGCGTAATTGCGGCGTCATGGGCCTCCTCAAAAATAATCCCCACCTCCATGGCAGCCTCCCGGAACTGGCTCAGGCCGCGATTTCCTGCGTCCGCGAGTCGCATCTGGTGAAATGCCGGCTTCGATCCGCTCGGAACATCACCGTCTTCCGAAACGTCGCCGTGCACGTAAAGGGCCGGAATCCCGGCCGTGGCGGTGGACAATGCGAGCCCCCAGGCGGCGAACACGGAAAGTATGCGGATCATCGCACGTGATCTATCCATCCCCGCGGTCGGGAAACAAGGGGAACGACGCTAACCGCGCGCGTCCGTGAACTGCCGTCAGCGGCTTTTCAGGCAGCGCAGAAATTCGGCGGCTGCGCGGTTGGGTGGTCGTCGTTTTGGCCACACCGCGGCGATGGTGCGGGTGGGGCCGGGTTTATCGAGTCGCCGGTAGATCGGCGCGCCGTCGTGACCCTTGCGGCAGGCCATTGCAGGTACGAGCGACACGCCCATGCCGGCTTCGACCAGCGCCTGCACCGTTTCGATTTGCGCGCTGCGGCAGCTGACCTTCGGATGAATTTTGCGCCCGTGGCAAAAACTCAGCGCCTGGTCTCCGAGGCAATGACCTTCCTTCATGAGAATAAACCGTTCGCGCTCGAGGTCGGCC
>JBGTDR010000040.1:0-9339 GCA_041748215.1 Chthoniobacterales bacterium
TTTACGCTCGTCTCCGCACGGAATTCTGACACTCACTCGCCTCACGAACCCATAGTTTCCATGCTCGACATCGATATTCCGATGCCGTCCAAAATCGGTTAGCCATTTCTCGTTACGCGATCTGAGCAGACCCACGCTGACCCATGAAACGCATCCGCATTCTCCACAATACCGAGTACCATTATCACGTCCCGGTCACCTTCGGGACGCATCGCGCCTTGATGCGACCGCGCGAAGGCCACGAGCTGCACATCGATCGAGGTCGTCTCGAAATCGAACCCAAGGGCACCGTACGCTGGCTCCGCGATCTCGATTCGAATTCCGTCGCCATCATCACCTTCGCGGAACCGGGAAAAAAACTGCGCGTTTTTAGCGAGGTGAGTGTCGACCTTTACCGCGACGACGCCACGCCGTGCAGCATCGACCCAAACGCGCAATCGTTCCCGTTCCACTACGCTGCCAACGAACATCTGGGACTGATCCCGTATCGGCTGCCTTGCTACCCACAAGACGGTCCCGTGTTGAAAGGCTGGCTGCGGGATTTGCACCGACCGGGCCAGCTGATCGGAACGTACGACCTGCTCAACAAGCTCAACTCCCGCATCTTCGAGTCATTCAAATATTCCGCCCGGGAAATCCACGGTGTGCAGTCGCCGCGGGAGACCATCACCCTCGGAAGTGGTACGTGTCGTGACTACGCGGTTCTCATGATGGAAGCCGCGCGGCTCTGGGGATTTGGTGCCCAGTTCGTGAGCGGATACGTGCAGTTAGCCGAAGGCCAGCACGGTGCCACCCACGCGTGGACAGAAATCTACATCCCCGGAGTCGGCTGGCAGGGATTCGATCCCACGAACAACAAACTCGCCGGCGATGAACACATCTCCGTCGCCGTGGCACCGTCACACGCCGAAGCATCGCCTTTGACCGGCACCTGGGACGGTCCGGCCGACGCTTTCGACCGCATGGAAGTTTCCGTTCAGGTTGTCGAGGTCTAGGTCAACTTCGGTAAATCGACCCCGAGGAAACCACGAAAGAGTTGCGCAAACTCGTCCGGAGAGGCGTTGAGTTTTCTTCCGACCGTCTCCGCCCGGATCGGTCAGTGCAGCGCCCGCCTGCGATGCTTCCGTTACCGGGCTCCGGACGGGATGCGGAAGAACGTGACGTAGAGGACCGGAACGACAAGGAGGGTGAGGGCTGACGCGAAAAGCAGACCCACGACAATCGTGACCGCCATTGCGCCGAAAAACACATCGAAGAGAAGCGGGATCAGGCCAAAAACCGTCGTCAACACCGCCATCGACACGGGACGGACGCGGCTGACTGACGCGTCAATCACGGCGTCCCACGGATTTTTTCCTCCGCGAAGCTGCGTGTTGATTTCATCGACGAGCACGATGCCATTTTTGATCAACATGCCCGAAAGGCTCAGTGCACCAAGCAGAGCCATGAAGCCGAACGGCTGATTGAAGACGAGCAGGCCAACGACGATGCCAATGATCGAGAGTGGCACGGTGAGCCAGATGATGAGCGTGACGCGCAGCGAATTGAAGAGGCAGATCACGATGAGCACCATGAAGAGCAGGAAAATCGGCAGCGTGCCGGCGAGGGCCGCCTGGGCCTTGCTGGAATCTTCATGTTCGCCGCCCCATTCCATCCGGTAGCCGGGCGGCAATGGAATCGCTTCGATATCGGAACGCACGCGGTTGAAAAGCGTGCTGGCGAGACCCGACGCCTGGTCCGCATGAACGATGATCGTCGGAAGCCGGTTGCGACGCATGACGATCGGGTCTTCGAGTTCCGTGGAAAATCCCGACACGATCTGGCGCACGGGGATGAACCGACCCGCCGCCGGGCTGAAAATTTGAACGTCACGAATGGAATCGGGATCCGCGCGTTCGGCCGCGGGTCCACGCGTCATGATCGGTAGCAATTCATCCGCTTCACGATAAACGCCGATGCGGCGTCCGCTGAAGGCGGCTTCGAGCGTATGACCAAGGTCGGTGCGAGTAATGCCAGTGAGCCGGGCCTGCGCTTCGGAAAATTGTGGCCGCACCACGGGCACCTGCTCGCGAGCGTCGATGCGAATGCCTTTGGCTCCGCCGTCCTCCCGGAATACAGCCATGGCTTGATCCGCGATGCCGCGAAGGACCTCGTAATCCTCTCCCGAGAATCGGACTTGAATGCGTCCACCTTCTCCCGGTCCGAGCAGGAATCGTTTCGCGATGATGTTTGCGTTCGGAAAATTTTCGCTCAGTCGTTGCTGCACTTCGGGCAGGATTTGGTCGATCAGGTTGTGGTCTTCGACGTCGATGAGAAATTGCGCGTAGGAGGTGTCGAATCGCTCGGGCGAATACGTGAGCAGAAACCGCAGCGTGCCCTGCCCGACGGACGTCGTGATGTGGGTAATACCGGGAATGTCGGTGATCGCCTCGCGCATCTCGGCGGCTTCGCGGTCGGTCTGGTCGAGTCGCGTGCCGCCGGGCAGCCAGATGTCGACCATGAATTGAGTGCGGGTCGAGTCGGGGAAAAAGCTGTTCTGCAAAAACCCAAATCCGAAGATCGCGGCCGCCATCAACCCGACCAGTACGAGAATCGTGAGGCCACGAGCGCGCATGCACGGAACGAGGATGCGCCGGTAAAGTTGATAGATCGGACCGGCGTAGGGATCGGCTGTCGCTGCCTTGCCACCAGCAGGCGAGGATTTCAAAAAGAGATATCCAAAAAGCGGCGTGATCGTTACGGCGGTGATCCAGCTCAGGCCGAGGGAAATGAGCAGCACGACAAAAAGCGAACGGCAATATTCTCCCGTGCTGTCGTCGGAGAGGCCGATGGCACCAAAAGCCAGCACGGCGATTGCCGTGGAACCAAGCAGCGGAATCGCCGTCTGGGTGACGACATCCTTCGCGGCCTGAATTTTATCCCGACCGCGCTGCATGGCGATGAGCATGCCTTCGACGATGACGATCGCGTTATCGACCAGCATCACGAGCGCAATGATGAGAGCTCCGAGCGAGATGCGCTCGAGGATGATGCCCGTTGACTGCATCACGATCATCGTGCCGCACATCGTGATCATCAGGATCGTGCCAATGATAAGGCCGCTCCGCATGCCCATTGCGAGCAGGAGAACGATGAAGACGATGACCACCGCCATGCCGAGATTGGCGATGAATTCATTGATCGCCTCGACCACCGTGTCGGCCTGGAACGAAACCTTGTGCAGTTCCATGCCCAGGGGAATCTCCGAGCCGAGCGCGCGGATGCGGCGTTCGACCTCCTGACCCATAGTGACAACGTTGCCGCCGCTCACCGTCGAAATCCCGATGCCGATGGCGCGCTGACCGTCGTAGCGCAGCGACGTGGTCGGCGGGTCGACGTAGTCGCGCCGCACGGTTGCGATGTCGCGCAGCGTGATCAGTTCGCCGTCGCCGCCGCCGCCGGAAATAATCAGATTTTCGAAATCCTGAACGCCGGTCCATTCGCCGGTTGGGTTGATCGTGATCGCCATCGGCCCGGCGTCCACCGCACCACTGGACACGACGAGATTTTGCTCCCGCAACAAGCTGAAGATTGTTTCAGGGCGGATGCCTAGCTGCGAAATCCGGTCGCGCGCCAGCTCGACGTAGATGACTTCCTGTTCGTGGCCAAACAGCTCGACCCGCTTGACGTCGGGCACGAGGAGGAGGTCCCGCCGCAGCAGCTTCGCGGTGTCGTACAGTTCCGCTTCGGAAAACTCCGGACCGGTGAGGGCAAAGAAAATGCCAAAGACGTCGCCGAAATCATCGAGAACTACGGATGGGCCCGCGCCTGGCGGCAGTTGGCGTTGGGCGTCGCTCACCTTGCGCCGTAATTCATCCCAGACCTGTGGCAGCGATTCGCTGTCGAATTGATCGCGAATCGTGACGGTGACCGTGCTGCGTCCGCGTTCGGAGCGCGAGACCACGCGTTCGAGTTGTTCCAGTTGTTGGGCAGCGAGTTCGATCACGTCGCTCACCTCGTCGGCGACTTCCTGTGCAGAAGCACCAGGATAGTTCGTCACGATGAGGGCGTCCTTGATCGTAAATTCCGGATCTTCGAGCCGCGGAAGATTGGCGTACGACCACACCCCAAGCACGACCATGAGGACGGCAAAAACGAGGGTGACTGTTTTGTTGCGGATCGACGCCTCGGCAATGTTCATCGGGCGCGCGGTCTAGCGGTTCGGTGGCGGCATTCGGCGCACCGTCATTCCTTCCGACAGGAATCGTACACCCGTAAGCACGAGTTCGTCGCCTTCGGCAAGGTCAGGCGATCGCACGCGCATCGATGTTCCGGTCACACCAAGCATTTCGACCGGCAGACGGGTGACCGCTAGAGATTGCGGGTCGAGGCGCCAGGTCCATGAGCCGCCCTCGGCGGTCGAAATCGCCTGAACGGGCAATTCGAAGATTCCGGGCTCGACCAATTTGCCGACCGCGGCCTGTTTCGGCCGCATCAAGACGGTGCACGTCATGCCCGGCAGAATGTTGCGGTCCTCCGGCGGTTGGAGTGTGAACGTCACGCGGAACGTGCGCGCTGTCGGCGTCGCCGCGGTGGAAAACGATTTCAACTCGAGTGGGAACCGTTCGCCGGGCAGCGCGGGAAATTCGACGGCCGCTTCCAGCCGATCACGCGCGTTATCCGCCGTCACCCCGCGATCGATCGCGGACATGTCGGCTTCGGGTAGCTGAATGTCCACTTCGAGCGCCGCAATATCCTGAAAAACGAGGACGGCTTCCTTGGCCTGCACGTTCTGGAGATTGTCGATGAGGGTTTGCGCAACGCGGCCCTCGAACGGGGCATTCAACCGGGTGTCGTCGAACGCCTGCTGGGCCGTGCGGAGATTCGCTTCCGCAACCTGGAACGCGGTCTGGAATTGCTCGAATTCGCTGCGGGAAATGACGTTTCGCTCGAGCAGCGTGCGACGGCGCGTGAATTCCTGCAGTGCCGTGTCGAATTCCGCCTGGGCGGCGTCGAGTCGCGTCTGAAAATTGACGGGATCGAGTCGTGCAAGCAGTCCACCCTTTCGGACCACGAGCCCTTGGGTCGCGGGACGTTCGACCATTCGTCCAGCAACATCGAAAGAAAGTCGCGACGTTTGTTGGGCAGCCACTTCGCCGGGAAAACGACGGAACGGAATTTCGCTGGAACTCTGCAACACAAAGGTCTGAACCGGCGGCGATACCGCAAAGGGATCGTCCGGTTTTGAACAACCCGACAGCGACAGGCCAGCCAAAGCCAGGAGTCCAGCGGACCGCAGGTGCCCGGCTTTTCGCAACGTTTTCATGGCAGGAATCAAAATGGGAACATGGAGTTTCGCGGAATTTGGAATGCGCCCGGAAGAAATGTCAACCCTGCCGGCGGCACCCATCGCAATGTGTCAAAATCTCAACGTGGTTTTGCAGATTTACGCCACTGCGGAGTCGCGCTAGGGACAAGGATTCCGGCCCGGTTTCAGCCAAATTGATTCCCACGATATGACCACCAATTCGAACTCGACGGCGATCACGCTCGCTGTTCATTCCGTCGATCAACTCCTTGACGTCGAGGGATCACCACTCATCGAACCTCGCCTCCACCCGGACGTCGTCCGGGCGATTTGGGAGTCCGCTCGCAGCCGCCGAATCAAACTCCGTGATGTCTCGTTTTTTTTGACTTTCGAAGTCCCAGTGGCGGACGCCAATCGCACCGACGATGTTCGCCACGCGCTGTGCAGTCATTTTCAATCCGAATGCGCGGAGGCGACGAACGAGTTGCGCGACGTGTTTCGCCGCGGCCGAATCGGGCTGGTGATCAGCCTCGGCATCGTCGCGTTATTGATCCTGATTTCCGAAGCGATCCAACTTCTTGAAGGCGGGCGGTTTGCAACCCTCTTGACCGAAAGTCTGGTCATCATCGGTTGGGTCGTGCTCTGGGTGCCGACCGAGTCCCTGCTCTTCGATCATTTCCCAATCCGCCGCCGTCAAAACCTCGCCCGCGCCCTCGGCAACGCCGAAGTGACGTTGGTGACCCGCCCTTAAGCGATCGGGTTTCCGCGTAAAAACCGTACACCACTCGACTTCGAGTTTGCTGTCATTTTTTGGTGAAAAAACTGGCGGAAGGGGTGGGATTCGAACCCACGGTGCCTTTAACAGCACGCTCGATTTCGAGTCGAGCGATTTACGCAGGAAAAATTGACGCGTAGCCACATCGTAGCCATATTTTGACATGAAATTGACGAAAAATGCAAAACTCGCGGGAAATATACGTCAGCATCTCACGAACAACAACAGCGTGCGGTGGGTGGTGGATTTAGGGCGAATTGAGGGACGTCGCCAGCGAAAATATTTCAAGGATAAAAAGTCTGCAGAGCGCCACCTCGAACAGAAAGCCGCTGAAAAAGAAAAGCATGGGTCTTCTTCCTTACAAATTCCTGATTCATTTCGGAAGGAGGCTCTGGACTGTCAGCAACGACTTCAAAAAGTGGGAGCGTCTCTATCAACCGCCACGGAGTTTTACCTCGCCCATGGGGATAACGGGAGTTTTCACAAGACTGTTTGCGACGTGGTCGCTGACTTTCTTGAATTCAAACGCAATGACCAGAATCGTGATAAGTCGTACGTAAAAAAGTTGGAAATTGCCCTGAACGTCTTTGCACGAGATTTCCCCAATCGCGCAATCAGGACAATTCTCACCAGCGAGTGTGAGGCGTGGCTTAAATCAAAGGACTGGAAACCTCTCAACCGAAGAAACTACATCCGTGATCTCGGAATCTTTTTTAACTGGGCTGAAAAAAAGGAGATCATCCCAAAAAATCCGTTCCGTCCCATTACCAAGCCGACTGTAGATCTTGAAACACCCAAGATCTTCACGGTCGCTGAAGCGAAGTCACTGCTGCAACACGCCTACGCTGACAAGGCTGATGGGCTCCTTCCATTCGTATGCCTTGGGCTTTTCGCCGGGATCCGGGTCTGTGAATTGGGCCGTATGGACTGGAAGGACGTCTTGCTGGAGGAAGGGCACATCCACATCCGTCCTGAAGTCGCCAAAAAGAAGGCGATTCCCCGCACGATTGACATTTCTGACAATCTTGAAAAATGGCTGCTCCTATGCGTTAAGGAGACCGGACCTATAGTTCCGAAAAATTTCCGCATCAAACGCGACAGGCTTTATCGCAAAGTCGGAATTAAATCGCCGGAACCTGAGGAAGGTGTTGAACCTCCGGTCGGGGGAGAAAACGAATTCGAGGAACGCCGCAATCCTTTTCGGCACAGTTTTGGCAGCAACCATTTGGTCCAACATGACGACCCGGGAAAAACGCAGCTCCAAATGGGACAGCAGACACCATCGGTCCTATTCAAACACTACCGGCAGGTCGTTACGCGGAAGCAGGCGGCGGCGTATTGGCAATTGATCCCTCATGATTTATAGGGAGCCGGGCGGCAACAGGACGGGGGTGCAGGACAAAAATCTCTAAAAAAGGATTCTGCTGGGTTTTTTTCTTCTAAAGTATATGCTTTCGCATATACTTTTCTGTGATGAACCTAAAAAGCACTCCTCATGACATCCTTGAACAAATCGCAGCGATCGAACGCATGGAGCGTGGCAAACTCTCCGTGATCCGCCAAGGCCCTGGCGGTTCATACTTCAATCTCCAGCGCCGCGAAGGCGGGCGCAACGTGAGCGAATACGTCCCGGCCGAGCAGGTTGCCCAAGCCCAAGAAAACATTGATGCCCACAATCGCTTCCAGTCTTTGGTGCAGGAGTATGAGAACTTGATCACCACGCAGAGTCGGCAGGATCGCAAGGCTGGGGCCAAAAAAAAACGCCCGACCCAAACATCTGCCTTGCCCAAGAAGCGGAAATCCAAGACCTGATCGCCGCTTTCCGCAGCAAAGCGCCTGCCGGAACCGCCGTTGCCGAGTTGGAAGTCCTCGTGCGCACGGCCATCTACAAACCGGCCAACGAACTGGTGGGCATGCTTCTGCAGCAAGCCGCAGATCGAGTGGATGAGGCCTACATCCCCAAGCCGGGCGAGCAGGCCAAGGGGCGGGAGCCTCTCATGGTTCAGGGCATGTTCGGCACCTTCCTGCTGATGCGTCGATACTACTACCATGCCGGGAAAAAATGCGGCCACTTCCCGGCCGATGCGGCCCTCGGTCTGGAAGGGGCCTACACCCCGGCCCTCGCGCGTCTCATCTGCCTGGAAGGAGCGGATGAAACCAGCTTCCTCCAAGCTTCCTTCCACCTTGCGCAAACCGGCGGCATCTCCGTCTCCGAACGACAGATCCAGCGCGTGGTTGGCCGCACGGGCGAGTGCGCCGTGGCCTGGCAGAAAAGAGAATCGGCCCCCGGCCCCTGCGAGGCCAAAATCCTCTACGTTAGTGCGGACGCCACCGGGGTGCCTATGCGCGAGGAAGAACTCGCAGGGCGCAAAGGGAAAGCCCCCGACGGAAGAGCCAAAACCCGCATGGCCACGCTGGGTTGCGTCTTCACCCAGATCAAGGAAGATGACAAAGGCCGTCCCCTGCGCGACCACGACGCAACCACCTACCTTTCCGCCTTCCAGAGCCCCTCGGACTTTGGAATCAGCCTGCGCCGCGAGGCCATCCGGCGAGGCTTGTTCTCGGTCCGGGAAACCGTCCTGCTCATCGACGGAGCCACTGGCTTGGAGAAGCTCGGTCGCGATTACTTTCCGGGGGCCGTTCAGATCGTGGACTTCTACCACGCTCTGGAGCACTTGCAGACCCTGATCGAAACCCTTTGGGGCAAAAGCGATCAGGCACGCAACAAACGCCTCAGGCGTTACTGGAAAAAACTCCTGGCTCGTGACGGGGTCGAGCGCATGGTCGAACAGGCACGCAAAGAGGCCCTCCTTCGTGGCAATGTGGCGGAGGTGGAAACCGCTTTGGGCTACTTCGCCAACAACGTCTCACGCATGCAATACGGGACCTTCCGGGCAAAAAATTACTTCATCGGCTCGGGTGTCGTCGAAGCCGGTTGCCGTTCACTCATTGGAAAACGATGCAAACAATCGGGCATGTTCTGGGGCGAGCCAGGCGCGGACAAAATCCTCGCATTCCGCTGCATCCATGCCAGCCGAAGGATGGAATCGTTCTGGAAACACCGCCTCAACTCACGCGCAGCAGAGAACGACACCCTCCCTCTCGCCGCATGATTGAAGATTTTTGTCCTGCACCCAGCGTTGCATCTTCGGTCATACTGACCTTGATCGCGGGGCCCTGATGATTCAGCGCGCTTTTCCGATCGCCGTCCGAGTGCACTTTTTTTGGAGCGACTGCGAGCCGCGTGATCGAAGGGTTTTCGGCGTCAGCAAGTGGC
>JBGTDR010000041.1:0-12126 GCA_041748215.1 Chthoniobacterales bacterium
GCGCGACCCCGGGCCACGGCGGTGAGCGCAGGCCCGAGTTCGACGGCCAGGTGACCTTTCGCCACAACTGCGTTGACGTCGGCCTCGGCGAGTTGCCCGACGAGGAGGTCATCCGCGCGACCCGCGAGAAACACAATGGGTACCCGGGGGTCCCGCCGCCGGAGACGATGAACGGTTTCCAGCGCCGCCGGATGGCCTCCGTCGAGGATCACCACTTCGGGCTGCAGCCGCCGGTGGCACGCCAGGGAGTCCACGGGGTCGGCGGAAAATCCGACGATCTCGACCGGCGGCCGATCCGTTCGAGGATCCGCAAGCAAGGCCACCAGCCCGCGGTGCGTGCAGATGTCGGCGGGACCGAGGAGAATGCGCATCGGCCGAGCGGGAAGTCTCGCCTTGTGTTCGGTTTGCAGCAACGCCCGGAGTTGTTTCAACCGTCTCTTTTCGCTGGCAGGAACCAGGCGATCCAGCCGACGGTCGAACGCTACGTCGGCCCGCACAGCGCGGCCGATCGTCTCGCGAGTCTGTTCAAAGATCGTTCCCCCGGAGGCCGGATCGGACGCGTCGATTCGCGACAGGTCGGCCAGTAAGTGACGGTAGAGCCAGAGGGGCGTTAGATCCGCCATCACGTCGTCGGCCCGCGCCGCAAAAGCGGCGGCGTCCGTTCGCCCGGAAAGGGTGAAGAAGAGAATTTTTCCCAACGCGTGTCCCGCGTGAACGAATGGCAAATTCAGCATGTGCGCATACGCCGAGTCGGCGGCCCATTCGTTTGCGCCGTGATCGGGCAGCGTAAACCGCTCGAGGAATCGTCGCGGGCTCTGCGTGGGCCGGGTTTGGAAACAATGATTCCACAGCGCCCGATCACCGCATTGCCAGGCGGCCGGATACCGGGTTCCCCGAATCTCGGGACAGACGCCAAAATGCTCGCCGTCGAGGAAAACCCCGTAGTCGTAGGAAACCATCCTCAGATCGTCCGACCGAACGGCAATCGCAATCCGCGAATCGAGGCGCTTCCCAATGAGCCCGACCAGCGACGCGATCCGCCTATCGAGCGCGGCCAAATCGAACGAATCAAGGTCGCGTGATCCCCGGTTGAAGCGGTCGGCAAACGTCAAATCCGTAATCATGGCGGCGCGAACGCGCAACGAGTGTCGTAACTTTCCAACCTGCTCACGCCATCCAGACAAGCAATCCTTGGGCCGAGGACAGCTTTGACCCGTTCCAAAAACGAAAACGGGGCGCTCCGTCGTGGAGCGCCCCGTATCGACCAGACTGGATTCTTGGATTACGCGCCCTTCGGCAGCTTGACGTTTTTGGTGGTGACCGAGGTGTTGCCGTAGATGTCTTTGGCCACGACCTGCACGGTCACGGTCTTCGCGTCGCCGCGCACGAACTTGCGCAACGCGCTCAGCTTCACGCTCGCCTTCCAGTTAGCCGCGCGTTTCGCGGCGATCTTTTTGCCGTTCACGTAAACCTTCAGCGAGCTGAGCCCACTGGCGTCCCGTGCTCCGCCGTTGATCACCAACGCGGCCTCCTTGCCCTTGCCCGTGACCTTCGCTCCACCCGCGACCCGCAGCGCGGGGGCGTTGAGCTCTGGCCGGCTCGGCGGCGGCAGCGCCGTGCTGTATTCGATCGTCTCGCCCGGAAGTGGCGGGGTGAGTGACGGAGCTTTCCGGTGTTTGGTGGCTTGCTCGTAGGCATAGGCGTATCCGAGGAGCTTCGCGTCACTGAACGCTGGGCCGGTGAACTCGATGCCGAGATCGGGGGTTTCGGGTTCACTGAATCCGCCAAACGCGACCACGCAAGGCAGGCCAGTTCCGGGCACGGCCCACGCGTATTCCAAAGGTAGGAAAAATTCCTCTGGAAACGGATCCTCAGCCGTCCGAGGAATGGCCCCGAATCCATCGACGGGGTAAATCACCGCATCGACGGTGTTGGCGGCATACCATCCTTCGAACAAGGCGCGTTCGGCGGCGCGGTGAGCAACGTACGTCGCCGAGACGGGGCCAACGCCCGGAGCAAGGTTGGCAAACGGCGCGTAGTCCGCGGCGGCTTCATCGCCCCACCAAATGGCAAACGGGATGTCGATAGCGATGGCGGGACTCGTGAAGGCAGCAAACTCCGTAAAAGCCCATCGGCACGAGGCATACTGGGAATTGATCTCCTCGAACCCGGTACCGTAATCCGCGGTAAAGTCGGCGTTAAAAGCTTCTGCGAAAAATCCGATGTGCTCGCGAAAATCGGGGAACGGAGTGATCTCAACGACCGTGGCCCCGGCAGCTCGAAGGTCGGCAATCGCCGCGAGAAACAGAGCGCGGGTTTCCGGGCTGCTCGTGTCAATAACCTCTTGAGTGTAACCGAGCCGGCTCCCCACGAGTGCATCGGTCCGCAGCGCCGTCGCATAACTTTGCGTGGGGAAGCGATGATCAGCGAAGCGCCAGGCGCGGGTGGCGTCGAGCGGATCGTCGCCGATGAGGGCATCGTAAGCGTAAGCCATGTCCCGGACCGTACGCGTCATCGGAGCGGCCTGGTCGCGCGTTGCGGCCAAGGGAGCGACGCCACGCCCGCTCAGCAAGCCAAATGTCGTGCGACCCGTGACCAAGGCACTGACGCCGGAGTTGCAGCGGTTTGACGTGCCGGTATCGCCTCCGACCGACATGCTGGCAAAATTCGAGGCGATGGCAGTGCCAGAACCGGTGCTGGAGTCGCCGGGATAATAGTCCTCGCGGTAGGCATGCCTGGCGGGACCATAGACGGTCTCGTTGTCGGAATAGAGATCGTCGATGTAATAGGAGTCCATATTGACCAGCCCAAGAATCACGCTGCCACCGGCGCGGAGTCGCACGACGTTCTCGGCGTCAGCCGTGGCGACCGCCCCTTCCAATTCGGGGATGTCGAGATTGAGAGGTAATCCGGAAACGGCGTGGTTCATCTTCGGCAGGGTTGGGACGCCGTGGAAAGGTCCGCGAACTTCACCCGCGGCGCGCAGGTCATCGGCCGCCGCTGCTTCGGTGAGCGCGGCAGGATTAATCTCGACCACGGAATTGAGTTGAAGTCCGCTCCGGTCGTAAATCGCGATGCGATTCAAATACATCGTCGTAAGCTCCGCGCTGCTGAGGGCTCCGGCAGCCATCGCGGCTTGGATCTGGTCCATTGTCGCCTCTTCCAGCGTGAAGGTTTCCGCATGGGGTGAGGAGATTGCCGTAATACCGGCGAGCATCATGGCCGATGCGAATCGGTGGCTGCGCCGGAGGGGGGTCTGGTTTTGTGTTCCGCGCAACATTCGCGCGGACGGTTGGTTGGTGTGGTATGGCTGCTTCATAGTGCAGCCGATAACGGCGATTCATTTTGCGTGCCAACGCGGCGCACCCGAATGCCGTCATCGTCCGTGCAGGCCCTTAAATAAAGGGTAAGCGGGTGGTCGAAGCTCCGGGAGCGACCGGGCGTGCCGCGCGAGCGTGGCAACTGAGGTGGCGGGATTTGACCAATCTCAACCTCGGCCCGGGGGTCTGAGATTATCCTGACGTGGGTTCCGTAGAATCAACAATGCCCCGCCCATAGCGTTGACGCAGCACGCGAGCAAGGTGGCGCCGGTTGGCAAATCCGCAGGCGCGGGCAACCGTGTCACCAGGTGGACGGCCGGGCGTCGCAAGGAGGACCAGCGCCCGTTCCGCACGGAGGCCCTGCAACCAGCGCACCGGAGTTTCGCCGGTGGTCCGCTTAAACACGCGGCAAAAATAGGTGGGCGTCAGCCCGACGGCTTCCGCGAGGTCGCGCAGGGTGAGCGGTTCGGCGAGCCGTTGCTCGACGGCGAGCCGGAGCGTGCGCATCTGCCGAAACGAAAGTTGGTGGCCGTCGGCAGATTCTGACGGCCTGGCACCGACCCGACGGGCAAGATGAAGCACAAGCGAATGGGCGAGATGATCGGCAAGAATGGCGTCGGCGTTGGTTGGATTCTGCGACAGACGGGCGAGTTCGCGCAGGGTGGCGGAAAGAAAGTCGTCGTAACCCCAGACATTCGCGAGGGCCTCGAAGTTCGAGCCGGTTTTGATCCCGGCTTCGTCCAGAACCTGACGGCAAAACGCTTCGTCGAGTCCGACCTCGATGCTCCGGTTACGACCGAGGCTTTGGACGCGGCAGGGCCGACCCGCCGGATTAAAAAAATGGTAGTCCCGCCGCGGATTCCGCCGAAGCTGCCAGCCGTCGCCGTTGTCGATACGGTGCCATCGCGGCGGTGCGGTGTTGAGGCAAATCACGACGCTGCTACTCACGGATTCGACGAGGAACTCCACCTCGTCGGGCCAATCCCCCGTGAGCACGGAAACGCCCGTCGTGCCCAGGACCGCAAGGTGTTCGATCACTTCCGGGTAGGCGATCACCGCCTGCTCGGCGTGAGGAAGGACGTTAGCAACCATCTTTTGCCGCAGGAGCAGATTCTACGCCTTCCACGGAGCGATCTTTCGAGTGCAGGTCACGATGGGAATAAGAGTTGCTTGATGCGCGATCCATGACCTTCACGCCTGAATTTTGGAAAGTGCTCGAGTGGGTCACGGTGATTTGCGGTGTCATCAGCTCGATTGGCAGCTACCGCCGTGCCATGTGGACGTGGCCGTGGGGGCTTGCTTACGCCCTGCTCGCTGGCTGTTTGGTGTGGCACCTCAAACTTTATGCCGACGTCGCCCTGCAAGCTTTTTATTTCGTTTCGGGCATCGTGGGTTGGTGGATGTGGGCGCACGGCGGCCCGCGAGGCGAACAACTGCCCGTCACTCTTTTGACTGCCGGTCAACGGATCACCGCCGCAGCCTGCTGCCTCCTGGTGACGGCCGTCGCGGGCCGATTGTTGAGTGATCACACGGACGCGGCTCATCCGTATTGGGACAGCCTCACGACGGCGAGCGCCGTCACCGCGGCCCTTCTGTGCATGCGGAAAAAGGTCGAATGCTGGACGGCGTGGAGCGTCTCGACGGTATTGGCCACCGGCCTTTTCCTCTCCCGGGACGCCTACCCGATGGCGGGAATTTCCGCCGCCTACTTCATCTTCAATTGTTTTGCGCACCTCGCCTGGATGCGGCAGCTCAAGTCCGATCAATGTCGCAAAGGGACAAAGCAGGAGACCTATCAAAATACCTTCGTCCCCTCCCCGGGTTAGTCGGAAGACGCGCAGAAACGTCAACTGCGCCTCACCTTTTTTCTCGGGAAACGGAGCTGGACCTCAATGCCCGTCACGCAGCTTGTGCGGCTGGTGTTGCCAGTTCGGCGGCGAGGGCGCGACCCCACGCGGGCAGGCGCTCGTCGTGGTCGAGGTCGCAAAGTTGCACGGGGAAGATGCGTGTCGCACCCGCGCGTTCCAACTCGGCTTCACACTTCTTTGCGAATCCGCAGAAGTCGTCGTACGTGGCGTCACCAAGTCCAAAAACGGCGAACCGCTGCCCGGCGAGCGCCCCGGCAGGCAAAGTGCACAACTCGTAAAATAACGGAATGGCATCATCGGGTGGTTCGCCGTCGCCCCACGTGCTCACGAGGAACAGGGCGATGGATTCTCCGACGAGAGCGGCGGCGGAGAAATGAGCAAGATTTTCCGTGCGACAGACGAATCCCTGAGCGGTGAGCAGACGCTCGAGGTCGACGGCGCAGCCTTCGGAGTTGCCGGTCATGGTGGCGTAGAGGATCGTGACGGGTGGGTTCATGATTCGGCGAGTGCTGTGGTGAGGAAGTTGGTCCAGGTTGTTTCGGATTCGTGACGGGGCGCCGCGAGCGCGAGGCGAAGGAGGCCGTCGTCGGTGAAGGCCTTGAGCGTGAGCGCGGACGGACGGCCACCCGCCGCCGGCACGCGATGCAGGAGCGTCTCCCGCAACTCACACGGATCGAAATGCAGGCCGGTATCGTCGTCGCTGGCGAAGAGCCATTGCCGCCGCGCATGCAGGCAACGCGGCGCGAGATCCGCTCCGTGCACCATGCCCTCGTTCCCGACGATCACCCTCACCGCACGCTTTTGCGCGGCCGCACAATGCAGGACGCGTTCGACGGACGTAGCGGGAAGCAGCTCGATCTCGTCGTAATCGAACCAATGACGCCGTTGCACCGTGCTCCACCGCGAGCGCAGCGGATCCGGCGGCATCTGCGATTCGCCGATGGCCTGGTGGTGCTCGACCCATTCGACAAAAACGTCCCGTGCGGAGCGATCCGTGAGACACACTTTGTGCAGCACGGCACCCGCGGCGTCGCGGAATTCCACCGCGTGCGTTGATCCGTTTTCGTGCTCGTGGCACACCGCCAGCGCTTCATTCCACGGCACGAACTCCGCATCCAGCGCACCGTCCACGCTCTGCCCGTGCCGCGTTCCAATGTCGAAATCCATCGCCGGATACACGCGGCGCGCACCGAGGATCGCCCCGGGATTTGCGGTCACGACCAGCACCTCACCCAGAGCGGTCAAAGTCGCCAGCATCCTCGCCCACTCGGGCCACAAACAAATCGAGCAGCACGGCCCGCTGCGGTGGACATTGCCTGGCGCGGCCGCATCGAGCAGCCGCGCCGTGAAGGAATCCGCGGGCGCACCCTCGAGAGCACTAGACGGTTTCCGGGAACGAAAAAAACGATTCATGACGATTACGTGGAAAACCACTCGGATCAGCGCACCGTCCGACGGCGCACCCGCCAGGCCAGCAACACCACCAGGCCGGCAGCGATGGCGTACGTTCCCGGCTCCGGAACGGCCACGACCTGACTCATCATCGAACCCTGATCGAGCTGGAGCGCAAAAATCTGCGCGCTCGATGTCGTTGTCCAATTCACGTCAAAACTCGTCACCGTACCCAATGATGCGAGATCCCACTGGTAGGCGAGGAAGCTGACCGATACTCCCCCGAATCCGGGTGACGTGTCGTCATAACTGGTCACGAGCTGACTGAAATCCGGTGCCAGGGCCAAAGATCCACCGTTTATGGAGAGCGTCGGCGCGGCCGAGAAGGCCAGCCCGCCATCTCCACTGCCAATCTGAATTTGAAAAACCACCGTGCTCACTCCCGGCAGCGCCAGGCTGTCGAAAGCGCGGAACGATCCGCCGCCAAAGGTATAAACCGAATTGGTGGCCGGATAACCGTTGCCACCAGTTTTGTCGAATTCCGCATCGCCCGATCCCGGCGTGTTCGAGCCGATCGGCGATGGCCAAGGCCCAGCGCCCGGGAACGATCCGTAACCGGGGTAATTCGCCGCAGTTAAACCCGTCCAACCGTCCGAGCGAGACTCGCCGGGTAGCGTGACGCTCAAAAAATTCGCGTGCGTGACCGGTAGGATCCCGGCGGTGACGATCAGGACAGCAAGAGTGGTGAGGAGTCGGTAGTGATTTCGCATAACGCCGAGGAAAGTCCCAGACTCCGCCCCGCCGCGCTCCCGGTCGCTTGCTAAAAATTTTCGGTGAATTGCAGCGCAAAATTCCGTCAAAGCCGCAACGCAGCGTCAATCCCGGATTCTTCCCGCCGCGCGCCGAAAGCAACCAAAACGGGGCGCTCCGTTGTGGAGCGCCCCGCTGCTGATTCGGTTGATTTCCTGCCTTACGCGCCCTTGGGCAGCTTGACGTTTTTGGTGGTGACCGAGGTGTTGCCGTAGATGTCCTTGGCCACGACTTGCACGCTCACCGTCTTCGCGTCGCCGCGCACAAATTTGCGCAGCGCGCTCAACTTCACGCTGGCCTTCCAGTTCGCCGCACGTTTGGCGGCAATCTTTTTGCCATTCACGTAAACCTTCAGCGAGCCCAAACCGCTGGCATCCCGTGCGCCGCCGTTGATCACGAGCGCGGCCTTTTTGCCCTTGCCGGTGACCTTCGCTCCGCCCGCCACCCGCAGCGCCGGCGCGCTGAGTTCCGGCCGACTTGGCGGCGGCAGCGCGGTGCTGTATTCGATCGTCTCGCCCGGGAGCGATGGAGTCAATGCCGGGACTTGGCGGGTCTTCGATGCTTGCTCATAAGCGAAGGCAAATGACATGAGCTTGGACTCTTCGAACCGCCGACCGACAAAAGTCATTCCGAACGGCTTGAGATAAACTTCCGGGTTATCTGACGTTCCGTATTCGCTCGCTCCGGCCGGAACAACGACGCCCGGCAAACCAAGAGTGGTGTGGTAGTTAATTCCGGCAAGATATTCGACGTCGAAATTGCTCGGCATGATGAGAGCATCAATGCCATTAGCCGCCATCCATTGCCCGAACAACTCTCCCTCCGTGATGGAGTTCCGTTGATTGATGAATGAAGCAAAAGTTGCATTGTCTGGACCGACATCCGTGCCCTCAACCAGGTGATCTAGAATGAGTTCGAGGGTAAATTTGGCGGAGCCGCTTCGATCGGTCGCTTGGTCGATCGCTCGCTGGATTGCAAGCAGAGGCGTGTCTTTTTGGTTCGTCATGGCAAGAAAACGACCAAGATTGCCTGCGTTGAATCGATACCAATATTCGTCATCGATCTGGTAGAAGAACGAAATTGGCCCGGTGAAGGAATACTCCTCGAAGTCGATGAACTCATCCACGGGCACATCAACTTCCCGAATCGTAGCTCCCAGGCTCACAAGAACGGCGCGCGCTTGATCGAAGTGAGCCTTAGCCCCAGGACTGAGGTTGAACGAGTAAGAGCTGTTCGAAGGTTTCCCGAGAGCGTAGTTTGGGATCCCGAAAACCTTACCCGCTAAATTTGGAGTGAGCGCCGCGACGTAGTCGGCAGGGCGTCTTTCCGAAAAAGTGGGCATGAAAGAGTTGAAAACATTGTCGGGGTCTTCCACGACCACGGCGTTCATCACCAGCGCAAGGTCTCGGATTGTCCGAGTCATAGGGCCATCGACTTCGTAAGGTCCCTCCGGGGCGGCGCCGGTGCCGGGGACAAGTCCGACCGTCGAACGAGAGGTGCAAATCTGGCTGCGGATCGAAGGCGTGCGGAGTGAACCGTAGCCATCACTACCGAAGCCCACCGATGCAAAGTTGGCGCTCACACCAACGGCTGAGCCGGTGCTGCTGCCCAGCGGATCGAGTTCTTGGGTATATGGACTCGTCGTCTGACCGAAGGCCTCGGAAAATCCGCTCCCGCTCAAGGTCAGCGTATCGAGATTCGTCCGTCCGAGGACGATGCCGCCCCCGTCCCGCCAAGCCTTCACGATAGTTGCGTCTTCCTCGGCGATCAGATTGCTCCAACCGTTTAATCCGGCCTGAGTGGCCATGCCGCGGATGTGAAAATTGTCTTTGAAAATGGCGGGAACCCCGTGGAGTGGCCCGAGAATCGGACCTGCGCCACGCAGCGTATCGGCGGCCGCCGCTTCGGCGAGAGTGGCGGCATTCACCACGGGAACGGCATTGAGGTTGATCCCGCTCTGATCATATACCGCGATGCGGTTCAGATACATCGAGGTGAGTTCGACGCTGCTGAGCGCACCGTCAGCCATTGCTTTTTGAATCTGATCAATGGTGGCGTCCTGCAAGGTGAAAGTCTCAGCGTTGGAAGGGCTGAAAGGTGCCAGCCCCAAAACGATGCCAGCAGCAACGGCCGTTTGAATTGATTTTTTCTTCGTCATTATTATGCGTGATCGGTTGATGATTGAGCCCCTTGAGCGAACACGGGGAGGTTCACCAATGAGCTGCAACCGTGCCGAAGAAACAAAACGTCGACCTGTCAAATTATGACAGGATCGCTAGACCAGCCGCTCGGCGACCACGGCCTGAATGGCTTCGTGACGAGAACGAGCTCCCAGTTTCGGCCGCGCATTCTCGATGTGAAATCGGACCGTCCGTTCGCTAATGCCGCAGAGTTTCCCGATTTCACCATTGGTGCGGCCACGGGAGGCAAGGCGCAAGACCTCAAGTTCACGTGGAGACAGCAGGCATTCGCCCAACCGCGCTCCGACGCGCTCCATCACGCCGATGCCAAAATATGGGCGCCCCTCGGCCAAGGATTCCACCGCACATTGGAACTCGTCATTGATCCTGTCTTTAAGAATCACCCCTGCGGCACCGGCGCGGGTGAGCTGGGCGAGCAATTCGTCCCCAATACGTGGCAGCAAACAGAGGATGCGCACTTGTTGACCGCGGTGAAAAACGCGACGGATCGTTTCCAGAGCAGCCGCTGAATCGGCAGTTGAAACATCGATCACCAGCACGTCCGGCCGGAATCGCGCACACAGTCGTTCCGCTTCCCGCTCCAACCCACAATAACCCACAATAACCGCGCTGGCCGACGGCGAATCGCTCAGAAGGTCTGCTATCCCTCGGTGAACCAGTGAATCGAATGACGCCAGCACAATGCGCGGCAGCCGGGTGGCCGCAAGCTCCCCATCGCCTTTCTTTATCGCTATCCTGAGCCGAGCCAGGAGCGACTGATCTCGCACGTGAAGAACTTTCTCAGGGAAGTCCTCCTTCAAGAGGAGTGCCAGCGTTTGCCGACATCCCGGGAGGAGCCCTTCGACTTGATTTCCAGAGTCCAAACCGAAATGGTCCCGGAGCAAGTTGCCGAGCAGCCAAAGCGGGGCCAACCGCGTTGCAATTCCGCTTGCTTGAGTCGCTCGCTCGAGAGCGCGGAAACGTTCCTTAATTGGAACCACAATTTCTCCGTGCATTTCCCCGGCGTGCAGCAGTGGGACAGCGAGATGATGAGAGGCGGGAAAATGACTCATCCATTCAACCGTCTCGCGATCTGGGAGTTCAAAACGTTCAAGGAATCGCCGACTCACCGCCACGGGTCGGGGTTGAAAATTGTGATTCCATTCGGCACGAGTGCCGATCCTTACTTCCCGAGCCAGACGATGACCCTGGATCTCGGGACACTCGCAAAACTCCTGTCCATCCCGATGAAGAGAATTATCGAGAGATCGCATCCGCCGAGCATCGAGCCGAATGGAAACTGCGATGTCCCCTTCGAGTTGTCGCGTGAGCCTCGCGATCGTCGAATTCACGGCCTCCCGAACGCCATGGCCGTGGTGAAGCTCTTGCAGGATCGGCAGAATGGAACTCATCAGGCCAATCGCGCTGTGGTCTGAGGCTTCATCGTAATGTCCGCAGATTGGCGCTTGAGGCGTCGATGCCAGCGGATAAGTCCCCAAGTTGCCATGCCTAGATAAACGACGTAAAGAGTGCCAGTCACCGGAAGGTCCCGGCTGAACAAGAGCGGAATCGTCAGGAGGTCCATGATGATCCACAGCAACCAGCATTCCAGGTATTTCCCGCAGAAGAGGACCCGTGCGGCGAGGCTGAGAATCGCAATCAACGCGTCAAGCCACGGCACGGAACCGCCAAGCGCGGAAAGGAGGAAGCCCGTTGCGATGGTGCCAATCGTGAGCGTGAAACCCACTGCAATCCACCCTACGATCGGCAGGCGGGAGATGGGAAGAGCGTGGTCAATGCGCTCAGCGCCGCGTGACCAGCGATGCCAGCCATAAATGGCCAAGCCAAAATAGATGAGTTCACGACCCATTTCGGCGTAAAGCAAGGTGTGGAAAAAAATGCTCGCGTAGATCAGGTGGAGCGCCAGCGAGATGGGCCAGTGCCACAGATTTTCCTTCACCCCCAAAACGCCAGCCACCATTGCTACGGCAAACCCGACCAACTCAAATAAGGGCATCATTTCAAGAGCACAGCAGCAAATATGCCGCTTTCAATCTTGCTTCAAGGAACGGGTCCCCAGCCAAATGCGGGTGGCAAGCTCCCTCGTCAAAGTCGACAATCTTAACGCAACAACGTCCCGGAAGGATTTGGCTCTGCTCTCCAGGAAGAAATTGCCGCATGGTAAGCAGACGGAGCGCGTGGAGCGCCCCGTTGCTGATTCGGTTATCTTTGACTTATATACTACGCGTCTTTCGGCAGCTTGACGTTTTTGGTGGTAACGGACGTATTGCCGTAAACGTCTTTGGCCACGACTTGAACGCTCACCGTCTTCGCGTCGCCGCGTACAACCTTCCGCAGCGCGCTCAGCTTCGCGCTGGCCTTCCAGTTCGCCGCGCGTTTCGCCGCGATCTTTTTACCATTCACGTAGACCTTCAGCGAGCTCAGCCCGCTCGCGTCCCGCGCCCCGCCGTTGATCACGAGCGCGGCCTTTTTGCCTGTGCCCGTGACCTTCGCTCCGCCCGCAACCCGCAGCGCGGGCGCGTTGAGCTCCGGCCG
>JBGTDR010000042.1:0-23897 GCA_041748215.1 Chthoniobacterales bacterium
TTCCGAAGTTTGTTCACGACATTGCTCCGCTTTTGCTCATACCGCCGGGAGAGTTTCGATCGGCTCTCGTCAAGGGCGTCACACGCTGCCACCCCGGCGTCACGATGCGCCTGGAAACACCGGTCGTCTATTTCCACGCACCAGACGGACTGCCAGCCGACCTCAGTGTGCGGGCAACGTTCCGTGGTGGATGGCTCACGCAATATTATCCAACAGCGGCGGTTTCGGCCCCGGGTATCAACTTCGCAAATCGCTCCTTTGGCGAGCTCACGCAGGACACGGTCGGCTCACTCGAATGGCGCAACCTTGTGGCGGGCAATTCGTCCCGTTTCCCTGAAACATCTGATGCGGTCTGGCTGGCTCCGCGCGCGGTTGATTCCCAGCCAATCGCCACCGGCGGCGAAACGGAGCAATTCCTGTTCTACCGCGGCGTCGCTCACCTCGATGCCCCAATCCGCGTTGTCCGGTGCGGCGATACGCTCCGCGTCGAGCGGAGCACGGATGACGTCATAGACCGCCTATGGCTGGTTGACGTGCGGCCGGACGGTGCCACGGCCTACCGCCGCATCGAAGCGGACCGAACCGGGGGCGCGATCGCGACAATACCCGCCGAATTCACAGACGCAGAATACTCGGATCCCGCGTCACTCCGTGACTCGCTGTTTCGCGAACTCGTTGCCGAGGGTCTGCGTGCGGACGAAGCGGACGCGATGCTCGAAACGTGGAAGATCTCCTATTTTGAGTCGCCGGGACTGCGCCTCTTTTTTGTCGTTCCGCGATCGTGGACCGACCGCGTACTGCCATTGGAAATTTCCGGGGCACCCGAAATCGTCCGCGTGATGATTGGCCGCATCGAGATTGTCACGCCACATCAGCGCGAACTTCTGCGGATACTCGCCACTCAATCGTCAACGCTGACGCAGGACGCGAGCTACGTGTCGCTTGGTCGCTTTCGCAATGCTCTCATCCTCGATGAACATCGCCGATCGCCGAGCCCGACTTTGGAAAAATTTATCAGGCTCCACGACGTCCAGGCGCATACGGTCCCGTAAACGATTGGAATTGGGCCGGTGTGACGGACCAGTGGGTTGAGTCAAAAGACTCAAGCCGCTAGCGTCAGCGCGTGACCGTTTTCGAAAATCCCACGCTGTTTGGCCATCATCCGGAAACGGGCATCGTTGCCGTCGAGATCTCGCCGGGTGGGACCGCGCTGGTTTATCGACGGGAGGAAGACGGCGGCACGACCGTCACGCCGCACCCGTTTCAGCCTTACGCGTGGTCCGCGGACGCCGCGGGCGACACGATTCGGCTGGGCGGAGAACTGCCGCTCGCTCACCTGCGCCGATTCGATTCGTGGAAGACGCTTCTGGCTGCACGCAGCGAAGCGCGCGGGGACGACACGGCAAATTTTTCGCTCAACGATCCGGTGCAGCAATTTTTGACGCTGACCGGTCGGACGTTGTTCAAGGGCATGACCTTCGAAGGGCTGCGCCGCTTGCAGATCGACATCGAAACGTGCTCCGCAGAAGGATTCGGCCAATCCAACGCCGAGCGGGATCCGCTGGCCGCGGTGGCTCTGTGCGACTCCGGCGGTTGGGAGATCCTGCTCGTTGTCGAGCCGGGAAACACCGACTCCGAGCGCGCCGTGCTCGAGCAGTTGAGCGCCATCGTTCAAGATCGCGAACCGGACGTGATCGAAGGGCACAACCTGCTCAAATTCGATCTGCCGTATCTCGCTGCCCGCGCAAAGAAGCACAAAATCAAACTCGCGTGGGGTCGCGATGGCAGCGTGCTGACCGCCCGCGCATCCCGACTCCAGATCGCCGAGAAAACGATCCAATACACCCGCTTCGGCGCGCACGGACGTCATTTCGTCGATACCCTCGTACTGGCGCAATATTACGATGTCGGGACGCGCGAATTGGAAAGTTTTGGCCTCGAGGCGGTCGCGAAACATTTCGGCGTGACCGAGCCCGGGCGCGTCGTGTTGTCGGGCCGGGAAATCCAGCAGGCGTATCTCGCGGGCGATCCGGATTTTCAGAGTTACGCATTGCAGGACGTGCGTGAAACGCGGTCGCTTGCCGTCATCCTGAGCGCGAGTTATTTCATCCAGGCGCAGGTATTTCCCTATAATTACCAGGACGTCATTTTGCGCGGGAATGCGACGAAGATCGACGCGCTTTTTCTCCGCGAATACCTGCGGCAATCGCACAGCCTGCCACAAATGCCGGAACCGGAACCGTTCGAGGGCGGCTATACCGACGTATTTTTCACCGGCGTCGCGAAGAACGTCTGGCATTGCGACGTGGCGTCACTTTACCCGTCCGTGATTTTGCAATTCGGCCTGCTGCCGAAAAATGACGTGCTCGGCGTGTTCGGTGGAATGCTCTCCGACCTGCGCACGTTTCGCCTCGAAGCAAAACGCCGGATGCGCGACGCCACAACTCCCGCCGAACGTCAGCATTTCTCCGCGCTGCAAAATACGTTCAAGATTTTGATCAATAGCTTTTACGGCTACCTCGGATTTGCGCAGGGGCATTTTGCCGACTTCGCCGCGGCGGCCGCCGTCACCGCCAAGGGGCGGGAATTGCTGCGTGCAATGGTTGATTGGCTGAATGGTGTCGGCGCGCACGTGATCGAAATCGATACGGACGGCATCTATTTTCAGCCTCCGCAGGGTGGAACGGTCGATGCGCTAGACGTGGGCATTCGCGAGGTGCTGCCGCCCGGGATCGAGGTCGAATTCGACCAGCAATTCGCCGCCATGTTCAGCTACAAGGCAAAAAATTACGCCCTGCTCGACGCGGACGGAAAACGCACACTGAAGGGTGCGGCGCTCAAGTCCCGCGGCATGGAGCCGTATCTGCGCGATTTCCTGGAACAAATGGTCCGCGCCATCCTCGAGGAGAACGCCGCTGCGATCAGCCGACTGCGCGAGACGTTCGAAACAGCGATCCGCACCCACGCGTGGCCCATCGAGCGCCTCGCGAAAACCGAAGCGCTGCAGGACAGCCTCGCTGCCTACGAAAAAAAGATCAGCGCATCGTCGCGCAATCGATCTGCGGCCTTCGAGCTCGCCTTGCGAAGCGGCCGCGAATACCGCGCCGGGGATCAAGTGAGTTATTACGTAACCGGCACCCGCAAAAAAGTCACCGCCTACGAAAATGCCCGACTCACGGCGGATTGGGATCCCGCCGCCCGCGACGAAAACGTCGAATATTACGTCGCAAAACTCGCCGACCTTTTTAAGAAGTTCGCGGAATTTGCTCCCCGCGCGGAAACGCCGGAGTTTGTGCTCGAGTGAATGCTGCGCAGTCCTCCTACAACTTTCTGTGTAACAACGGAATGGCTGTGCTAGGCTCCTAAGCGGTCTCACGAGACCACCCCTCCCCAATGAGCCTTTCGAACCGTCATCCCGAATGCCGGAAACGCGCGGCGTGCGCAGTCCGGCTGACTGCTCCTCGCAGCTTCAGCCGCTATTTGCTGGCGTTTTGCCTGCTGGGAGCCGGTTCGGTCATCGCACAAGAGGATGCCTACCACGCGGATTTGCGGGCGACGCTTGCGAACATCTACGGCGTCACCGGAGGCACTTGGGTTTTTTCATCGAATGAAGTCACCAACGCGAACGCAACGACCGGCGGTGGTGGCGCACGCAGCGTGGTGACCATCTCTGGACAGACCTTTACCCGTGCCACCCAGCTCGCGATCACGAACGTTCCGGCGAATCCGTGGAATGCCGGCCTCTCTCTCAATACCAGCGCCCCCATCGAGACCGGCGACCGGCTGCTTCTAGTTTTTTGGGCTCGCGCGATCACCGCCCCCAACGGCATCGGGCTCGGAAATTTCACGTTCGAGAACAACGTCACCTACGACAAGGACATCACGTTCGAGCAGCGCGTTGGCACGACCTGGAAGCAATATTTTCTGCCGTTCGAATCCAAAACCAACCATCCCGGTGGCGGTGCAAAATTTGCGGTTCAACTCGGGGTCGCCGTCCAGACCCTGCAAATTGGCGGTCTCACCGTCATCAACTACAAAAAAACGCTTCCGCTCGCTGCTCTTCCGACCATCAGCAATGACGAGTATGTCGGCATGGAGCCTGACGCTCCGTGGCGCGCTGCCGCCCAGGCCCGGATCGAGCAGCACCGCAAAGCGGACCTCGATATCGTCGTCCGTGACTCCAGCGGCCAGCCGATTCCCGGTGCCGAGGTCACTTTCGAAATGCTGCAACACGATTACGCATTCGGGACCGCGATCAACGAGGCGAAGATCGCGGGAAACCGGAGCCAGGATAACATTTACCAGGAAAAGCTCTTCAATCTCGATGGCAACGGCCGTGGATTCAGCGAAGTCGTTTTCGAAAACGGCCACAAATGGCCCTCGTGGGAAGGCAACTGGAGCCTGACGAAAGCACAAAAGGCGGCGACCGTGAAATGGCTCGTGGATCGTGGAATCCGGGTTCGCGGGCACACACTGGTCTGGCCGAGCTGGAGAAACAGCCCGGCGTCACTGCAGGACGACGCGAACAATTTGCCGAACCTCAAAAATAGGATCAACGCGCACCTCGACGAGGTGCTCACGTATCCAAACATGGGCGGCATCATCAAGGATTGGGACGTGATCAACGAACCCACGGGCAACGTGGATATCGCCAACGCATTTCAGGGATCGCCCGGTTACCAAACGGGCCGGGAAATCTACGTCGATATTTTCAACCGCGTGAACGAGATCGATCCGTCGGTGAAAAAATACATCAACGAAGCGCACCTCACGAATTTCTACGCCCGAAATGATTTCTTTAAATCCATCGTCCAGGAGGTCGTGGACAAGGGTGGTCAGATCGACGGCGTCGGATTCCAGGCCCACTTCCGGTATTTCATCCCGCCGGAAGAAATGTACGCCCATTTCGAGGAGTATCACCAGATCACCGGCGGCACGGTGAAGATCACGGAATATGACAACAAAACGCGCGCTCCGAAATGGCTGGAGGCGCAGTATTTCCGCGACCTGCTCACGATTACGTTCAGCCATCCACACAGCGACGGATTCCTGATGTGGGGCTTTTGGGACGGCGCACACTACGCCGGACGGGCACCACTGTTCGACATCAACTGGAATCTCAAGCCAGAGGGTGAGCCGTTTATCGATCTTGTGTTCGGCGAATGGTGGACACCGGAGACGACGGTTGATTCGAACACGTCGGGAGAGGCCAGGCTGCGGGGATTTAAGGGCCGTTACCGGGTCACGATCAAGGTTGGTGACGAGGAATTCGTGGACACGGTGGAGCTCACTTCCGACCGAACGCTGACCTACAGCCAACCCTTCAGTCCGGCGGACGGCGCGCCCGCAGTTCCGCCGGGAGTGGTGCGCGAAACGTTTGCCGGGGGAACTGGCACGACGTTACCCCAGCAATACCCGGGAACCGTGGGAGCGGGATGGGCCGGCGGATGGCAGACCACGAGCCAGGCCAGCGGCACGGTGCTCACGACCAATCCGCTCTCCGTGAGCGGAGGGGATTATTTGCGTGCGACACGCTCGGGCGGCACGTCGGGACAGGAGGGTGTTTCGCGGCAATGGTCAGCCGCGACGCGCCCGTTGGATGAATTTTCACGGGTCACTTTCCAGATCCGACTCGACTCGAGTGCGACGGTTTTTAGTTCCGCCGCCGACAACATTTCGCTCTCGGGCCGCAGCGTCGCGGGAGCGGGCACGGGCGGTGATTCGACGTTCATGATCCGCACATTTGGCGCGGCGACCGGACCGCTTGCGGCTCGGGAATGGGGCGTCTTTAACGGCGTTCCGGGTGTCGGTAATGCCTACGACATCAACCGATTTATTCCGACCGGCCTCATCTGCCAACCGGGTGTGACCTACACGTTCACGATCGACGTTTTCTCCGCAGCTGGAGCGGGCGTGACGGATGGCCGAACGCACGGCACGTACAATGTCACGATCACGGACGGCACCACCAGCCGGACGGTCACCGGAGCGGGATTCCGCACGGCGGCTTACTCCGCGGGCGGTTATCTCGCGTTCTCGACGCAGCAGAGCACCGTCGGTGACAACCTCACGTTCTCCATCGATGGAATCGAAATGACCGCCCTGCCAACGGGCTCTCCGCTGGAACAGTGGCGGGTTGCACATTTTGGCACTATCGCGGTGAACGATCCGGATCTTCAGTCCACCGTCTGGGGTGATTCGGCCGATCCGGACGGAGATGGAGTGGTCAACCTGATGGAATACGCCACCGGAACGTCGCCAGTAGTTTCTGCATCCGCGGCTCGGCCGAACGCGACCGTGAATTCGCTGGGGCGTCTGACTCTCACCTTCCATCGATCCCGGGCGGATTTGACCTATGTCATCGAAGGCGCTCCAGATCCTGACGGGTCGTGGGCCACCGTTGACACCAACCCCGGTAGCGTGGGCACGACGGTCACGGTCATCGACAACCTACCGGGAACACCCGATCGCCGTTTCCTCCGGCTTCGTGTCACCAGCCCGTAGGCCGTGCGCGATCGCTAAGGTATATTTTTCTCGGTCCGCGGGAGAGTCGCCGGGTTAACTTCTGCGGCATGAAAACTCTCAAGATCGGGATCGTCGGCGCGGGCGGCATTGTGATTTCCCGCCATCTGCCCGGATTACGTCAGCTCGACGGCATCGAAATCGCCGCGGTTGCGAATTCCACCGCGGCAAGTGCGGCGTCATTTTGTGAATCGCATGCACCGGAGGCGCGAGTCATCGGAGATTGGCGCGATCTTGTCTGCCTGCCCGAGCTCGACGTTGTGTGGATCGGCGCGACGCCGCATCTGCACCAGCCCGCCACCCTCGCAGCGCTCGCCGCGGGCAAACACGTTTTTTGCCAGGCGCGTATGGCCCGCGATCTCGCCGAGGCGGATTCGATGCTTGCCGCCGCAGCGGAGCACCCGGATCTCGTGACGATGCTCTGCCCGCCGCCGCACGGCCTGCGAGGCGACACGATCATGAAAAATCTGCTTGCCGATGACCTTGTCGGTCCGCTTCGCGTCATCCGGCTGCGCAGCGCCAACGCCGCCTGGCTCGATCCCACCAGTCCCCTCCACTGGCGGCAGCGGCGCGACATCAGCGGACTGAACGTCATGACCCTCGGGATTCACACCGAGGTCATTCAGCGTTGGCTCGGTGACTTCACGGTTCTCGCCGCAAAGGGTCAGACGTTCACGGCGGTGAGGCCCGGAGGCCGGGTGGACACGCCTGACGTCCTGCACGTGCTCGCACGGTTCCCGGACGACGCGGCATGCACGATGGAATTCAGCGGCGTTCATTCCGGCGATCCCGTTGACCAGATCGACATCTCGGGAACACGAGGCGTGGTCGTTTACGACTTTCTGACCGACGAAATCCGGGTTCAGCGTCCCGGTCAGACGACCTGGCAAACGTTGACCATTCCGCACGAGCTCGCGGGCGGCTGGACGGTCGAACGCGATTTTGTTGCTGCAGTGCGCGATGCATCAACACCGCGCCCCCATCCCGATTTTCACGACGGTGTTCGATACATGCGCGTCGTGCAGAAGGTCGGCGAGCTGCTCTCCGCAAACTAATCCTACCAGCCAAATGCGGTACGCAGATCTGCCCAATCGCCGTCGCTGCCGGCACCGAATTGCCAGGTTTGCCAGCCCTGCGCTTTCGCGGGAATGATGTCGTTGTCGTGCCGATCTCCCACCATCAGGATTTCACCGGGCGCGATGCCCCGGAACGCCAGCCGTGTCGTGAGTAAACGAAACAGGTGCGGATTCGGTTTGCTGAATCCCAATTCGAACGACCACGCGACGAGAGCCGGATCGAAAATCGTCCGATCCACGCCGACAGCGTCCAGCTCGCGCAGCGTGTAGGCTTGCGCGTTCGACGCAATGCCGAGCGCCAATCCGTGGCGCCGTGCCCGGTCGAGAAATTGATCCGCTCCCGGCATCAGCCAGACCGGTCGCAGCAACTGCATGTGCGCAAAAACGAGATCCTCATCGAGAGATCCGGCGAGATCCGGCACGGCTCGCGCAAGGACAGTTGGCCAAAGGACTTCGGGAAACTTCACTCCACTGAGTCGCGCTGCGGCATGATCCTCGGCCACGATCAACCGGCAGCGACGTGAGATTTCCACCAATGATACGTGGATACCGCTCCGTTCCTGCCAGCGGATTTCAGCGTTCGGGGACGGTTCTCCGATCTCGAGAAGCGTGCGGTACACGTCGCAAATGATGGCTCGAATCCGCGTCATGGTTTGCCCAGTCGCTCCCGGATGAATTCCCGCTGCACGGCTTCCGCTTGCCGCCGCGGGATTGCGGTCATCGGCATCGTATCGACTGCATCCCAGAATCGCGCGGCGTAAGCGGTGGCACCAAAATCACGCTCGGCGCGATCGGGCCACTCCGCCGCGCTCCATCGTCCGCGCCACGCCGCCAGCCGCGGATTGAACGGTCGACAAATTCGCCACGATTCCGCGGGTGACACGGCGAGCACCTCGAGCTGCGCCTCAAGCGTCAGTTGATGAATTGCGATGGGTGCGGAATTCCAATCAACCGGCTTTGCCCACCGTCGCAGTCCGGCTGGCAACAGGTCGCGATTTCGGCACCACGCTTCGTGTTGCCGATTCTTCTCCGCCGCAAAACCGAACAACGCGGGCGCTATCGAAACCTGATCGTAAAGGTGCGGGAAATGGAATCCGGCGCGTTCAAGATCGGGAACGACGTTCTCGAGACGACGCGCGATCAGCGGTTTTCCTGCGGCGGTCGCCTCCAAATAGGGTAGACCAAAACCTTCCCGCACCGACGTCATCAACACGACCTCCGACGCCGCGATCAGATCTTCCACCGGCGGACCATCGTGATTTGCGAGCACACTGAACCGCACTCTCCACCCCGCGTTTTCCGCCGACGTCATGAGTCGATGTGCGTTCGCCCGCTCGGCCACCGAACTCACATCGGCCGTCGTCACCAGCCAGGCATCGGGCCGCAGCCACCGCGTGAGCAGGATCGCCTCGGCAAAATTTTTTCGCCTCAAAAAACGCCCCGGACAGATCCAGACCGGCCCGTCATCGCCCAAAATTCCGCTCAACCAGCGCTTCGCTGCCGCGACGCGTTGTCGCTTGAGCAGCGGTGGTCGCACCATCGGATTTGGCAGCCAGACGTTTTGATCTGGCAGACTTTTTTGAAGCAGTTTCATGTCCGCGCCGTTGATACCGGCATGAATGCCGCGGCCAAAAATCGTGCGAGCCACCGCACCCGGCGTTGGCCAACCACACGCCTCGATTTCCGGCCAGCGTTCCCAACGGTGATCGAACCAAAAATCGTGATGGTGTGAGATCAGATTGGCCGCGCTGCGGGCAAGCTCATCCGCAAGAAACAAATTGCGGCCCAATCCGAGATTGTGCGCCCAGACCACCGTGTCCGGTTTTTCGATTTTCAAGACTTCGAGCGCGGCCAATACACATTCGCGAATTTTGTCCGGAGTTCCGGCTTGTTCCGAAACGTAACCAAACGCCGGCTCGACGTGGAGCGCGACGGCGGTGGGCCGCACCTTCTGCCGCAGTTGTTCGAACCAATCACCATCATTCGACTCGCCCACTGCGAGCACAATTTCCCGAAGCTCATTTCGTCGGGCCGCGGCCAAAGCCGGCAGAGCCAGTTCGATCACCCGGCGCACGCCCCCGGGACGAAGATGAAAATGCACCACCACGAGGCGGCGGCAGGTGTGGGGCTCGGCTTTCAACGATGCAGCTGCCGAGTTTCTTAGGTTGCCCTCCCCGCCATCGCAACGAACTATCGACCACGCATGGCCGATTTTTTCCAGACCGGGTCGATGGCAACGCTGCATCGCCTCGGCAAACCTGACGTCAAACGCCTCGAGCGCGAGCTCGCCGAATTTTCCCGCGAGCGTCCCATTGCCCTCGTTCTGCCCTGCCACGTCCGCGAGATCGGCACTCCCGCGCTCGCCGGAATCATCCGGGAACTCAAAAACGTGCGTTACATCAAGCAGATCGTCGTCGGGATCGACGGCGCGAGCGCCGCCGAGTGGCGCAGCGCAAAACGCCTCTTCAGCACGCTGCCGCAAAAACCGCTGCTCGTCTGGAACGACGGCCCGCGCGTCAAACGCCTCCTCCAGCGGCTCGCGGTCTCCGATCTCGAGACCGGCCCAAGCGGCAAAGGCCGCAATCTCTGGCTCTGCTTCGGTTGCGTCCTCGCCAGCGATCAAGCGCGCGTCGTCGCCGTACACGATTGCGACATCATCACGTACAACCGCGAATTTCTCGCCCGCCTCTGCTACCCGGTCGCGCACCCCAACCTCGGCTTCGATTTTTGCAAAGGCTACAGCGCTCGGTTTTCCACCCGCCTCAATGGCCGGGTGATGCGCCTGCTCGTGACCCCGCTCGTGCGTTCGCTCGAAAGCATCATCGGTGGGCACCCATTTCTCATTTACCTCGATACGTTTCGTTATCCCCTCTCCGGCGAGGTGAGCCTCGACCTCGACATTCTGCGCCGCACCCGCATGCCATCGGACTGGGGAGTCGAAGTCGGCATGCTCGCCGAGGTCTTCCGCGTGACGTCGCCGAAGGCAATCTGCCAGGTCGACCTCGCCGAGCGTTACGACCACAAACACCAGGATGTCTCCAGCCGCGACGCCACGAAGGGACTCAATAAAATGAGCGTCGATATCGTGAAGTGTGTGTTTCGCACGCTCGCCGGACAGGGCATCAAACTCGACACCGGCCTCTTCGACACGCTGCTTAGCGCCTACATGCGCAAAGCGGAAGACACCGTCCGATTTTACGCTGCTGACGCCGAAATCAACGGTCTTGAATATGACCGCCACCAGGAGGAATTGGCCGTTTCCACTTTCGTTCGCAGCATTCGCCAGGCCGCCAAAGCCTACACCGACGACCCGCTTGGCGATCCCCTCATTCCCAACTGGAATCGCGTCCGCTCCGCTCTCCCGGACTTCTTCGACGCATTCAACGAAGCCGTCCGTCTCGACAACGAACCCGCCCGTCCACGGGCGTGAGTCGCGCTTGCTCGTGTAAAATCCGACTTGCAGCCTTTACAGAAATCCTCCGCGTCGGCACGCGTTAACAATTCATCCCGGTTCAGTTGCCGGACCCGTTGACCAGCGGCGCGCGTAATCGTAAACTCCGCCCATGCTCAAAAGGCACACACCCTCGCTGGAAACCGTTTGGGCAGAGTGGGAGCGAAAAAAACGGCACGCGAAGTGGCTTGCGAGCCGCGCCGCCAGCGTCCGCAGCCGCCGCACGCCGCCCAACAGCGAGCCATGGCTCAAACACCCGCCGCGCGCGATCAGCGATCTTTTCTACATTTCCGACCGGGTGGCTGAGGTGGAGGCAGCATGGGGACCCCAAGCGACGACTTCACCTTCACGCTGAGTGATCAGAATCGCGTGCTCCTTATCGGGGGCCTTGCCATCGTCGCATACGGCCTGAGTCGGCCAACCGACGATGCGGATATCTGGCTCGATTCGGTTCTACCACTTGGCGATTGGATTGCGACTCTGAGATCTGTCTTGGTGAGCTTTCCCAACGCCTACTTTTGGGATCTCGCAAGCCGCGAACGGGTCACCGAGATTCGCGGCGTAATTGAAGATTTCGGAGTGATCCGCATTGGTGGGCTGGACCGCGCCATTGACATTTTCCGCAAGCCCAATCAACTCGACGAAAGTGACTTTGATGCCGCGTGGGAGATTTCCTCACCCCACCTGGGCAACATCCGATTGCTTGAAGAAACCTATCTTATTGCCTCCAAGGTCGATACCGAGCGGGACAAGGATCAATACGACATCCACTTTCTCGAAAACCGCCTGCGCGAGACCCTCTCGCCTCGTCTCCTCACGTGCACCCACCTCGAAGCGAAGCAAATTTTCTCCCGCTACCTCGACCACGTCACTGCCCTTGCGGCTTTGGAAAATCCCGACCCGGCGGTCCAGGCGCTGGCACTTGATCTTCTCCGCGAACTCGCCGCCGCGAACAATCCCTTCGCCGTCGAGGCCCTGCAAAAACGCGGCCTGCTCTAGTTCGACAATTTGTCCGGCCCGCCTTGCCTGCTCCCGCGGGGTTCCCGTAGGCTCCCCACTCCCGACCGGACGTTCTACCAACCCGCCGCCATGCCCAAAGATCCTTCCATCCGCAAAATCCTTCTCATCGGCTCCGGCCCCATCATCATCGGCCAGGGCTGCGAATTCGACTATTCCGGCGTCCAGGCGTGCAAGGCGCTGAAGGAGGAAGGGTACGAGGTTGTGCTCGTGAATTCCAATCCGGCCACGATCATGACGGATCCGGAATTTGCGGACCGGACCTACATCGAGCCGATCACGCCTGCCGTGGTGGAAAAAATCATTCAACGCGAACGCCCCGACGCGCTGTTGCCCACGCTCGGCGGACAGACGGCGCTGAATTGCGCGATGAGTCTTTTCGAATCCGGCACGCTCGAGCGCCACGGCGTACGCATGATCGGTGCCAACGCAGACGCCATTCGGCGCGGCGAGGACCGTCAGCTTTTCAAAGACATCATGATCGAGATCGGCCTCGATGTGCCGCGTTCGGGAACAGCGCATTCGATGGACGAGGCCCGCGAAATAGCCGCCAAGATCGGCACGATGCCGCTCATTATCCGGCCCGCGTTCACGCTTGGCGGCACGGGTGGCGGCATCGCTTACAACCGGGAGGAATACGAAGAAATCGTGCGCCGTGGTCTCGATCTTTCGCCCACCACCGAAGTCCTCGTCGAAGAGTCGCTGCTCGGCTGGAAGGAATTCGAAATGGAGGTCATGCGTGACCGCGCCGACAACTGCGTCGTCATTTGTTCCATCGAAAATTTCGATCCCATGGGCGTGCACACCGGCGACTCGATCACCGTCGCGCCGATCCAGACGCTCACCGACAAGGAATATCAGGCGATGCGTGACGCGAGTTTCGCGGTCATCCGAGCCATCGGCGTCGAAACGGGCGGATCGAACATCCAGTTTGCCATTCACCCGCAGACCGGCCGCATGATCGTGATCGAAATGAATCCGCGTGTCTCGCGGTCATCCGCGCTCGCCTCCAAGGCGACGGGATTTCCCATCGCCAAGATCGCTGCCAAACTCGCCGTGGGATACACGCTCGACGAACTCCGCAACGACATCACGCGGGTGACACCAGCCTGTTTCGAACCGACCATCGACTACGTCGTCACGAAAATTCCTCGATTCACGTTCGAAAAATTCCCGCAGGCCGACGCCACGCTCACGACCCAGATGAAGAGCGTGGGCGAGGCCATGGCCATCGGCCGCACGTTCAAGGAATCCGTGCAAAAAGCCCTGCGCTCATTGGAAACGGGACGATTTGGCTTGGGCGCCGACGGCAAGGACAACGCCCCGCGGCTCGAGGACGGATCGCCGGACATTGCCCGTATCGAACAAAAGCTTCGCGTGCCAAACGCCGAGCGCATTTTTTGGGTCCGGTACGCCCTCCAGGCGGGATTTCCGGTCGACCGCATTCACGAGCTGTCCGCCATCGATCCGTGGTTTCTTCACCACATCAAAGAGATCGTCGACGCCGAGTCTGCGCTGCGGTCCGACCCCAACGCGATTCCGCTTCGCAAAGTCAAAAAACTCGGTTTTTCGGACCGCCAGATCGCCCACCTCACCGACCGCACGGAAGCCGAGGTGCGCGCCGACCGCAAGGCGCAGGGCGTTGTGCCGACCTACCGCCTTGTCGACACCTGTGCCGCTGAATTCGAGGCCTACACTCCCTACTTTTATTCCACGTACGGCGACGAAGACGAGACGCGGCCGAGTGACAAAAAGAAGGTCATGATTCTCGGCGGCGGCCCCAACCGCATCGGCCAGGGCATCGAGTTCGATTATTGCTGCGTCCACGCCGCTTTCGCCCTGCGCGAGGAAGGCATCGAAACGATCATGGTGAATTCGAATCCCGAGACCGTTTCGACCGACTACGACACCAGCGACAAATTGTTTTTCGAACCCCTCACGCTCGAAGACGTTTTGAACATCTACGAACGTGAGCGCTGCGACGCCGTGATCGTGCAATTTGGCGGCCAAACGCCTCTCAACCTCGCGGCGAACCTCCAGGCCAACGGCTGCACGATTATCGGCACCCAGCCGAAAAGCATCGAGATGGCCGAGGACCGGAAATTTTTTGCCGCCATGCTCGACAAGCTCGGGCTTAAGCAAACTCCCAGCGGCACTGCCGTTCACGAGGATGAAGCCGTCACCATCGCAAACCGCATCGGCTACCCCGTGCTCGTACGTCCGTCGTTCGTGCTCGGCGGTCGTGCGATGGAGATCGTATACAGTGAGGCCGATCTGCGGCGCTACATTCGCAACGCCGCTGAGGCCAGCCCCGAACGTCCGATTCTTGTGGATCGGTTTCTCGAGGATGCCACCGAAGTCGATGTCGATTGCCTCACCGACGGCGATCTTTGCGTGATCGGCGGCGTGATGGAGCACATCGAGCAGGCCGGCATTCACAGTGGCGACAGCGCTTGCGTGATCCCCGCGTTCTCGCTTTCTGACGCCGTGCTCGCCGACATCAAAAGCGCCACTCGCGCGATGGCGAAAGAACTCGAAGTCTGCGGCCTCATGAACGTGCAGTTCGCCGTGAAGGACGAGCAGGTTTACGTGCTCGAGGTCAACCCGCGCGCCAGTCGCACCGCCCCATTCGTCAGCAAGGCCATTGGTGTTGCCCTGCCAAAAATCGCCACCAAGGTCATGACCGGCAAGTCGCTGCGCGAACTCGGATTCACCGAAGAAATCATCCCGACGCATTTTTCGGTGAAAGAAGCTGTCTTCCCATTCATCAAATTTCCGGGCATCGACATCACGCTCGGGCCGGAAATGCGCTCGACCGGCGAAGTGATGGGGATCGACGCCAGCCTCGGCCAGGCCTACGCGAAAGCGCAAATGTCGGCCCAGCCCGCCCTCCCCGAGAGCGGCAACGTCTTCATCAGCGTGCGCGATTCCGACAAGGCCGCGATTATTCCGGTCGCCCGCGAGTTCGTCGCGCTCGGATTCACGATCTACGCCACCTCGGGCACCGCGACGGCGCTGGCCGCCGCCGACGTGCCCAGTCAACCGCTTTTCCGTTTAAGCGAAGGCCGACCCAACGTTCTCGACATGATCAAAAACGGCGAAATCCAATTCATCATCAACACGCCCAGCGGCCAGCAACCACGTCGCGACGAAGTCCTCATCCGCAGCGCCGCCGTGGCCGGACGCATCGCGACCATGACGACCGTGCGCGGAGCCCAAGCCAGCGCCGCCGCCATCCGCTCGATGAAAGAACACCCGATGGAAGTCAAAAGCCTCCAGGAATACCACGCCTAGCTTTCATCGCAGGAGCGCAAATCTGGCGGGAGGTGCGTAATGGTCCGGTTGGAGAAATTCGCAGTTTCCCGAGTCAGAACAAGACGACGAACCGAAAGGTAAGCGCCAATGCATCGGAGAGCGCAGCTCCTGCCCCGGGCGTCGGAATGTAACTTACTGCAGGCTGAAAGAAGGTGCCGCCAATGAGGTGCGCTTGGTAATAGCCCTGGAACATCAATTCGCTGGGGCGATCAAAGATATTGGGATTCAACCATGCCATGGACATCCCCGCACCCATCGAATCTTTCGGACGGTAAGGAACCAATCCAAATCCGGTAAATCCAAAGCCGAAGGACTGGTTCATCGGCAGGGTTTCGGAATCATTGATCCCGTATTGGAAAAATCCCGAGATGGAGGATAACTGCGAGGAAGTTGGGGCGGTCAGTTGTTTGCTCTGTGAATCACCGGATTTCCCCGAAGGGGCTGGTTCGGTGGCTTGTGCATTTGTCCAAACGCGTTGACTGCCGAAGGTATAAAATCCTCTCGTGCCGTTTTGCGAGATGTTGCCTGGTCCCGTCAAAATACCGGTCTGATACCACAATCCGGTGCCAAAACTGCCGGGGTATTTATCGGCGATGACCCAGTCCATTCCGCCTTCCCAGATGTGGAACGTGTAGGCGTTGAACTGCGGTCCCAGCATGCCGGTCTGCACGCCCCGAGCGACGTTGCCATCGAAGAACCCGTATCTCAGGTAGGTGTTCTCGGTGGGTGAGACGGATACCGTCACGCCGGAGACGGAGTTATAATAACCGCCGATTGCACCGAGCAAGGACGGCTGCACGAACGCCGGAGTATAAAGCAGGCCGGTCACGGCAGGGATTGCCAACAGTTCTTCCTGCGAGGATACCGGACGTGTGACGTTGTTAAAATCGTATGTCGGCACTTGTTTGCCGATCCGGAAAACGATTTTGTCGTCGAACAGAGACTGGCGATACCAAAGTTGGTATAACTCTGAACGATTCAGGGGATCAGGTCCGGGCAGGCTGTTGTAGCCCTGCACACTCCCAGCCTGGCCGTTAGTGTCTTCACCGTTGAATTGTAAAAACTGGATGCCGAATGATGCGCCGTCCCAGCCGAGATGGGTTTCGGCATCGAGGTTGACGCCCACGATCAATGCGCTGTTGAAACTCCACGCGCCCGGGTCAGCGCCTCCGGAGAGCAGGACATTGGAATCCGCCAACCAGACTCCGCCAAGACGTATGCCGGATTTCTGAGGAATGTGAAGAAGCTCACCTGCCATGCCCGTGCCAGGCATCGCGTTTTCAGCGGCCGGATTCCCGGAAATGGAAGCCGGCGCCTTGCCGCGAAGCTGATCGAATAAGGCATCAGGTTGCTCGGCGACGGGCTCCCGTCCGAAAGTGGGAAGCAACGCAGCCACGCTGGCCAGAGCGATGAAAAAAAATCTCATCATGTGTTTTTACACCGCGTTTTCAGGGACCTTGAGCAGTCAGATTCTTTGACTAGCTAATCCGTCCAAAAATCCGAAAAACAAACCGTCCGGATCGTATTTAGCGCGCAGATCGGCGAGGCGTTGCCAATTTTCCGGCAGAAACGCCTGCACCGCAGTGGCGGGGCGAAGAACAGTGTTCGATTCCCCAACGTAATAGCCGACGTTGTGAGGCCGCAGAATTTCGGTCAGCTCATCATGCCAGCGACCGTTGACCATATCGTCCTTGGCATCCTCCCACATCGTCCAGGGGCCACCATAAACTTTGCCGGTCATCGAGAACGCCATGTTTTTTTTGGTAGCTGGGACGTCGGATCCGCAGAATATCGTGAACAGGAAGACGGTTTTCGGCGACGGCGCTTCCCGCATTTTTTCGCGGATCGCCTCCATCATTTCACCGGGACTGGAATTGGAAAACGTTGCTTCCACCTTGGACCGAAGACCTTCCGGCCAGAGTGCGCCGGAGGCGTCAAAAAGTTCCTCAAAAGTGAGCGGTGCGGCGAAGGAACCAGCGAGCGGTTTGATTGGGTTTTCCTCGAGCGGGTGCAGCGCGGCTTTGGCGGCTTCCGCCGTATCCTCAAAGGCGGCTGCTGTCACCATGCAGATCCAGCCATTATTCGAGACGGCCTGATCTTTCATCAGCTCCGCGGGAGCTTTAATGATGAACTGGCTCATCTCGATACTGGCCGACAATTTCGGGGCCATTTCTCCCAGCCAGTTGCCAACGGATTCAACATCGTCCAGCGAGAAATAATAAACGCTGCCATGGATGGCTTTGGGAAGAGGCTGGAGCTTGAGATAAAACTTGGTGACGACCCCGAAAAACCCTGAACCGGCACCACGAGCCGCCCAAAAGTAGTCCGAATTCTCTTCCTCACTGGCCTTGATGAGTTCGCCCTGGGCAGTGACCAATTCGATCGCCTCCACACTTTCAGCGCCGGATCCCCATACCGTAGGGTTCCAAGCCATGCCACCTCCGAGAAGGTAGCCGCTCGCCTTGACTTGTGGACAATGTCCACTCGGAAAAGCGAGGCCTTTCAGGTTCAGCGCACTTTGGATCTCCCTGTTGCTAATGATTGGTTGAATGACAGCTTTTCGATTACCGACATCGATGGAAATGACCTTGTTGAATTGCTGGATATCAATGAGCAGACCTCCATTGCGCAAAGTCGGCTGGCACCAATTGTGACCTCCACCACGGACCGCGACTTTGAGATTATTCTCCCGCGCGAAATGGATCGCGGCGATGATGTCCTGTTCGTCCTCCGCTTTCACCACGATCTGTGGTGTTCGGTTCGGTACGAGTTTATTCCAGAGATTGCCGTGAATCGCTTCCTTGAACGTTGGATCGCCGGCCGCGGTGACCGTGCCCCTACAGACTTTTCGAAGTGGCTCGCAATTCATAGGAACGGAATCTCCGCCCTGCATTAGCGACAGAGCAAAGTTGCGCTAACCAAATTCCTTCGGATCTTCAGTATTGAACCTTGTCAGGTTTCGCCTGGTATTCCTTCCAAACTTCAACGGCGTCAGCCTGGCAAAGCTGAGTCAATTTGATCGAACGCTGTTCTTTTGGCAAAGCGAGCTGCTCGTAGATTGGACGGTCGTCGAAGTTTCCGTATTTGAAGGCATCTTCGACGGTTGCTGCATAAAAAACCTGGTCAATTCCAGCCCAATAACAGGTGGCCATGCACATCGGGCAGGGCTCCGCAGACGTGTAAAGGATACAGCCCGGAAGTTTGAAACTTTGAAGCGTGATACAGGCCAGGCGGATGGCCTCCATCTCGCCGTGCCAGGTGGGATCGTGGCTGGCAACCACCCGATTCATCCCCTCGGAGAGGATTTTGCCGTCCTTGACGATAACGGCGCCAAAAACGCCACCAGTTCCATATTCCAGTGAAGCTTTGCGCGAAAGGGCAATGGCATGCCGGATGAATTTTTCGTGTTCGGTATTGTCTGTGGTCATGGCTTTTGTGTTTTTAGGTTTGGTTGCAGGGGGTGAATCGGGATTTTTGGCGAGGACGGTTAAGCAATCTTCCAAATTTATCTAAGGGAATAGATTCCAAAAAATTGCCACCTCGATTGCAAAGAGAGCGCACAGAATAACCGCCCCTTTGATCGTTGCGGTGGAGTCGTCCTTGGGAAAGAGCCACCAACCAAACCATTTTACAAAGAGTGGCATGGTAATGAAACTCGTCAGAGCGACGCTGATAAAGTTGCCGATGAAAGTTCCGAGGGAGCGATTTTCGACGCCGAGTGGTCCGAGCAAATAGCCCAGAAATTTCATTTCCAGCATCACGATCGGGAAAAGGCCCAACAGCACCAACAGAGCCGCTTTCCAATTTGGAGGACCTTCATGGGTGGCGGGATCGATTGGCACCCAACCGGGAAACGCGGTCGCCAAATGGGTGAGTTGTTCGTGTTCAATGAACGCTTTCGACTCCTGGAGCATCCTGGCGCGTTCCGGGGCGTTCATCCATTTTTCAAGCTGACCGGCGTTGTCGAAACGAATGATACTGGTCCAGATGCCGCCAACTTGATCCGGGGGTTGGAGAAACATGCCCCGGTAGCCTGGATACTTTGCTTGCTCGGCACCCATACGTGCGGACCACTCCCGGTAGTCATCTTCTCGACCGGGAATGATTCTGGAAAAAATCACTTCCGTGACGCTGCCTTGTGTCCGCTCGGTCGAAGTTGACCCCTTTTCGATTTCGCCGTAACTCCCAGCTTCAAAAAATGATTTTGCATTCTCAAGCAAAGTTTTGCGCTCCGGGGACTTCTGCCAAGCGACCAGGTCGCTTCTGGACTGAAAATTGAGAAGCATCGTCCATTCGTTGTCCCCGCTCTGAATTGGCGGGATCAAATCGCAGCCGAGAAATCCCCCGAATTTGCCCAAAACCTGATCGTGGCGCCCTTTCCACAGGGCAAATTCCTGCTCGTAACCGGGACGAACTTTCACCGTTGCGACAAGAACTGCAGTTGTGCTCATGTCGGAATCTCTAGTTGGCGCGGACTTGCAAGAGTGAACTCAAATACTTAAAAACCAAGTGTTCTTGAAGTCAGGGGAAGACCGTTGGCAGGTGATGCCTTCAACTTTCGTTTAATATCAGACTCCAAAACATCAACAATGAATTATTGCTGGATTTGACCCCCTTCTGAATTCCTTGAGCCGCCCGACCGAATTAAGGCGAACTCAGGTTCACGTTGTCTCAACATATAAAGCGAATCCTGGCGTCCGGACTCACCTTTGCCGCAATATCTCTAGTTCCCGGCTTAAAGTTGGTTAGCTTGGGACTGGCTCGGCGTGGAGCCTACGCTCCGCCTCCGTGTGTGATTTTGTGCCAAGGATTTTCGCGCGCCACCGCCGCTCAATTGTGGGCGTTTTCGGTGCCGCTCGGCTCGAACCATTTTAACTGCGGGCTCGAACCCAGCTCTCCGAGAATTGTGGAATGCACCCGTTGGCGGAGGGGGTGGGATTCGTCCAAGAAATAGCTAATTTTCGACTTAAGAATGACCGGTTTTACAGAGTAATCAAGCATAATCGTCCATTTCTTGTCGATTACTAGACAACCCTCGGAGGGACACTTTTGGGGACACCAAAAGGACACCATTTTGCCCCGGTGGAGCGCTCGCCGGTTGCTTCACGATTTCTTGGATTTCGTCGAAAGATTAAACTGGGCCAAGACGGAATCCAACTGCTCCTGTTGGGGAAGGAGATGACGTCCCTTCAGAAAGATCCCGACCGCGCTGAGGACGAGCACGCCTGCCATGACGATCGATAGAGAAAGCAATTCTGAAGACGTCATTTTCTCCGCCGCGTGGAGTTGGAAAATGGTCAGCGCCAGCCAAGGCACAATGATCAAATACAGAATCCCAATCAGTTTGAGGTTACGACGCTCGGTGCGGATGGCCTCTCGCGCCGTTCTCAGCGCGTCGACGATCGCGGCATCACCTTGATGGGATGGGGTTCCAGCTCCGAGATGCTGCCGCAAAAAGTGAAAGGCGAAGGCCCAAGGCACCGCAAGGAGAGTCACCACACCCCACTCCATTTTCAAATCCACTTTGTCCGTGCCCAAGATCAACCAGCCCACGAAGCCTGTGATCGAAATCAGGGAAAAAAACGTCCATCCGAGCCAGGCCGCTTGAAACCGCCGCTTTCTCAGGAGCGTTCTCGCGAAGCGGTCCGTCATGCGAGCGCAGTCGGCGGGACTGGGTTGATTGCCGCTTGAATTCCAAATCTTTTGGAGGTCATCGAGGTTCATGGTTGGCTTTCGTGTTCAGGGTTTTGGTGAGCTGAGTTTTGATGCGGTTCAACCGCACACCGACGTTGCTTTCAGAAAGTCCGAGGATGTTTGCCATGTCGAAATAGCTGACTCCGTCGAGCGAGAGCAGGATCAGCGAGCGATCCAGCCCGGGAAGTTGCCGGATGGCCACGTAGAGCTGGGCGAGCTGATCGTCGCGCTCCTCCTGGAGGTCATGAACCGCCATTAATGAGAGGCGCTCGGCTTCGTCGATCCGCTTTCGGTAGTTCCGTTGCGTACGCCGCCAGGTCAAAGCGGCATTGTGCGAGACCCGGTAGAGGAAGGTTGTCGGTTGCGCCTGCCCGCGAAACGATGGCACGGCCTTCCAGACCGCGAGCATCACTTCCTGCATCAAATCATTCCGGTCATCGCCTTCGGCAAATCCGTTGACGACCCGATACAGGATGGCGATGTGGTCTGCCATCCAACGTTCGAAGCGTTCATGTTGGGTCTTGAGGTCCATTGGCGATGATTCTGTCTATGGAGTTAGAAACATCTCGGTCGCACTTCTTACATGAAATGCTGATTGGCTGGGGGAACTGCCGATGGCCGAAGGGAGGACGGCGGTAACGCGCTGCGATGGTGCTATCGCGCACCGGGGTGGTCAGCTGCATCGGTCCCGCGCACCACGACTTCGCGGGTTGCAGTAATCTCACTTGAATAATCGGGTGCAACGGATACAACTATCGGTATGGCAACGCTGATCGAACAGGTGAACGAACCCCTCTTGAAGCGGAGCGCCCAGGATGGAGTTGAGATGTCCGAGGCGATTACCCAACTGACGAGAGTCCTCCTCCGCGTTTACGGCGAGCTGAAGATTCCTGCGACGATCCCGGCGGCGGTTGGACGTTACGAGCTGCTTCGTGAAACGGTGAATGCTCGTGACGCCGCGGTCCGATATGCGGTGGCTGGCCCGGTGACGCCGGAGGCGGTGAAAAAAGCCGCGCGGGAGCGACGGTTGTTGGCGGTGCGCGGCAAGGGCGGGGAGATGCGGTTCCCGGTCTGGCAATTCCGGGAGAATGGCGGGCCGGTTCCCGGTCTCGGAGAAGTTCTCGCCGAACTCGCGCAAAGCCCGGCCGGCGAAGATATGGAGGCGTTCGCGTTTTTCTTGAACCCCAATCCTCTTACCGGAGGAGTTGCCCCCATTGAGGCGCTTCGTGGGGGTCGGAAGGAAGCCGTGATCCGTGCGGCTTCCGCCGCCCGCTATTAAAAGCGGATCTCGCGATGGATCGATCTCCTCGGATGCCATTGGCGCAGCCTGCGTTTAATGACCTGGAGATGCCGTTGTGTGAGGTTCGCCCGACGGAATGGGTGAACCTGCGATTTGCAGAATACGCGGGGAAAACGAAGCTCTTTTACCCGAACCCGGGGGCACGATTGACTCCCTTTTCAATGGACGTTCCGTGCCTCTACCTCGCCCGCACCGAGAAGACCGCATTCTTCGAGTTGTACGGCGATCGGCTGTACGCAGCCAAACAGGCCGGAAAGAGAATGATCTTTCCGGAAACGGAACTGGATCGACGGGTATTTGTCGGCGTGCAAACCGACCTGCTCCGGCTTTGCGATCTCGCCCAGCGAGGGGGCGGCCCAAAGTTGCATCTCGATGCGAGAACTCTTTGGGCGGCTGATTTGGAATTCCCCCAAAGGTTTGCCGAGGCCATCTACCATCATCCCGCCAACGTGGACGGCATCCGATATCGAAGCCGCCACACTGACGAAAATTGCCTTGTGGTGTGGGAACGTCGTAAAGTCGCCCGACCACTGAAAGGTGCGCCATCACCGCTCCGCGCGCATCTTTGCGCCACGAATATTGGTCACGCTAGTTTGTTCGGTGAAGAGATCCTATTGGCCGGGACGTCAAAGACCTATGACGATTTGATTCGGGACTAGGGCTGGATGTTTGCCTTCACGCGGGAGCAAGGAGGGGGGCGGCGCAGGTTCGGTTATCGTCGGCCCAAAGTTGACCGTTTTACAGAGTAATCAAACGTTGCCGTCTACTTCTGTGCAACTCGTTGCCCCTCCGGAGGGACTTTTGGGGACACCAAAAGGACACCAGTTTCCCCGGGAACAGGAGAGAGAAGAAGCGTTCAGGGATTTGGGCGTGAGGTTACCAAGTCCCACAAGCACTGCGTTGCCGCAGACCCATCGTTGGACCGGCGCGCGGCGGCCAGCTTGAGTTGCAACGTCATCCCCTTGACCGGGCGGAACACCACCTCCGGGCGCGGCAACGCCTGCATGGACGCCGCAACGAAGCCGATGCCGAGATTTGCGGCTACCAGCCCCACGGTAGCCAGCGGCCAGACGCAGCGTTCACTGAATTGCGGGCGAAACCCGGCTCGAGCGCAGCTCTGGACAAACTCGTCGTGCAACGCAGGCCCTTCGGAGCGTTCACAAAATATCAACGGTTCATTCACAAAATCCGCGAAACTCAGCTCGCGGCGCCGTGCGAGGCGGTGCCCTTTCGGCACCACGGCGACGAAGGGCTCCGCCAACAACGGATGCAGCTCCAGCCCCCGTTCGTCCACCGGCGGGTGAAGAAACGCCACGTCGGCGCGTTCCTCCCGCAGCGCCGCCACCATCTGCTCGGCGTGCGCGTCGTTAAGCCGGAACTCGAGCCGCGGCGCGGCCACGCGGAGGCGACCGAGCAGCCCGGGCAAAACCGTGAACAGGGCCTGGGTGCCATACCAAATGCCGATTCTTCCCTCGGGACCTTCGGGCTCCGGGGTGCGGGTGTCGCGCACCAGTTCGTCGGC
>JBGTDR010000043.1:0-57818 GCA_041748215.1 Chthoniobacterales bacterium
GCGGGGGCCGTACGTGTTGAAAATCCGGACGACGCGGATGTCGACGCCATTTTCCCGATGGTAATCGAAAAACAACGTTTCGGCGCAGCGTTTACCTTCGTCGTAACAGGATCGCCGGCCGATGGGATTTACGTTGCCCCAATATTCCTCGGGCTGCGGATGCACCGACGGGTCGCCGTAAACTTCGCTGGTGCTGGCCTGGAACGCCCGGGCTTTGACACGTTTCGCCAGGCCGAGGCAGTTGATGGCACCCATCACCGACGTCTTGGTCGTTTTGATCGGATTAAATTGGTAGTGGGGCGGAGAGGCCGGGCACGCGAGGTTGTAAATCTGGTCGCACTCGAACTTGAACGGATCGATCACGTCGTGCCGAACGAGTTCGAACGCCGGATTATCCAGCAGGTGAGCGATATTGAGTTTGCGCCCGGTAAAAAAGTTATCGAGGCAGATGACCTCGTGCCCTTCGCCCAGGAGGCGATCGCAGAGGTGGGAACCAAGGAAACCAGCTCCGCCGGTGATCAGGATGCGTCGTGAGGTCATGGATACGTTTTGTGTTGCGGGTTGATAGGGGACGAAAGCGTTCGGTGACGAGTACGAAAAACTCGTGCCACCCACGTGCCTGTCGGGCGGGACCTTCCGCAGCCGATCACAGGTAGTCGCGAAGCTCGTAGAGCGTCGGATCGCGGCGGGCGGGTGCCCGCCGTTTGAGCAATCCCCTGCGCCGGGCCGCCTTGATTGGACCGTCCGGCTCATTGTCACCCGGAAGAGAGTCCTCCTCGCCGCCCATCAGGTCACCAAATTCCTCTTCGAGCTTTTCGAGATCTTCCCCGCCTTCCAAGCGGCGGATCATCTCGTCCATCTCCCCCGGCATCTTGTCCTTGCCAAGAATGCCCGTCATTTCCCGCATCAAGCGGCCGAGCTGGCGGGGGTCCGGATTATCCTCGCTGATGCCTTCCATCTGCGACGTGAGTCGCATGAGCGCCGCCTCCTGCTCGGGGGTGAATTCGTCACCACCGCCCGCGGCGTCGCCCTCGGGTTTTTCCTTCGCACGACCCGTGATCGCGAAGGGCGAAACGAGTTTTTCCATGCGGTGATCTGGACCGGCCGGGCAGCGCGGTAATTTTTGTGCGTCGGCGAGCGTCCGCGCCAGAAATTGGTAGATCGTGTGTGTTTCGGGAGAATAAAATTCGATGATCGGCATAAAAATGTCGCGAGTTCAGATCGGACATTATCATCGCCCTGTGGCCCTTGTCCGCGATTTTCCCGCGCCCGCGGATCCGTTTCTCCACCCGCAAATTCCTGCGCACCTGCGTTCTGTTTGAAACGTAACAATTCCGCAAAAAACCATTTGACTGATATAAGTCGGCTTATTATTAATCGAGTCATCTATCAATCGAATTAACCTTCACTGAACCAATGGCTTTACTCATGTTGAAAAAACTCCCCCGCTACGAATCGCTCGCCCGTGTTGCTCACGATTATCCGGAGCTCGACAATCAGGCGTGTGACCTGTTCCTGAACCTTCTTCGCACGGGAGATGCGGTGACGGAGATCGAGGACCGTTACCTTGCCACCCATGGTCTCACGCCGGGGCGGTTTGCGGTGATGATGTTGCTCGGTATCGAAGAATCCGGCGCGCTCAAACCTTCGGTTCTTGCGGACATGACGGGTGTGACGCGCGCGACGATCACGGGTCTGCTCGACACGCTCGAGCGTGACGGCATGATCCGGCGCAAAGACGTTCCGAACGATCGCCGGGCGACGTCGGTCGAGATGACGTCGGCCTGCCGGGCGTTGCTGAAAAAAGTTCTGCCGGGGTATCTCCGGTTGGTTTCGGCGATTGCAGGCACTCTCACGGAGACGGAGCAAAAGCAGTTTGCCACCCTTTCCCGAAAAATTCATGATGGCCTGATGCTGGCCGAGGCGAAATTCGTGACGGGAAAAACGAACGGAAGCCCTTTGACGAACTGCAGCCCGGTGCCGTAAGGCGGGCATTTTTGGTGCGGGGGGCAATATGTTGAAGCGCATGCTGATCATGCTGGCGGCTGTTGTTGTCGTCATCGCGGGACTGGGATTTATCAAATTTCAGCAAATACAGGCGGCTATCGCGGAGGGGGCGTCGTTTGCCCCGCCTCCGGCGTCGGTGACCACATTCGAGGTGTCCGAATCCTCCTGGCAGCCGGTGTTGAGATCGGTGGGATCGGTGAATGCGGTCAACGGAGTGGTCGTTTCGACGGATTTGCCTGGCATCGTGCAATCGATCGATTTTACGTCGGGAGTCGAAGCCAAGGCCGGGCAGGTCTTGATCCGACTTGATGCCAGGCAGGAAGCCGCTCAGCTTAACGCGGCCAAAGCGCGTCTCGATCTGGCGCGGGTGAATCTGGATCGCCAGGAAGGACTGCTCAAAAAACGCGTCGCGTCGCAGTCGGACTACGATTCCGCGTCTGCGGAATACAAACAGGCGCAGGCCGCGGTGATCGAAGTGCAGGCGCTCATCGAGCGGAAGACGATTCGCGCGCCATTTGACGGACTGCTGGGAATTCGCGAAGTGAACCTCGGCGAATATCTCGAAAGCGGCAGCCCGGTCGTGCCACTTCAGTCGCTCGACCCGATCTACGTCAATTTTTCGCTGCCTCAACAGCACTTCGCGGAGTTGGTTCCGGGCCGGAAGGTTCAGGTCCTGGCCGACGGTCTGCCGGGAGAAAAATTTTCCGGGGAGATCACCGCCATCGATCCGAACGTTGACGAATCGACGCGCAACGTTCGCGTTCAGGCGACCCTGGCCAACCCGGATGGCAAGCTGCGGTCGGGCATGTTTGTTCAGGTCGAGCTTCTTTTGCCGCCGCGCGATGGCATCCTGGCGGTCCCCGCGTCGTCGGTGAGTTTTGCGCCGTACGGCAATTCGGTTTTCGCCGTCGAAACGATGGAAAACGAACAGGGCGAAGAGTACCTCGGTGTGCGCCAGCAATTTGTGAAAACCGGGACATCGCGCGGCGACCTCGTGGAAATCGCCACCGGCTTGAAGACCGGCGACACCATCGTCAGCTCCGGCGTTTTCAAACTGCAGAATAATGCTCCGGTCATCGTGAACAACGACGTCCAGCCGGGTGCCGAACTTTCCCCGACCCCCGAGGACAATTGACCGCGTCCCATGAAAATCACCGATCTGTTCGTCAAGCGGCCCGTCCTGGCGCTGGTTGTCAACCTCATCATCCTGCTGGCCGGCTATCAGTCGATTCGCAGTCTGAACGTCCGCCAGTATCCCAAGAGTGACATTTCGGTCATTTCCGTAACGACCGCGTACATCGGTGCGAACGCGGATCTCGTCCGCGGATACATCACGACGCCGCTTGAGCGCGTGATCGCGAGTGCGGACGGTATTGATTACCTCGACTCGTCGAGTGCGCAGGGGTTGAGCACGATCAAGGCGCACCTCAAGCTCAACTACGACGCCAACGCGGCCCTGACGCAAATCCAGGCCAAGGTTGCGCAGGTTCGCAACGATTTGCCGCCCGAAGCCGAGGCACCGGTGATCGAAATCGAGACCGCGGACAACGAGTTCGCGGCAATGTACCTGAGCTTTTACTCCGAAGACCTCGACCAGAATCAGATCACCGATTACCTGACGCGCGTGGTGCAGCCGAAGCTTTCGGCGATTGCCGGCGTGCAGCGGGCCGACATTCTCGGAGCCCGCACGTTCGCGATGCGCATCTGGCTCAAACCCGATCGCATGGCCGCTTACGGCCTCTCACCCACCGAAGTCCGGCAGGCGCTCGAAGCGAACAACTACCTATCCGCCATCGGTTCGACCAAGGGCTCGATGATTGCGGTGAACCTCGTCGCCAATACGGATCTTAAAACTCCCGAGGAATTTCGCGAATTGGTTGTACGGCAACGGGAAGGCGTGAACGTGCGGCTCGGCGACATCGCCGATGTGGAACTCGGTGCCGAAAGTTATGACGAGGACGTGCGGTTCAGTGGCGAGACCGCGACGTTCATGGGCGTCTGGGTGCTGCCCACCGCCAACTCACTCGACGTGATCACGCGGGTCCGCGAATCGATTCCAGAGATTCGACGCTTGCTGCCCGCAGGCATGAGCGCCGGCATTCCGTACGACTCCACGCAATACATCGACGACGCAATTCAAGAGGTGCTCAAAACCCTCATTGAAACGCTGATCATCGTGGTGGTCGTGATTTTCCTTTTCCTCGGCTCGCTGCGATCCGTGCTCGTGCCGGTCGTGGCGATTCCGATCTCGCTGATAGGCGCGATGTTCCTGATGCTGATCGCGGGATTCACGATCAACCTGCTCACGCTGCTCGCCATCGTGCTGGCGGTGGGATTGGTGGTGGATGACGCCATCGTCGTCGTGGAAAACGTCGAACGGCATCTGCAGGAAGGTAAGACGCCATTCGACGCGGCAATTCTCGGAGCGCGCGAGTTGTTCACCCCGATCATCGCGATGACGATTACGCTGGCTGCCGTTTACACGCCGGTGGGTATCCAGGGCGGGTTGACTGGTGCGCTGTTCCGTGAATTTGCGTTCACGCTGGCGGGCGCGGTGGTCATTTCCGGCGTGGTGGCGCTGACGTTGTCGCCGATGATGGCATCGAAACTCCTGCGGTCGGGAGATTCCGAACGAGGTTTTGCGGGTTGGATCAATCGGCGGTTTTCGTCGCTGCGCAACGCCTACGTGCGCACTCTCACCAACACGCTGAAATATCGCCCGGTCGTCATCACACTGGCCGTGATCGTGGTGTCGTTGATTCCGATTTTTTACATGATTTCGATGAAAGAACTCGCGCCCAAGGAGGATCAGGGCGTTGTGTTCGGCATCGTGCAGGCGTCGGCGAATTCCACGCTCGATCAGACGAAGCTCTTTACCGAGAAGATTAACGAGGTCTTCGAGAGTTTCCCAGAAACGGGAAATACTTTTCAGATCACCGGTGCGACCTTCGGTTTTTCCGGAATGGTCACCAAACCCTGGAGCGAACGGAAACGGAACACCGAAGCGCTGGCCTTCGCCGCCAATTCCGAGGTGGCAAAGATTCCCGGCGTGCAGGTGATCACGACGACGCCGTCCCCCCTGCCGGGCGGCAGTAATTTTCCGGTCGAGTTCGTGATTGCTTCGACTGCGGAGCCCGAGGAACTGGTGGAATTCGCGAACACCCTCGTCCAGAAAGCGTTCGAGAGCGGCATCATTGTTTACGCCGATTCGGACTTGAAGTTCGACCAACCGCAGTCCGAAATTGTCTTCGACCGCGACAAGGTGGCGGCTCTTGGAGTGAACCTGCAGCAGGTCGGTGCGGATCTCGGGACCATGGTTGGCGGAAATTACGTGAACCGGTTCAGCATTCAGGGCCGCAGCTACAAGGTGATTCCGCAGGTCAAACGCGGTGAACGCCTCACGGCGGATCAGCTTAAGGATTATTACGTTTCTGGACCTGAGGGGACCCTGGTTCCTCTCTCGACGTTCGCCGATATCGAAACGACGACGCAACCGCGCGAGCTCAAACGTTTCCAGCAGCTCAATTCCGCAACGATTCAGGCCGTTGTCCGCCCCGACATCACGCTCGATCAGGCGCTCAGTCTGCTCGAGGCCGAGGCGGCGAAAATCCTGCCGAAGGGATACGTCGTCGATTATGCCGGCGAATCGCGGCAGCTCCGGGTGGAGGGGAGTAAATTCATTCCGACCCTGATGCTTTCGTTCATCCTGATTTTCCTCGTGCTGGCGGCGCAGTTTGAAAGCTTCCGTGATCCGTTCATCATTCTGTTCGGATCGGTTCCGCTCGCCATTTCCGGCGCGCTGATTTTTCCGTTCCTCAATTTTACGACGATCAACATTTACAGCCAGGTCGGATTGATCACGCTGGTCGGCCTCGTGGCGAAAAACGGCATTCTCATGGTGGAATTTGCCAATCAGCTCCAAGCCGACGGCCACGACAAATTGCGCGCGATCATTGACGCTTCGGGAACCCGGTTGCGGCCAATTCTCATGACGTCGGTTGCGACCGTCGCCGGTCACTTTCCGTTGATCCTTGCCTCCGGTCCTGGTGCCGGATCGCGGAACAGTATCGGCATCGTGCTGTGCACCGGCATGACGATTGGAACGATCTTCACGCTCTTTGTGCTGCCTTCGATCTACATGCTCATCGCAACGGATCGCAACGCCGGCAAAGCTCCCGTTTCGCGGGGCGACTGTGACGACGAACGTCCGGCGCAGCTCCCCGAGCCGGTCGGGGCGGTGTAACCCCCGCGGTCTGTCAATAACGCCGCCAGAGCGCGGGCATGAAGAGCACCAACAGCGCAAACAGTTCGAGGCGGCCCAGCAGCATCAGGACTGAGAGCACCATGTGTGTTGGCGCGGTGAGCTCGCTGAAATTCCGCATCGGTCCAACGGCGTCGAGGCCCGGGCCAATGTTAAATAGCGTGGCTGTCACCGCGGTAAAACAACTCACCAGGTTCAGGCCGGGTTCCAGCAGAGTCACGACGAGCGTCGCGACACCGACGATGAAGCAGGTGAGTGCGATAAAGAATATCGAAGCGGTCTTTTGCGCGTCGTCGAGGACGTCGCCGCTCATCCGCAAGGGAATGACCTGATTTGGTCGGAATGAATTGGTGAGGTATTGGCCGGTCGCTTTAATGAAAACGAGAATGCGGCTCACCTTGATACCTCCCGATGTCGAACCCGAGCAGCCGCCGACAAACATGAGCAGCACGAGGATGGCCTGCGACAGCGTTGGCCAACGGTCAAAATCCGCCGAGACAAATCCAGTCGTCGTCATGATTGAAACGACCTGAAATGCGCTCCAGCGGATGCTTCCGAGGACGGATGCTTCCCGTCGCAAAACAAGGTCGGCCGCAATTACAAGGGTCGCCGCCGCGAGGATCACGAGATACCCGCGAAATTCCTCGTCGAGGCGCAGGCGATGGAAATTTCCGCGCAGCACCCACGCGATCAACACGAAGCTGGTGCCTCCGAGGATCATGAAAATGCAAAGCCACGCGTCAATCGCGGCGCTGTCGTAGAAGAGAATGCTCGCATTCTGCGAACTGAACCCACCCGTCGAGATGGCGGCGAAGGTGTGCACAAGCGCGTCGTAAAATGTCATGCCCAGCGCCATCAGGCCGAGGCAGCAAATGACGGTGAGACCGGTGTAGATTTGCCAGAGGCGCAGAGCAGTCTGGCGGATTTTCGAATGGAACCCGTAGCCGATCTGGGCGGTGGATTCGTGTCGGAAAAGGGATTTGCTCCCAGCGCCCAGCGTCGAGAGCAGAGCAACGAACAAAACGAGAATTCCCATGCCACCGAGCCATTGCGTCGTCGCCCGCCAAAGGAGAATCGAGCGGGGATACGCTTCGAGATCGGAGATGACGGATGACCCCGTCGTCGTGAAGCCCGAGGCCGATTCGAAGAATGCGGCAGCTGGATCCATGGATGGCGTGCAGAGGACGTAAGGGATGGCTCCGGCGAGCGTGCAGATGATCCAGCCGAGTCCGACGATGGTAATCCCCTCTTTGCGAAGGATTTCATTGCCGCTCTTGCGGCCGAAATACATCAGCAATCCGCCGATTCCCGCGGCCACGCCGAACGATTTCAGCAGCGCGAAATCGTGATCGAAATTCGGGTCTCCGCGATCCGCTGCGAAGGCGTAAATTTCGCACGCGAGCATTGCGGCGGCGATGAGGAGCACCAGCAGGCCGAGGACCTTGCAGAGAAGCCGGTAATTCATGCGGAAGGCGTCGGCGGCTTCAGGCGATTAGTTTGGCGAATTCTCGTTTGGCGTCCCCGGCGACCATGGCAACCACCACGTCGCCTTCGTAGAGCGTATCTTCCGCGGCGGGAACCGTGGCGGCTGAGCCGTGGGTGATCGAGACGAGCCCCGTTCCTTTCGGCCAATTGACTTCCGAAACCTGGCGATTGGTGAGTTTGCCATTGGCGTGAACGACGAACTCGATCACCTCGATGCCTCCTTCGAGTTTGATGAGCGTTGAAAAACGTTCCGAAGTCACGAAGCGCAGCAAATCGCGGCTCGTCGCCACGCGCGGGCTGACGGCTCCGAGGATTCCCAGCTTGCTTCCGGCGCGCTGCACAGCGTCGGCGTAGTCTGCGCGATGCACGAGGGTCAGGCAGTGTTTGACTCCGATGTCTTTCGCCTGCAGGCATGTCATCACGTTGTCCTCGTCGTCGATGGAGGCTCCGACAAAAAAGTCCGCGTCGCCCACCTGCTCTTCCTTGAGCAATCGCACCGAGGTCGCGTCGGCGTTGATGAGGGTGGTGCGCTGGAGCACGCTGGAGAGGTATTCGCAGCGTTTGGCATCCCGTTCAAAAATGCGGGTGCGGAACCGCCCGCCTTCGAGCATCTGGGCGAGTGCGAAACCGTACTCTCCGCCGCCAAAAATCACCACCCGCACTTCCTCCTGATTCTGAGCGGGTCCACGGAACATCGGGGTCACATCCTGAAGGGTGCGCGGTGTGCCGAAGAGCGTGACGACATCGCCCACTGAGAGCATTTCGTCGCCATCCGGAATGATGGCGCGGCCCGCGCGTTGGATCGATCCGATGCGCACCCGGGGCGGGAGCTGGAGGGCTCGCAACGTTTTTCCCGCTGCGTCGCTGTTAGTGTGGAGTTGGGTTTGCTGGAGCTCGATTCGCCCGCGAGCGACCTCCTCGACGATGAGGCAGTCCGGGTTGCGGATGTATTTGGCGAGCTCCACGGCCGCAAGACGCTCGGAGCTGAAGAGATAGTCGAGATTGAAGTGTGCGCGAAAATCGAAGAGCCACTGATCCCTCTGCACGTCGGAATGAACGCGCGCGATCGTCTTGCGGGCTCCGAGGGATTTAGCCAGCGAGCCGGCGACAAGGTTGGTGTTGTCGTGACTGGAAAGGCCGAGAAAAACGTCGCAATCGGCCACGCCAGCTTCCTCGAGAACGCTCACGGACGAGCCGTTGCCTTCAACCACGCGGGCGTCGAGTTTGTCGTTCACGTCCGCAGCGATGCGTTCATCCGCTTCGATCACGCAAATGTTGTGTTCCTGCGCCGAGAGTTGTTCGGCGAGGTGGAAGCCGATCTCGCCGGCACCCAGGATCAAAATGTTCATCAGGCGCGGAGTTTCACGCGGATCATTCGATCAATCAAGCGGACGCGCGCGCTGGTGACGGCATCACGCGGGACCGCTCGCGAAGCAGGTTCAGGCTGACGAGGCCCACGATCTGACCGGCAGGGTTCACGACCGGTAGTACCGGAATGCCGCTTTGATACATTTGCTGAAACGCGTCGTCGAACGTCGCGTCGGCGGTGACGGCGGGAGTGACCTGCGCTACCGAGGCAACCGTCCGGGTGGGATCACCGGCGGCAGCGAGCAGGTCGGCGCGCGACGCCATGCCGATCACGCGGAGTGCAGAATCCGTTACCGGATAGACCGGCTGGGTGTCGCGCAAAACGTCTTCAACGGCGCGTCCGATCAACATGCCGTCTGGAAACGTATCGAAGCGCGCGATCATGGCATCCCTCACGCGCAGGCCGGCGGTGGCAGCTTTTAATTTTGCGAACGACGCTTCCTGCTCGGCTCCCATAAACACGAACATCGCGATGAAGATGAGGAAGGGGTTTCCGAAAAATCCAGCCACCGCGAAGCAGATTGCGATGCCCTGTCCGATCCGGGCGGCAATCTGGGTCGCAAGGGAATGATCGATGCGGGTCGCCAGCAGGGCCCGCAGGACGCGGCCACCGTCCATCGGAAAAGCCGGGATCAGGTTGAAGAGAATGAGCATCACGTTCACGGCGAGAAGCTGGGAGAGCAGGCCGGGCCCCGCGGTGTCGATTTCAAGGAAATCCCGCCAGTTAGACGGGCCCCCGAGCGCAATCCACAAAATCGCCGCGATCACGACATTCACCGCCGGCCCGGCGATGGCCACGATCAATTCCTGAATCGGCGTGTCGGGCATGCGCTCAAGCCGCGCGACTCCGCCTATGGGCAGCAGCGTGATGTCCGGCGTGCGGATGCCAAAGCGCCGTGCCGCCAGCGCGTGACCGAATTCGTGCAGCAGTACGCAAAGAAAAAGCAGTGAGATAAAGATCACGCCTTCGATCGCCGCAGCGGCACCACCGCCCTGATAATTTGCCCAAGCGATGAATGCCAGCAGCAGCAGGAATGTCGTGTGGATGCGCACGTCGATGCCGGCGATGCGCGCAATGCGGTAGGACCATTTCACGCCTTACAACTAAACGAGCCCGCGCCGCGCGCAATGCCACACCCCAACCTTGGGCATTCCATCGCCTACCCTTCGCCGAGCAAATCGCGCAACCTTGAAAAGCTGCTGGCGGCCTGCGCGTCGGAGAGCGGTTCATTCACGATGTCCTCGAAATTGCGCCGCTCGACACCGTCGCCTTCGATTTCTTCGAGGAACCGGCTGGGCTCGCAATGCATCGGGCTGCCGAAGCGCATCCGATTCCGGCAATGCGTGATTGTGAGGGTGGTCATCGCCCGCGTCATGCCGACGTAAAACAATCGGCGTTCCTCGTCGATCGTGTCCTCGGCTTTCGACCGTTCGTGCGGGAGCAGGCCCTCCTCGGCGCCGATGAGAAAAACGTGGGGAAATTCCAGACCTTTGGCGGCGTGAAGCGTAATGAGCGTGACCGCTTTTTTGTTGTCGTCCTTTTCCTCGCGATCGCGATCCAGCGAAATCTCGTCGAGAAATCCACGCAGTCCATCGGACGAACGTTTTTGGTAATTCTGCATCGTGATGAGCATGTCGCGCAGATTGCCTTCGCGGCTGTCGGCTTCAGTGGGGGTTTTGCACGATCGGCGCAGATCGTCGAAGTAGCCGCATTCCGTGAGCAGCTCGTTGACGATGTGGGCGGCGTCCGCCCCCGGCGTCTGGATGCGGATGCGCGCGGCCTCGAGCGAATCGTGGAACGTGCCGATGCTCGCGGCGGCCTTGCGCGTAACGTATTCGAGGAACTCCGGTGCGGTCAGCTCTTCGTAAAGACTGCGATTGCTCGCGATGCTGCGTTCGAGCGCGAGTTCGACGGTCGTCGGACCGATTCCCCGCGGCGGAGTATTCACGATGCGCAAAAGTGCGGTGTCGTCGTTGGGGTTGAGCAAACACGCGAGGTAGGCGATCACGTCCTTGACCTCGCGGCGGTCATAAAAACTTTTCCCGCCGACGACGCGGTACGGGATGCGCAAGCGGCGCAGATTGTCCTCGAAGAGCCGCGATTGTGCATTCATGCGGTAGAGAATCGCAAAGTGCTCCCACGGCAAATCGTCGCCGTCGCGTTTGGCGGCGATTTCGTTGACGATAAATTCCGCCTCTTCGCGGTCGTCGGGCACCGCGATTACGTGGACAGGCTCACCGCCGTCGCGCGGGCTCCAGAGGTTCTTGCCGCGGCGTTTCGTGTTGTGGCGGATGACGCGGTTGGCGGCCTGGAGGATTTCGTTCGTGCTGCGGTAATTTTGCTCGAGTTTGACGACGGTGGGATTTGGGAAATGCCGTTCGAATTCGAGGATGTTCGAGACCTCGGCACCGCGCCATCCGTAGATGCTCTGGTCGTCATCGCCGACGACGCAGACGTCGGGTGGGTCGCCTGCGGCCAGCATCGAGACAAGGTCGAGTTGCAGCCGGTTCGTGTCTTGAAATTCATCGACGAGCAGGTGACGGAACCGCGCACGCCAGCCCGCGCGCACCTCGGGAAAATCGGCCAGGAGCTTCACGGCGTTGACGAGAAGATCATCGAAATCCATCGCGTTCTGCGCCTTCAGCTCATGCTCGTAACGGCGGTAAACCGCGCCGATGAGCGTTTCTTCATCCTCCGGCGCCCGCCAGCTGTTGTTTTTGGCTTTGCTGATCAGCGTGCGCGCGAGGACCGGGTCGAGTTTTTCGTCCTGCGCGGCGGTACGGTTGATGATCTTTTTGATCAATCCGGCCTGATCCCCGTCGTCGAAGATGCTGAAGTTTTTTTTGTAGCCGAGGTGGTGGGCATCGGTGCGCAGGATGCGGACACAGAGCGAGTGGAAGGTCGAGATCGCGACCTGCACGGCGTCGTCCTCGTCGAGCATGCCCATCACACGTTCGCGCATTTCGCGGGCGGCCTTGTTCGTGAACGTGACGGCGAGGATGCCGGCGGGATTGGCACCTTGAGTGACGAGCCAGGCAATGCGCGACGTGATGACGCGGGTTTTCCCCGTGCCCGCGCCAGCCAAAATGAGGATTGGCCCACCCGTGTGGGATGCCGCGGCTTGTTGCTCCGGATTGAGATCGAAGAGGCGGAAGCGGCTCACAAGGCAGCCCCGGCGAGTTGTTGAATGACCGCGGGGTAAATCCGGTGCTCGGCTTCCTGAATGCGAGCGTGCAACGAGGCCGCGGTGTCTCCGGGGAGCACCGGAACTTCGGCCTGGGCAAGGATTTCCCCGGTGTCCACACCCGCATCGACGTAATGCACCGTGCATCCGGTCACCGGGACGCCGGCGTCGAGCGCCTGCCGCCATGCTTCAAGGCCACGGAATGCCGGTAACAGCGAGGGATGAATATTCACGATCCGGCGGGGAAACGCGTCGAGCAGTGGGTCTTTGACGACGCGCATGTAGCCCGCAAGCACGACGAGATCGACGTCGGCGGCGCGCAAGTGAGCGACGAGTTCCGCTTCGACCTCCGGTGACAGGCGCGTGCGGAAACGAGATTCAGCGACGGTAGCGGTGGGCAGTCCGGCGTTTTTGGCGAGGGTGAGAATACCGGCGTCCGGATTGTCGGAAACCACGATGCCAACCTCGGCGTCGAGCGTGCCTTCACGGATCGCTTCGAGTATGGCGGCGAAGTTGGAGCCTTTGCCGGATCCGAGGATTCCCAGTTTCATCGTGGGGGGGATGATGCACGAGCAATCCAGCCGCGCAAGCGTGTGACCGGCGGTGGGATTGCCGGGCTTGATCTTCGCGACGGGGTGGGTTCGACTTCGGCTCCATGTCCGCACTCGACTCCCTGCGCGAGGCCGTTCGCGTCTCGCCCGACAATGTGCCGCTGCTGCTGCTGTTTGCAGAAACCTGTCTCAAGGAATTGGCCGTGGACGAAGCGGTCGCGGGGTTTCAGCAGGTGATTGTGCGCGAGCCAGCCCACGAGGCAGCGCGGCTCGGACTGGCGACGGCGCTGCACCGGGCGGGAAAAACTTCCGAGGCCGTCGTGCGGCTGGAGGCGTTCGTTCAGGAATTCCCGGAGAATGGCGCGGCGTGGCTGCAGTTGAGTCGCTTCCTGATGGCGGAAGGTCAGCGCGAACAGGCGCGCGTTTGTTACGAAAAATGCCAGCGCCTACCAGGCGGTCGCCCGGACGCCGGACTCGAACAGGAGCTTTTTATGCAAGGCCGCAACGAGCCAGTCGAACCCGCACGCGGCCGCGTCACGAGCGAAGGTTGGAACGTCGAAAGCGACAACCCACCAGCATCTGGTGCGAACCCCGACGCGGATGGTGACGAACTCGAGCGACCCGCGACCACGTTTGCGGACGTGGGGGGCATGGAGAGCGTGAAGGAGGAGATTCGAATGAAGATTCTCTATCCGCTAAAAAATCCCGACCTGTTCAAGGCATACGGCAAAAAGGTCGGCGGCGGGGTCCTGCTTTACGGACCGCCCGGCTGCGGGAAGACGCTCATCAGCCGTGCGACCGCGGGAGAAATCGAGGCGAATTTTTTGTCCATCGGCATTCACCAGATCCTCGATCTGTACATTGGCGAGAGTGAAAAAAATCTGCACCGCATCTTCGAGCTCGCCCGCGACAACTCGCCGACGATTTTGTTTTTCGACGAAGTGGACGCGCTCGCGGCCGATCGGCGGGATTTGCGCAAAAGCGCGGGCCGGACGTTGATCAATCAATTTCTGGCGGAGATGGACGGCAATGTCGCCAGCAATGATGGCGTGCTGATCCTTGGTGCGACGAACGCGCCCTGGCACATCGATCCTGCCTTCCGGCGGCCGGGGCGCTTCGACCGCATTCTGTTCGTGCCTCCGCCCGACGAGGCGGCGCGTATGGCGGTGATCGAAGTGCTGGCGCGCGGCAAACCGATCACGGGACTCGACGCACGCGACCTCGCACGCCGAACCAAGGATTTCTCGGGCGCAGATTTGAAAGGGGTCTTCGATGCCGCCATCGAACGCAGCCTCGCCCTCGCGATGCAGCGCGGGCAGATCGTCCCGATCACCCCGCATGATCTTGCGGAGGTCGCGAAGTCGATACGACCTTCGACGAAAGCGTGGTTCGAGAGCGCGAAAAATTACGCGCTCTACTCGAATCAAAGTGGTTTCTACAACGACGTGTTGACGTTTCTCGGGATCAAAAAATGAACGACGATGCGGTGTCCCCGAGCGAACAGCGCGGATCGATTCTTTTCGAGCAGGGGCGTTTTCCGGAAGCGGAGAGTTATTTCCGCGAGGCGCTCAGCCAGGATCCGAATGATCCCGGCGTGCTGGCGAAGCTCGCGGTTTGCGAACTCCAGCAACAGCGTCCGAAGGCTGCTTTTGAAACCGTGCAGCGCGCCATCGGCCTGCTCCCCGAAGCCGCCCATCTGCACGCGCTCAAAGCCTTCGTCGAGGTCGAGCTGAATAAGCCGGCGGAGGCGCTGAAGTCCGCCGCCCAAGCTCTCGAGCTCGACCCCGAATCGGACGAGGCATTTACCGCGCAGGCGTCCGCGTATCTTCGCCGACAAGAATGGGCGAAGGCGGAGGTTTCGTCCCGGACTGCGCTCGAAATCAATCCCGACAATGCGAGCGCCGCAAACCAACTCGCGCACGCGCTCCGGCTTCAGAATCGCCTTTCGGAAAGTGCCGACCAGATCGCGTACATGCTCGCTCAGGATCCCGAGGATGCGGACACCCATTCGTCGGCTGGCTGGACCGCCTTGCAACGGGGTGAGCGTGAGGAGGCGGAGCGCCATTTCCTTGAAGCGCTGCGGCTCGAACCCGGAAGCGAAGGAGCGCGCGAGGGACTGAAGGAGACGTTCCGCGCGAAATCACCGATCTACCGCGCCTACCTGAACTATTGCTTTTTTATGCAGCGGTTCACCGCCGGGAAGCAGTGGCTCATTCTGATCGGGCTGCTTGTGGTGATGCGCTTCGCGCGCCAGGTGCTCGGACCATTCGGTGGAGTGGTGATTATCGCATATTTGCTGTTTGTTTTGTGGGTGCACGTCGCGCGGCCGGTGGGGAATTTCCAGCTCGCGCTCGATCGAGTTGCCCGCCACGCGCTTGATCGCGCGGAGACCATCGAAGCGTGGGTTGTCGGCGGCGGAGTGTTGCTCGGATGTCTGCTGTTCCTCGGCGGCGTGCTGGCTCGCATCGAGCCCATCCTGATCATTGGAACAACGCTCGTCGCGGCGGCATTTCCGCTGGCCTACACCTTCACGAATCGCGCGCGAGGTCGCTGGCTTTTCGGAGCATTCGCGCTGCTTGTGATTGCCGCGGGAATCGTGAGCCTTGCCGATCTGGCAAGCGGCGGCGCCCTGGATTCGGTCGCTTCAGGTCTGTCGACCGTGGCGATGCTGGGCGTGATCGCGACGACGTGGCTGGCGAACGTGCGCGCATTAAATGCCCGGTGATGAGCGGCGCTTGTCACGTCGGCCGGACCGGATATTCTGCGCGCTCGAATGGACGTTGATCGCTACGTGCGCGAACGCGCGACGCTGGTGGAAACCGCGCTCGACGGGTTTTTGCCCAAGTCCGGAACCCGCCCGGCCACCATCCACAAGGCGATGCGCTACAGCCTGCTCGGCGGCGGCAAACGCATGCGGCCGATTCTCTGCCTCGCGGCGGCCGACGCGTGCGGCGGCGAAAATTCATTGGCTCTGCCCGCAGCCTGCGCCGTCGAATGCATTCACACGTATTCGCTCGTTCACGATGATCTGCCTTGCATGGACGACGACGATTTCCGCCGCGGGCGGCCGACGTCGCACAAGGTTTTTGGTGAAGGCATTGCCGTGTTGGCGGGGGACGCACTTTTAACGCAAGCGTTCGAAATTCTCGCGCAGGCCGCTCCGACGCCGCGCTATCCCGTTGCCCTCTTGATTCGGGAGCTGGCGGTCGCTGCCGGCAGTCTGAATCTGATCGCGGGCCAGGTGGCTGATCTCGAGGGCGAGGGCCGGTCGGCCACACGGGCGGAATTGCGTTTTATCCACGAACGAAAAACCTCGGCGATGATCGAAGTGAGCCTGCGACTTGGCGCGATGTCGGCAAATGCGACGCCGCGAAAACTGACCGCACTCACGGATTTTGGCCGTTCCCTCGGCCTCGCTTTTCAGGTCGTGGACGACATTCTCGACGTGACCCAGACGACGGAAAAACTTGGCAAAAGCGCGGGCAAGGATCTGGCCGCGCAGAAAACGACGTATCCTGCGGTGATCGGCCTTGATGCATCACGCCGGGAGGCCCGCCGCCTCACCGCCGCCGCGATGCGGGCCTTGGATCTCTTCGGACGAAAAGGTGATCCGCTGCGTAGACTCGCGGACTTTTTGCTCGCGCGCGATTATTGAGTCGTCACGTGAACCACAGGACAACCGCGAGCGTGATGCCCGAGAGCACCGTGCTGAGAGCGATCGATCCGGACGCGAGCGCTTCGTCACCATTCATCTGTTTCGCCATGATGTAGGCAGCGGCCGCCGTCGGGCAGGCCGCCATCACGAGCACGATGCGCAGGTGATCATCGGTCACTCCGGCGAATCGACAGGCTGCGTAGGCGACCAGCGGCGTAAAAAGCAGTTTAAAAGCGGTCGCGACACCGATCGCGACGCGGCTGCCGCTCAGGCTGACGGAGGTGAGTGACCCCCCAATGCAAAGCAGCGCGATAGGAACGGCGGCTCCGCCGAGTGCTTCGAGCGAGCGGTCGATGGCGAGTGGAATCGGCCATTGGAAAACTTCAAAGACCAGTCCCGCGAGGCATGCGATGATCAAAGGATTGCGTAAAATCGATCGCGAGAGCGGCCGCAAGTTCGCGATGGAAAATCGATGATGACATCCCTGAAGTGCCACGACCGCCAGTACGTTGAAAATCGCCATCAGCGGAGCGATCACCAGCAGGACGGTCGCCATCATTTGTGAACGCTCGATCTCGGGCAGATCGGCGAACGCGTAGGCCAGCACCGGCAGACCGATGAAGAGCAGATTTCCACGAAAGGCGCTTTGGACGAGTGTTCCCACGGCGGCATTCGGCAGTCGCATCAGTCGCGCCGTGACCCAACTCACGAAAAAGGCCGCCAACGTCGTAAAAAACAGAATGCTGAAAAGCAGGAGCGTTTCCGTGGCAGGTTGACGCGCCTTGGCGACGCTCAGAAAAATCAAACTCGGGAGTGCGATCCAGAACGTGAGTTTATTGAGGTCGGCCATGAACTCCCGACCGAGAAATCGCGCGCGCGCCAGCCCGGCGCCGAGCGCAATCAGGATCAGGATGGGAGCGAGAATTTCGAAAATGCGCATGGCCCGGACGCCCGAAGCCTAGGCGATTTCTGCGGCCGGTCAGTAAGTTCCTCGGGTGACGCCAAGCTGCGCCTGCGCGTGCAACCGCCGGTGGAGGTCGCGGCCATCCTCACGCCCGTCGATCAGAGCGCGATAGGCAGTCAGAATTTCAGTTGTTCGCTCGGCGGTTTCTTCGAGCAACTCAACGCGGAAGAAGCGGATTCCGGCCGAACGAAGTGCCGCGAAATGCGATGCGCCGGTTTGCGTCGTGGCGTTGTAGAGCGTGTTGCGGCAGCCAACGTCGGCGCGGAGTGGGTGATCGATGCCCACCCGATCCCGGAGGTGAACGCGGTGCGTATCACACGGTCGTCCGCAGTTGGTGTGGTCCGTCCCCGTTGAAAGAAATGCCGCGAAAACGCAGTGCTCCATGTGAAACATTGGCATGTGCTGGTGGATGGTGAGTTCCAGCGTGCCGGGAGGCGTCCCCTGCGCGAGCGCAATCACCTGCCCGGCGGTCAAATCGTAGGACACGGTCACCCGATCCAGTCCACGTTCGAGGAACACGGAAGCGGAAATTGGATTGGCGACATTGAGCGAAAAATCTCCGATTCGTCGCAGCGGCGTGTCGCGGAAAAATGCGATGGCGCCGATGTTGCGAATGAGCACTCCGTCAGGATCCGCGTTCGCGATGAGTTTGAAAAATCCCTGTTCACCCGCCTTTTGAATCCTGGGAGTCGCGAGATGGATTGGCGGTGCGTTCCGCGCCGCGCGGACCATGGCGACCGCGTCGCGGTAGCGCCGAATATCTTCGAAGTCGACGTGGATTCCCGCGACGTTTGCGTCCAGGGCGGCTTCGACCTGGGCGAGGTCGCGGCAGAGCACGGTGAGTCCGGGTGCCGCGTCGGCCGTCGAGTCAGTGGTGGGCGTCGTGTCACTTAGAATCTCAGCGAGGGTGACGGCGGGCGACGCAACGGGGGGGTGCCGTTGTGCTTCGAGTTTAAAAATCGCTTCGCGTCGGAGGCGATTCAACTCGCTGATCGGCAGGATCACATCGTCCGCAAAATCAGCGGTCAATTCACCAAGGCGGAAGGGAGTTTCGTCGAGTTTTCCGAATTGTCCGGCGAGCCGCGCAAGCGTCAGCGGCTGATTGCGAGCGGCGACGAGCGGTTGGACTGACGTCACCTCGACGCTGACTACGCCCGCCGTCGCCCGGACAACGAGCGGCCCGCCGACTGCTCCGATCACGTGAAAATCGACGGGAATTTTGCGGTGGGTGCGGGCGGGGAGGCGGCCGGAAAAACTCGCCAGAAGTTCGCGCGTGAGTGCGGGATCGTCGGTTTTCCAGACGCGGTCGCCAGGTTTGATTCCGGTGAGATCGACGCGGCCGCGGCCGAACGTGAGGCGGCGGCCCTGCACCGAAAAAATCCGGCCGCCAGATTCGTGATTGGTATCGCCGCCCGTATCGAACACCACACCATCCCCGGCGCGGATCGGCAGCGTGCCGTCGATCTCGACAAAGTCATAACCCGTTCGCGTGACCTGGCCTGCCAGTGGTCCGCGCTTTTTCCCAAATCGAGCGGGCACGAGCTCCTGGTGATTCACGCCGTGCATCCAGCCGGAATACAGGCCGCGAGAAAACGTCATCTCCATTCGGTACCAGTCGTCGGATGTTGGCTCGGCGGGCTGATTGGCGAGTGCCGAGTCGATCGCTTTGCGATAAACATCGGTGACGGCGGCGACGTATTCCGGGGACTTGAGCCGTCCCTCGATTTTGAAGCTGCGAATGCCGAGCTGAATGAGTTCTGGAATCTCGCGCACGGCAGCGAGATCCTGTGGTGAAAGCAGATAGCGCCGGTCGCCGAGGTCACGCAGTGTGCCGTCGACGATAAGTTCGTACGGCATGCGGCAAGCCTGGGCGCACTCTCCCCGGTTGGCGCTGCGCTGGCCGAGCGATTCGCTTGTGAGGCACTGGCCCGAATACGCGACGCAAAGTGCGCCGTGCACAAAAACTTCCAATGGGACCCTCGTGTGGTCGAATTTGCGGAGTTCGCGGATTGAAAGCTCGCGGGCGAGCACGACTTGCTGAACGCCGAGTTCCAACGCGAATTCCACCGCCTCCGGCGAGGTCACGGTCATTTGCGTGGACGCGTGGACCCGCAGTCCCGGCGTGATGCGGCGTGCAAGGGTGGCAAGGCCGACATCCTGAATGATCACGGCGTCAACGCCGGCCGCCTCGAGTAACTGAAGCTGATCGGCCGCGGCCGCCAGCTCGTCGGTGAAAACGAGCACGTTGAACGTGACGTAGCCTTTGACCCCGTGGTTATGCAGGAAGCGCAAAACTTCGGGCAACTCCGCGGTCGTGAAATTTTCCGCGCGCATGCGGGCGTTAAACTGCGGCAATCCAAAATACACCGCGTCCGCTCCGTGTGCGACCGCGGCACGGATGCAATCCCAATCGCCAGCGGGCGAGAGCAGCTCGGGAAGATCAGTCATCGCGGTCAGAATCGCCCGGATGATTCCGCGCCGCGACGGAAAAATCGGTCGGAATTCTCCCGCGGTCCGCGTCAAAAACCGGCGGATTTTGCGGCTATGTGGGCATGGCCTCGACAGGTTTTTGCGTAAAAGTAGACAGATTGCATTATCGTCACAAACGCCCATTTTAAGCGGGTTTGCGGGCGATCGCTTCCGGAAGACGTTGGTCCGCAAGCGGCGACGGCGATTTTTGATCACCCCTTTTTAGAGGGCTGGATGGGCTGCAAAATCGTTTGGTATGGCCGTTGCTGAGAGGGCACGCGTCAGCAGGACCACGACTGAATGAGCGCGATGCCACCACGAAAAAAATCCGAAGCCACGATCGACATCCCGGCGTTGGTCGGAGCGTTTCGTGACCGGGCGTGGATGATCGCGGTGACCACGTTTCTTGCGGTCGGGCTGGCGTTGGTGTGGCTGAAGCGGACGCCACCGGTTTACGTCTCCGAGGCAATTCTTCAGGCGGAGGCTGGCGGGGGCGCGGGAGCTCCGGACCTCGCCGCGGAAGGTGGGCAGGGCAAAACGACCGTTGATCCCGAGGAGCTCAAAACAATCGAACAGACGTTTGCGAGTCACTCGATCCTCGCCGCCGTGATCGAAAGGGAGGGGCTCGCGAACGACGAGTCGTTTGCTCCGCCCCGCGAGGAGGGGAGTTACACCGAAGGGGAACTGGTAAAAAAGCTTCGGGCAAAAATTCACGTCCGCCTTGTGCGCGGCACGCGGTTGATTGCCGTTGCGGTCGCGGACCACAGTCCCGAGAAAGCGCAGCGTTTTACGCAGGCCATTGTTGACCAATTTTTCGCGCAGCGGCGGGAGCGGCGGCAATCCGGTTCGGAATCCGCCCGGGAATTTCTCACGAATGAAGTCACGCGAGTGGGCGCGGAACTCGCAGCATCGGAACGCAAGCTCGAAGAATACCGCGCCGAGCAATCAGCAGTCTCGCTGGAAGACCGCCAGAACATCGTCGTGGATCGTCTCCGCGACCTGAATCAGCAGGTCGCCGGAGCAAAGAAGCGCCGACTCGAGTTGGAATCACGGATCGAAACCGTGCGGAAATTGTCCGCAGAGGACGTCGATGCCCTGCTGAAAATTCCGGAAGTGGCGGCGTCGAACGAGGTTGGTGAGCTGTTGAGTCAGGTGAATCAACGCAAAGCCGAGCTGGCCGACATGTCGGGTGCGTATGGCCCGATCCACCCGAATCGAATCAATGCCGCAAACCGGGCCCGTGAACTGGCTCTTGCTTTGCAACGCGCTCTGCGGACATCGGCCGACCGGATCGAGCAGGATTATCGTTCGGCCTTGGCGCAGGAAAAAGCGCTCGATGAAGCGCTGCTCGCGCAGGAAAAAGTTGCCCTCAATCTCGACCGGGTCGCGATCCCGTACCGCGCACTCGAGCGCGAAGTTCAGGCCAACCGCATCCTCTACGAAAAGGTGCTTGAGCGACTCAAGGAACTCGACATCGCGAAGGAAATGCTCGCCGTCGATAACCTTGCCAACGACGGCCTGCGACTACTCGACACGCCCACGCTGCCAAACAGTCCTTCGAAACCCGCGCCAAAAAAAATCCTGGCGTTGGCGCTCGCCGGGGGATTTCTGCTCGGCTGCGGAATGATCGTCGGATTGCACGCTCTGGACGATTCCGTGGCGTCCATCGATGAAGCGGAGGAGGTTTCTGGATTTAACGTCCTCACGTCAGTGGGTCGGACCAAAGGCCAAATCGGACGGCAGGCTCCACTCGTGACCGCCGCGTCGGCATCTGCGGAAGCGGAAGCATTTCGGTCTCTGCGCACATCGCTCGCGTTGCTCGAGGGAATCGGCGACCAACGCAGCGTGCTCTTCACGAGCGCTGTGCCGGGAGAGGGCAAGACCTTCTGTTCGCTCAACTACGCTGCGGCGCTCGCTCAGCAGGGATTTCGCACGCTTCTCATCGACGCGGATTTGCGGCGTCCAGAGTTGTCCCGGGTTCTTGGCGTTCAGCGCGACGCGACGAGTGTCGCGGACGTGCTGTCCAAACCGCGCAGTTGGCGCAAAGCCGTCGTCAAAACCGAGATCGCGAATCTTTCGCTGCTCGGCAGTCCGCACGGTATCCGGGACGCGGCCGGGTTGCTTTCAAAAGCAACGCTCAAACAAATTATCGACCTGAGCGAAAAATCGTTCGACCGCATCGTGGTGGACGCGCCTCCAATTCTCGCGGTAAGCGACGCCCTGCATCTCGCACAACAGATTCCCGTCGTTTGCCTCGTGGTCCGGGCCCACCGCACGCCGAAACGCACCATCGCCCGCGCCGTGCAATTGCTCGAAACCGTTGCGCGCCGCTCGCCAGCCGGACTTGTGCTCAACCAGCTCCGCGCCAGCCGCCATGCGGCCTATTACACCTACCAATCGGATCGCGCCTTCAACGGCCCGCGGTCCACAACCCTGAAGTTCACACCCGAAATTTCATGACCGATTCGTAAACCCAGTGCGATTCGTCCGGCGATGTCCGGCCGAGTCGTGCAGTCGCCCCCCAGGCCAACAAACAAGCGAAAATGGAGGAAGCGATATGAACCATGCAATTGCTGCGGGAGAAGAGTGGTTTGCGGACAGCGTGACCCGGGAGAGGAGGAGCCGTCACCTCGCTTTTCAAATCCTGTTCCTGGGATTTGTGGGCGACTCGTTGGCGGTTTTCGGGGCGTTTCTGGCGAGTTTCTGGATCCGCTTCGAAACGCCGATGGTCTATCCGGAATACGCGAAACTGGGCGTTTCGTTCACGGACTATTTCGGACATACGCTCTTCGGCGCGGCGCTTTTTGTGCTGCTGCTGATTCATTTCCGGCTGTACGAACCGAACACGCTTTTGCGGGTGCGGCAGGTGGTTGTGATCGTGGCCAAGGCGGCATTGGTCTGGCTCGTGGCTTACACGGCGATCTCGGCGGTGTTTCGTTTCGAAGAGCAATTCAGCCGAGTGTTTTTGGTCATCGCGTTTGCGGGCATGACGTCGGCGGTGCTGGCCTGGCGTTTCCTCCTGCATTGGGTGATCAGCACGGAGTCGATCGCCAACAGCATCCGGCAGCGGATTTTATTCGTGGGTTGGTCGGAGAATGCGAACGCGTTGGCCCGCGCGATCCTCGCGGATCGACGGCATCCGTACGAGATCGTCGGCTGCCTCCCTTCAGCTCTTGGCGAATACGGAGCCCAACCGTTGGAGGGCATCCGGAGGCTCGGTGATTACGACGCGATCCGGGATGTGCTGCTGCCTGGCAAGGTCGAGATCGTGATCGTGGCGGACACCAATCCACCTGACGGAGAAATTATCGCGCTGGCGAACCAGTGCGAAAAGCAGCTGATCAGTTTCAAAATTATTCCGAGTTGTTTCGAAATTCTGCAGCTCGGGCTGAATCTCGAAACGGTGAGTGGTGTGCCGGTGATCGGTGTTTCCCGGCTCCCGCTCGATTCGCCGTTCGCCGTGGTGATCAAACGGATCACCGATGTCGTTGGCGGAATTGCCGGACTTGTGCTGACCGCACCGATGGTCGCGATTTTCGGCACGCTCGTCTACCTCGAGAGCCCCGGGCCGATCATCTACAAACAACGGCGGTTGGGTCGCGAGGGGCGGGTTTTTTGGATTTATAAAATTCGCAGCATGAGGCTCGACGCCGAAAAGGCAGGCCCGTGGACGGTGAAGAACGATCCTCGTCGCTTGCGGATCGGAGCCTTCATGCGCCGCTGGAACATCGACGAGGTGCCGCAGTTCTGGAACGTGCTCAAGGGAGACATGAGTCTGGTCGGACCGCGCCCGGAGCTCATCGAATCGATTCGGACGTTCCGCGAAGAAGTGCCTCACTACAACGCGCGCCATGGCATCAAACCTGGCATCACCGGCTGGGCGCAGGTGAACGGCCTGCGGGGCGACACGGACATCCGCGAACGCATCCGTTGTGACCTTTTCTACATGGAGAACTGGAGCGTGCTGCTCGACATCCAGATCATGATCATGACGCTCTTCAAGCGCGAGAACGCGGGCTGATCGACGCGCATGAAGATTGCCTACGTCTTCCATCGCGACGCTGCGAACCCCGCGGTGCAGTCGGGCCGTCCGGCGTCCGTTTTGAACGGGCTCGAAAATCTCGGCGTCGAGGTCGAGCGGATCTTCCCGCTCGGCTCGCGCCTGTCCAGATCTTCAACGGCAAAAAAAATCCTCTACCGGGCGGTCGGGCGATATCACCGCGGAGACCGCGACCAATCGTATCTCGCGGCGATGGCGGACGAATTTTCTACGCGAACACGCGGTGTCGCTTACGACGCGGTTTTCAGTCCAGGCAGCGAAGCGGTGTCGCTGCTCACGACGGATCGTCCGATCACATTCTGTGCGGATGCGACGTTCGCGAACATGCTGGATTATTACTGGGATTTTACCCGGCTCTCGGCGGAATTTATCCGCAAGGCACACCGCCAGGAGGCGAACGCGATCTCGCGGGCAACACTGGCAATTTATCCGTCCGAGTGGGCGGCTCAGGCGGCGGTGCAATTTTACGGAGCGCCAGCGGATCGAGTTCGGGTGATACCGTTCGGCGCAAATCTCGGCGGGAAAAACACGCGAAGTCAGGCTACGGCATGGATTGCGGCCCGCGGTCGGGACGAGTTGCGACTGCTTTTTGTCGGCCGGCACTGGGAGCGCAAGGGTGGTGAAATCGTCGTGGCGGCAGCGCAGCGGCTCGCGCTGATGGGGTTGCCGGTGCGGCTGGATGTGGTGGGGTGCGAGGTGCCGCCAATGCACGCGGGCAATCAGTGGATCACCGCGCACGGACTGCTCAGCCCGCGTGTGCCCGAACAACGCGCGGCGCTCGAAGCACTCTTTGCGCGCGCGCATTTTGTTTTCGTGCCGTCACGGGCCGAGGCCTATGGCATGACGTTCGCCGAGGCAAATGCCTTCGGAGTGCCGGCGGTTGCTGCGGCTACGGGCGGCATTCCGTCGATCATTCGTTCCGGTGGGAATGGAATCCTTCTGCCGCTCGAAGCGGAGGCGGTCGATTACGCTGACGCCATCGCACGCGTGTACTCGCGAGAGAGTGATTACCTCGCGATGTGCGGTCGGGCTTTTGCGGAATACGAGTCGCGGCTGAACTGGCGAGTTTTTTGTTCCGAATACGTCGGAGCGCTCCGGCGGATCACCGGAGTGGATGAGCGGCAGGAGGTGGCGGCATGACGCCAGCTGGCTCGATTGCTCCCGGACGACTGGCGCTCGCGGCGCGGCCGGCGCTACCGTGGTCGGCCGGAATCTCGCTGGCCGTCGGGTTTTTTACACCGTTCACGGTTTCGCTGGTCGGAGAAATGCCGGTCGGCGAATGCGTCCTGATGCTCGTGGCCGGGTGGCTGGCGCTTTGCATTCTGCTGAACCGGACGTGGCCAAACGATGGGCTGCGCGAGCCGTATTTTTGGATGTTGCTGGCTGCCCAGGGCTTGGCGATTGCCGCCTACGTCGTCTCCGATTTTTACCGCGACAGTGCGCAGCGGGACATGTTGCGGGGCTGGGCACGCATGGGATTTCTCGGCATCGACGTGGTGGTCGTGGCGTTTCTCGTCGGATGCCATCCGCGGAACTTCGTGTGGATGCTGGTGGGTTCGGGATTGGGAGATGCCGTGAGCGCGCTCGCGTTCGGCGCGTTGTTTGGTGACATCTGGAAATTCGGGCTGGCGTTGCCGCTCACCAATCTGGCGCTGCTCGCGGCACCTGTGCTCGGACCGCTCGCGGCCGTCGGTGGCGCGATGACCATGGGGCTGGTCAATTTTGGGATGGATTTCCGAAGTCTTGGCGGGCTGTGCGTACTGGTGGCGGCGGTGACGGCACTTCAGATGGTGCCGAGGGCCCTGCGCATCTGGGTCGCGCCGCTCGGGGCGGCCATTGCGATCTCGGGCGTATTTTTTGTTTATCAGCAAACGCAGGACGGTGCCGAAAAACGTGCAACTCGCTCCGACATTGGCCGCACGGCGATGGTGCAGGCGGCAATCGAGGCGTTTCAGGAATCACCGCTGATCGGGCATGGGTCGTGGTTCAGCAATAGCGACGTCTATGACAATTTTTTTCTGATCCAGATCGAGTCGGCGCGGATCGCGGGCGTCGGAGGATTCGCGGAGGCCAACAGCGAGCCGGGATCCGTTTCGCTGCATTCGCAAATCCTGGTCGCACTAGCCGAGGGGGGCATTTTTGGCGCGGCGTTCTTTTTGGTCTACGCGACCGGACTCGGCTGGGGACTGTGGTTCATCGTCTTTCGACGTCCGTGGGATCGACTGGCACCGCTCTACACCATGTCGCTGCTGCTGGCGGCATGGCATCTGTTCCTGAGCCCCTTCTCGGGTGCGCACCGAGTTTACATCGCGATGGCGACCGGGCTGGTGCTCATTCTCGTGGCGGAGAGTCGCGCCTCGCGCAGAGGGGAGGAGGCGGCGTGAAATTCGATTACCCGATCGTCAAAAAAATCACCGGACGCTTGGCGAAACCACCGCGGGAGCTGATCGCGTTTTTCGCGACGTCCTTGGCGGCGCGCGGTGTGGGGATCGCGTGTCAGCTCGCGCAGGTGCCGCTCGTGATGCACAGCCTGGGAACGGAGGCGTTCGGGTTCTGGATGACGGTGATGGGTCTGACGAGTTTTGTGAGTTTCGCCGATCTCGGCCTGGGCGCCGGGGTTCAGAATCGGGTGGCGGAGTCGTTGGCGAACGACGGTTCCGAGGCCGCACGTGACTTGTTTGCCACGGCGTTTCTGTTCCTCACCCTCGTCGGGCTTGGGCTGGGCGCGGTTTTGAGTGTTGCGGTTTTGCAGATCGATCTTGCCGCAGTTTTCCACCTCGTGGATTCGGACACCATAGCGGCCGCTCCTTACGCGGCTCTCGCACTGGTGGTGATATTTTGCGTGGGTTTTCCTTTCGGACTCGGGCAGCGACTGGCCTTTGGGCGGCAGGAAGGCTGGATGATCAACTTGGCCACTGCGACGGGGAGTGTGACCGCGCTTGGCTTAGTCGCTCTTGGTGCGCAATTCGGTTGGGGGCTGATTGCCATTGTGATCGCAGCGCAAGGCGCACTTGTCCTTGCGAATGTCGTGCTGCTGGTTGTGCAGGTTCATCAACTCCGTTGGTGGGGCATGGGGCTTCTACGCCTTCGTTTTGAATGCCTGCGAGAGTTGCTCGGGTTGGGCGTCTTTTTCAGCGTGCAGCAAATTCTCGTGGCGGTGCTATTCGCGCTGCCGCAAGTCGTGATCTCGGCCACACTCGGGGCTGCGGCGGTGACGCCGTACAACCTGGCGCAGCGGCTCTTCAATCTCTGCGCGATGATTCAGAACGCATTCATGCTGCCGCTTTGGCCGGCGTACTCGCGGGCAAAAGCGAAGCGCGAATTCGCCGGCATGAGAGCGACGCTTGGCAACTCGATTCGTGCGGTCGTTTTGTTGACGATCCTGCCAATGGCGGCGCTGACGTTTTTTGCGGGCGATATCATCCGCCTGTGGGTTGGCGAAAGTCAGGTCGTGCCGGGAGCGACGCTGCTCTGGCTGCTTTTTTCGTGGAATGCGGTGGTGTTTCTCCAGCAACCGTTCGGGTATCTGCTCGCCGGTGTGTCGGAAGTGCGGAGACTGACGACGTATCTCGTTTGCAGCGCGATTCTGAGCACGGCGTTGATGATCTTGCTGGCTCGACCGCTTGGAGGCGAGGGCGTCGTGCTCGGATTGTTGCTTGGATATCTCCCCTTCGGCTTCGCGGGCAGCGTTATCGAGGCGCATCGATATTTGAAAAGTCAGCGCCGTCAAGCGGGTGACGTGGCGAGTGGACCGTATCTCGCCGTTCGAGCGGCGCAAAATCCGGGGTTGCAATGAACGCGGAGGTCCTGGCACAGCCGGTCAATTTCCCGAAGCGATCGGCGATGATGCGTTTCGCGCACGTGTTGCGGACGTGTCTCAGACGTTTGCTGCAGCTCATTCTGATGCAGTTTATCAACGCTGTCGGTGCGCTCAGCCAGCCCGGCCAGCAGCCGTCCGGAAGAATCCAAGCCTGGGCGCTGCGGCGTATGGGGGTGGACTGCCCATCCAATGATGTCTGGTTTGGATTCGGAAGCTGGATCGACCATCCGCGGCGGATACACCTTGGAAACCGCGCTGTGCTTGGACCGGGCACGCACCTTACGGCCTACGGCACCGACATCTGGATCGGTGACGATTTTCTCTCGGCCGCCGGATTGATGGTCAACGTCGGCACGCACGATCTGGTGAATCTGGTCCCGGTCGTCCGGCCGGTGGTGATCGGTCGCGGTGTGTGGTGTGGTACGCGGGTGACGATCTGTTCGGGCGTCACGGTGGGGGATAACGCGATCATTGGGGCCGGATCCGTCGTGGTGAAAAACCTCCCGGCAAATCACGTCTCCGCCGGCGTCCCTTGCAAACCGCTGCGTCCAGTCGACGTGATCGACCGGGCGTCGAATGCGTGTTGGTCGAATTTTCGCAAGGCGGACAACGGAGGTGACCGATGAACGTCGATCTTCGCTTTGCGGCCATAGTCGTCGCGCTGGCAGCGGCGGCGGGGGCGGCGGCAGCGGACGATTCTCCGCGTGGGCCGATTACGGTCGGTGTGATGACACACTTTGCGCACGGGTGGGACGTCGATCTCGTGCCGCGGTTGCGGATGGCAGGCCTGACGACGGTGCGCGACGAATTGTATTGGAATGAGGTGGAGCCGGAGCGCGGACAGTTCCGTTTTCCGGAGCGATTCGAGCGGTACATGGCGGCGCTTGAGGGTGCGGACATCTCGCCGATGATTGCGCTGACGTTTGCGAATAACCATTACGACGCGGGTCAGACGCCGCACACGCAGGCGGGATTCGATGGCTACGCGCGGTATGCGACGGAGGTTCTCCGGAAGTTTGGTGACCAGGTGCAGGCGGTGGAAATCTGGAACGAGTTCAACGGCACGTTTTGCAAAGGTCCGGCGACCGCCGATCGGGCGGCCGCTTATTCTGGGCTTCTGCGCACGGCGTCTTCCGCAATCAAGGCGAGGCGGCCTGACGTGATCATTGCGGGTGGCGCGACGGCGGGCGTGCCGTTGCCGTATTTCGAAAGACTTTTTGCCACGGGGTCGCTGGATTTCATGGATGCGGTATCGATTCATCCGTATCGAACCCGGCGGCCTCCGGAGGGAATCGAGGTTGAAGTCGGGCGGTTGAGGGATTTGATCGCACGATTCAATGGGGGGAAATCCAAGCCGATCTGGGTCACGGAAATTGGGTGGAATGCGGGCATTCCGGGTTTCGACGAAGAACGCCAGGCCGCCTACCTCGTACGCGCGATGGCGCTGCTATTCTCGGCCGGGGTCGAGCGGATTTATTGGTACCCATTTCGCGACACGCGCGGATTCGAAAATATGGGGCTCGTTTTTAACGATGACCGCTACACGCCGAAGGCTGCTTATTTTGCGTTGATCGCGCTGCGTGAGCGACTCGACGGTGCCGTGTTCGTGGGGCGCGATTCGACGCGTTCGGACTTTTATTCGCTGCGTTTCCGCAAGCCGGACGGAGTGGAGGAGCGCGTGATCTGGTCATTAAAACCGACGACCGTTTCGTTCGGGCCGGATTCTTTGGTGACCAATCTGCTGGGCGAAAGCCGCGCGGTGGTCGGTGATTTCGAGATCGGAGAATTCCCCGTTTTTGTCGCCGGTCCGGTCAGCGACTGGCCTGAACCGGATGCCGGCGTCGTGGTAGCGTGCTCGCAGCGGGATTTCGCAGCGGAGCAGGGCGCTCACGGCTGGAGTTACGGATACCGGGTCGGTGCAGAAGGCAGATACGAAACTCTTCCGGAATGGCGTGCCACCGATTGGCAGACGGAATGGGGTGGAGAATTGCGTTCGCTGGCGATTTCGGCGGATGGACAACATCCGGCTGCGCAAAACGGCGATCCGGTCGAGGCGGTGCGTCGGTGGCGGAGTGAGAGGGCTGCCCTTGTGCGGCTTGCCGGGGAGTTCCGTTGCGACGAGCGCACAAGTGGAGTCGGTGCCAGCATCGCAGTCGGAGGAGACCGCGTCTGGGAACGTACTCTCGGCGGCTCCGAGCCAGTGGCCGCATCCTTTGATTTTGTGAGCAACGTCCGCGCCGGTGACGTCATCGATTTTTCCGTCGACCCCGGGCCCTCCGCCAACCCGGATTTTGACGCCACCGAAACGACCATCACCATCCGGGAAGTCCCGCCACCATCGCAACCCAACCATCACCATGAGTGAATCAAACCGCATCCTTGTCATCACACCGACCCTCGGCGAATCGGAGTATCTCGACGAAACGATCGCTTCGGTCGTGAAGCTTCCGGTCCCGACACTGCACGTGATCTCCACTCCGCAGGCCCGGGTGGCGGCGCTGCAAGCGAGGTATCCGTGGACCAAGGTCGTCGAAGACGCCGGGCGCGAGGGTGCCATTTACGGGGCGATCAATCGTGGGCTGGCGGCCGTTCCAGATGGTTGGGATTGGTTCACCTACATCAACGACGACGATCACCTCTTGCCGGGTTTTGGTGAGGTGGCGGTCGCTCACTTCCGCCGCACCCGACCCGAGCCGGTGACCTACGGCGACGTCGATCTCGTTGACGAAACAGGTTTGGTAGTCGGCATGGTCACGACGGAACGTTCGCCGCGATGGATTCCCGCGTTGTTGAAACAGGGGATCAGTCCGTTGATGCAGCAGGGTATGCTGTTCCACCGGGACACGGTGCGAAGGCTGAGGGGATTCGACACCCGTTACCGACTGTGCGCGGATCTGGATTTCTGGCTTCGGGCGTATGATCACGGCAACGCGTTCCGCAATTACGCGACGCGCGTCGCGGCCTTCCGGGTGCGCAGCGGGCAGCTCTCGGGCGACACGCGGCTCACCATGCGCGAACAGGATGACATCGTGGCGCGGCATCTGCCGGAACACATTCCGCGGCCAATGCTGCAACTGGCGCGGCTCAAATTCCGGATCGCGAACCTGCCACGCTATTTAAAGCGGATCCGCCGCCATGGATTTCGCACCAGCTATCAAGTGCTGGCCGGGGAGGGGGCGGCAGCGTGACATCTTCAGTAAAAAATGTCGTCATTCTGAACGACCACGCTTCAGTCAACGGCGGCTCCACCGCGGTGGCGCTTGCTTCCGCCAAAGGTTTGGCGGCGCGCGGGATCGGGGTGACCGTATTCAGTTGCGTCGGACCGGTGGACGCGGAATTGGCGGCGACGCCCGGTGTGCGGGTGGTGTGCCTCGAGCAATCGGAACATTTGAAAGATCCCAATCCGCTACGCGCGATGGCGACCGGATTGTTCAACGGTCACGCGGTGACGGGACTTCGCCGCGTGCTCGCGGAGCACAATCCCGGCACGACGGTGGTGCATGCGCACAGCTGGACGAAAGCGATGTCACCTTTCGCGCTTGGAGCGGTGCTCGAGGCCGGCTTTCCGCTCGTGCTCACGCTGCACGACTTCTTCATCGCGTGTCCGAATGGCAGTCTGTACGTGCACGGGCGCGGAGAAATATGCGGGCTCACTCCGGGCACGGTTGCGTGCCTCACGTGCGATTGCGACCGCCACAGCATGGCCCACAAAATGTGGCGCAACGTGCGGACCATGATCCAGAATCAGCTGCTGCGCGTGCCCGGACGGGCAGCTCACTTTGTTGGCGTTTCGAATTTCAGTTTGAACATCCTGCACCCCCACCTGCCGGTGGGAGCGAGGGCAACGGTGGTGCGAAATCCCGTGGACTGCATCGACACCGGCATGGCACCGGTGGTGACCAACCGCGAGTTCGTGTTCATCGGTCGATTCAGTGAAGAAAAGGGGGTGCGGCTCTTCGCGGAGGCCGTGCGTTTGTCCGGCGTTCCGGCGACGTTCATCGGGGACGGCGATCTGCTGCCGGAACTGCGGGAAATGTGCCCGAACGCGCGATTCACCGGCTGGCTTTCAGCAAAAGGAATCCGTGAAAATCTTCTGCGCGCCCGCGCGCTGGTTTTTCCACCGCTGTGGTACGAAACACTCGGAATGGTCGTGATCGAGGCGGCCGCTGCCGGTGTACCCGCGCTCATCGCCGACGGCTGCGCGGCGACGGATTTTATCAGCGACGGTGTCAATGGGCTGCACTTCCGTCACGGTTCCGCGGAGTCGCTGGCGGACCGACTGCGGGAGCTTCGGGACGATGATACGCTGGCAGCCGGACTTGGAAGTGCGGCTTCGCGTTGGTATTGGGACGATCCGTGGACAACCGCTGCCCACATTTCCGAGTTGCTCGAAGTGTATGAATCCGTGCTCAGCGAGCAATCGAGCCCGGCGGAGGTTGCGGCATGAAAATTCTGATCGTCTCCGAACCCGGAATCGGTGGGGTTGCGCAGTACGTCGATACGCTCTGTCGATTTCTTATCGATGAGGGCATCGAAGTTCATCTCGCGTATTCGGATCGGAGACACACGGTTCGACTTGGTTCTCTGCTTGCCGAGATCGAGCGCAGTGGTGGCTCCGTGCTGAATCTGCGGACTTCGAATTTTCCGCAGTTCGCCGACGTGTCCGCATTTTTTCGACTTTGGCGGATGGTGGTGCGCCTCAAGCCCGACGTGATCCACAGTCATAGTTCCAAGGCGGGCGTGCTGGCGCGAGTCTTGCGGTTTTGCGGAGTCACCACGCCGCAGGTGTATCATCCACACGCCTTTGCGGGCATGCGCCCGGAGCGCGGATTCATTGACGGAGTTTACGATGGAATCGAGCGGATCTTCGGGAAAGCCGGCACGGTGGTGGCCACGTCGCGCGGTGAGCAGGCATACGCAACGGAACGGCTGGGGATTCCGGATGACCGTGTCGCCCTGCTGTTGAACGGTGTGGATACTTCCCGATTCCGGCCAGCGGCATTGGACGAAAAGCTGCGGATCCGCCGGGCTCATGGTTTGCCAGCGGGTGGCTTGATCCTCGGTTTTATGGGACGTTCTTCGTCGCAAAAAGATCCGGTCACGCTGTATCACGCCTTCGCAAAGGCCGCCGCGGAAGATCCGAATCTCTACCTCTTTCACGTCGGAGAAGGCGAACTCGACGGAGCGCTCGATAAACTAGCAACGCAACTCGGCATCACGCACCGGATCACGCGGCTGGCCTTCACAGCCGAGCCGACGAAATTTTATCAGGCGATCGACGGGTTTATCCTGCCTTCGAAATACGAGGGATTTTCCCTCGCATTGCTCGAAGCTCTCGCTGCGGACCTGCCGCTCATCACCAGCGATGCTCCTGGCAATCGGGAATTGGCCGGCGAAGGGCTCACTCATTTCGCCATTGTCTCACCGGGCGATGCGGACGGTTTCTCGCAAAAGATCACGGCATGGGCGACCGCTGTTCGTTCCGGCGGTCAGCCGAATCACCGGGCCATCGCCGAAGAGCGTTTCCAACTCCGGCATCATCTCCGCGAGCTGACCGGAATTTACGCGCGGGTGTCCGAAAATCGAAAGCCGCTGCGGCAGCAAGTTCTCAAGCCGGTGTGACTTTATCGAAATCGTCGGGAGTTTGATCTCCTGCGGATGATTGCTGACGGGTCGCGTCTTCGTCCGGTCCGGTGTGAAAACCTTTTTCGTCTTCGAAAGCTTCCGGGGCACTGCCGATGCCGATGGCAAGCATGATCAATCCGACGAGAGTCAGGCCGCCGACGGTTGCGAAGATCACGATGTTCATGGGGCGAGGGTTGTGACATGGCGGCCAAGGCAATGGTAAAGCCCCCGAACTGTCATTACTGTGTCCATATATCGCCACCATCGAGCGGGGTCAACCGCGGACCGATTAACTTCAAACTAATACTCCGGCGACGTGTCCAGAACGCCAAACCGAATCTGCCACTTCGGGGCAGAAAAAAGGGTGATCCCAGTGGATCACCCTTCTCAAAATGATGTGCGGCTTTCCGGGAAGCCGGGGTCAACTATTGAGCGCCAGTCAATGCGCTCGACGGAGCAGCACGTCGGCCGCGTTGACCGATGCTTCGCGACGTTTTTCGTAGGCCAGCTCTTCGTACGTTTTGCGCGGCTCGACCGCACGGAACATCAGCATGATGAGCAAATTGATGAATACAATTGCGAGGATGACGGTGAAGATAAGCATGGTTTCGTGCGGTGCTGAGTTTGTTCCGGTTGGCCTTTACGACTTCTCCAGGATGTTCCTCTGTGCAGATCCCGACAACGCGGGAGAGTCCGTATTCTCCCCGAGGGGGAATACCGACCCTGCAGAGGCCTGCCGTGAGATTTGCGGCTTTGCTTCGCGAGAATGATCGACGAGCGTCCGGGTTAAACCGCCGACATGATCACTCCGTCACTCGTCCAAAAAATCGGCAGCGAACTCGCGATTTCGTGGTCCGATGGAGTGGAGACGTATTTCCCGCTGGAAGCGCTGCGCCGCGCGTGTCCTTGCGCATCATGCGGTGGTGAGCCAGACGTGCTGGGACGCGTGATGCGACCGCAGAATGAATACGGTCCGGCGAGTTTCGAGCTAGCGGGCTATGATTTTGTCGGTGGTTATGGGTTCCAACCGCGTTGGGGGGATGGGCACCGCACGGGCATTTATTCGCATCAATATCTGCGGCGCCTCGCGGTGGAGATTGCGCCGTAGCGGTCAGCGACGGCGCAACACGCGAAGCAGCTCCCGACCTTCACGTCCGGCGTATGCGATCATCGGAATTTCTTCGCTGAGCGTTTCGAAACGGTCACAAAAGAGGGCATCGAGCTCGGCGCGACTGGAACCAAACGGCGGACCATCGCCCGGGTGGTCGTGCCCGGGATCGAGGTAAAAAATCGCGAGCAGATTGCCGCCCGGCCGCAGGCAGTCCGCCACGGCATCGACGTAATCTGTTCGCAGCGATGGATCGATCGCGCAAAAGCACGTGTGTTCGAAAACCCAATCGAACGCATTCCGCAGGTCATCGGGGAGTGCAAACAGATCGCCGATCCGATAATTTTCAGAACCCACCCGAGGTCTGGCCTCCGCAAGCTTTATTGCCGACGGCGCGATGTCGAGTCCGACGGGTTCAGCGCCGACTTGGGCGAGAGCCCGAACGTCGTGCCCTGAGCCGCAGCCGGGCACCAACACACGGCCGGTCAGTGAGTTGTTCTTGAGCCACGCGAGCAGCGGAGGCGCGGAGGCCCCTTTTTCCCAAGGCGTGTCGTTTAGACGGTAACGATTCTCCCAGTCGGAATCAGCGCCGGATCCAGCGGCTGCCGAGGGCGACGGTATATTGGAATTTTCGGGAGTGTTCACGGATCAAGAATGGAAGTTCGACGGTGTGCTGCAAGGTGAAGTGCGGATCGAGCAATTCTTTGAGGACGGCAAAACTCCGGCCGGATTCCGGGGTGGCACCGATCCAGTTCCGGCGAGGGGTGTATTCGTCCAGCCACGTAAATGGGGTCGTTAGCAAGAACTGGCCGCCGGGACGGACGAGCGACGGCAGCCGGTCGAGAAAGGCGTGTGGATCCGGGAGGCGGCAGAGCAGATTTGCCGCAAGCACCACGTCGAAGATTCCCAAATCTGCGCGTAACGCGGTCGCGTCACCGTGCTCAAAAACAACGCGGGAGCGGTCAATTTCTGTGGGCACGCGAGCGATCCCGGCATCGGAAATTCCGCCCTCAACCACTTTCTCGTACGAATGGCTGCCGGATTCCGCGAGGATGCGTGCCGCTCCAACGAACGTGTGGGAATAATCGATTCCGGTAACGCTGACCGCGTGGCGAGCCAGCTCGAAAGTTGACCCGCCCACGGCGCAACCGACATCGAGGGCAGCTGCATCCGTCGGAAGTTGACTGGGATCCAGCAGCTCGTTGACGAGTCGGGTGGCAAATGCAACCGCTTCCGTTGGCCCCGGCAGCGAGCCAAGGATTTCCCCGGCGCTGCCGAAGTGGAAGAGCAGGTATTCCCCAAGCAGCTTCCGCGATTCGTACGGTGACGACACGCGCTGGAGATCAGGCAACCAGGGAATTCAGATAATCCGACGGTTCGAAACTTTCGATGAGGATTTCCACCCGGCCATCGCGGTGCATACGGGCCTGGCTCACGTTGATCTCGGGCGTCTTGTGGGGCGCAAAAAGAATGTCGTCGTGTGTCGCGTTCTGGTGGTTCGAAAATTTTTCCGGAGTGAGTGATCCGCCGAGATGGTCGCTGCGACCGGTGGCGACGTGGATCGTGCCGCGGATTTTTTCATCCTGAATGTCGCGTCCCGAGACCGGTAGAAGCTGGGTGCCGAATCCAAGCTCGCCGAGTTCACCGGTGACCGGATCGCTCGTGAGTTTGGTATTGTGGGCTTTGATCGTCTCCGGATTGCCGCGAAGCAGCTCGGCACTCTGGATGCGGCCGTTGGCGACCTTCATCAGGCCGATGGTGCCGTCCTCGTATTTCATCGGGAATTCACCTTCCGCACCGGTCGGCACAAAATAGACTTCGCCGGCGGGCAGATTCGCGACGTCCGGTTCATCGCCGCGACAGAGGCCGTGGCTTTTTTGCGCCTCCTGGCCGTCGAGGACGAGGCGGAGCGTGAATTTCTGGTCTTCGAACGCGAAGTCGATCTCGACCCAGTCGGCCCGGGTCAGGCCGAGGCGCAATTTTTCGGCGTCCACACTCACCTCGTCGTAATTCACGGCTAGTCCGCTCGAGAGAATGATCTGGTTCACGCCGTGCAACGTGGCACCGCGGAAGCCATACTTTTTCGCAAAGGCCGTGAGCGGGGCCGTCGCCGAGTAGGTCGAGATGCAAAGAATGATGTCGTATTGCGAATAAACGTCGCGCTCGAGGCTCACCTCGCGACCCTCGGGAGTCACGGCGAGATCCGGCAGGTCGAGATTGCTGCCGCCGGTCACTTCGTAGGCAAAAATTTCGCCACCCTGGAGTCCGAGTTCGTCGAGCACGCCGTCCTGGAGCTCGAGGTAAAAGTGCTGGTACGCGTTCCGCTGGATCGAGAGATCGGGATTGTCGAGGAACTGAAAATCCTGGATCGCGTGAGGATCATCGAGGTCGATGAGAATCGCGATCCGTTGGCCGCGTTTCGGAGCAAACGTGCCGCGGAGGAGACGGGCGAGGCTGAAGGGCGGGAAGGTGCGGGCAGCGACCTGCTGGGAGATGGGCATCGTTTTCATCGTATTTGGCCTTACGTGTGAGGATTGGCAGGCGATGCATCGGGTGCACGCCCGTTGGAAGAAAACGCTCGCAGCCCAACCCCGTGATGGCAAGGGGGAAGCCGCGTCGCCGATGACCGCAGATCAACGCGTGCGCCATGGTAAGGGGGACCACGGGCTTGCGTGTTGGGTGGAGGGGCGGCTAGATTTTTCCGGGTGAAGCACCTGCTCTCCATCGAATCGCTTTCCCGGGACGAAATCCTTGGCCTCGTCGAACTGGCGGCGGTGATGAAAAAATCCCGTGGTAACCACGCGTCGCATCCGCTGCGGCACCAATGCTGGGCGCTGATTTTTTCCAAATCGTCCACTCGCACGCGTGTGAGTTTCGAGGTCGGCATCCGCGAGCTTGGTGGCGACGTGATGTTTTTGTCGGCCGCCGACATCCAGCTGGGCCGGGGCGAGCCGATTCGTGACACCGCGCGGGTGATGGGGCGAATGCTTCACGGAGCCGTGATCCGGACGTTCGCGCAGGAGGATGTCGAAATTTTTGCGGACGCGAGCGGCATTTCCACGATCAACGCACTCACCGACGAGGAGCATCCGTGCCAGATCCTGGCTGATCTTTTCACAATCAGCGAACTGCGGGGCAGCCTCGACGGGGTCACGGTTTGTTTTATCGGCGATGGTGACTGCAACGTGGCGCGGTCGTGGATCTGGGCCGCGGCGAGGCTCGGCTTCAGACTGCGGATCGCGGCCCCGGTTAGGTTTCAGCCCGACCGGGCTTTGCTTGCGCGGGTGGGAGGGGACATTTCGGTCACGACGGATTTGCGGGCCGCTGCCGAAGGCGCGGATGTTCTCTACACCGACGTCTGGATCAGCATGGGCAAGGAAGAGGAGTCCTCGTTCCGCATTGCGCAGCTCTCCGGCTACCAGATCGACCATGCGATCGTTGAAAGTGCGCCCGGTGCGCTGGTGATGCATTGCCTGCCAGCCTACCGCGGCAAGGAGATCACGGAAGAAATCCTCGAGGCCCACGCAGGCACGATTTTTCAGCAGGCCGAGAACCGGCTGCACGCGCAGAAAGCGATCCTGACCCGGCTGACGGGCGGCTGACGGCGATGGACCATCCTCCCGATGCGTCGTTGCTGGCAGGAATTGCTGGAGCTTTGCGGCTCCTGCTTCAGCCGGGTGATTTCGACGCTTCGATGCAGGGAGCGCTGGCGGAAATTGGCCGCGCGGCCCGGGTGGACCGGGTTTATATTTTCGAGTGCAACACGCCGGAGGGCGGGGCCATGGTCTGGAGTCAGAAATACGAATGGACCGCGGACGGCATCGAGCCGCAGATCGATAATCCGGCTCTGCAGAACATGTGTTTCGCCGAGATCTGCCCGAGGTGGCAGGCGGAGCTCGAGACTGGACTTCCGGTGGTGGGAGTCGTGGCGGAATTGGATGAGGCCGAGCGAATTCTCCTCGAACCGCAGGGCATCCTCTCCATCGCTGCGGTGCCAATTCGGTCCGGCGGAATATTGGCCGGAATGGTGGGATTTGACGATTGCCGTGAGGCCGGAAATTGGATGCCTCAAACGATTCAACTTCTGGAAGCGGCGGCCGGGGGATTCGGGGGAGCGATGGCCCGGAAGGTGGCCGACGACGCGCTGCGCGAAGCTCATGCCATTCTCCAGATTCAGGCCGAAGAACTGCGCGAACACCGGCGGGTGGCAACCAGTCTGATCGAGGAAGCCCGACAGGCGGAACAGCGGGCGGCGGCGGCCAGCGAGGCCAAATCGACGTTTCTCGCCGTGATGAGCCACGAAATGCGCACCCCGCTGAATGGCATCATCGGATTTACCGATCTGATTCTTTCCGAGTCCCCGCCGGATCCCATTGCCAGCCACGCGGCGGCCATCCAATCGAGCGGGCGCATCCTCCTCGGGTTGATCAACGAAGTGCTCGATTTTTCCCGCATCGAATCCGGCAACGTCGAGCTTGAGCCGGTCGTGGCCGACATCCGGGAGGCGGCGAGCAGCGCACTGGCCGGGTTGCGGCGTGCCGCTGAGCGCAAGGGTCTCGTGGTGGAGCTGATCGTCGAAGATTCCGTGCCCCACCAGCTCCGGCTGGACGTCACCCGCTATCAGCAGATTTTACTCAACCTCGTCGGCAACGCGGTCAAGTTCACGGATCGCGGCGCGGTGTGTGTATTGATCGCAGTGACCCGTCTCGACTCAGATACGGTCACTTTGCACACCGCCGTATCCGACGACGGCATCGGAATCGAACCCGACGCCCTCGAGCGAATTTTTGAGCCCTTTGGACAGGCGGACGTTAGCGTGCACCGGCGTTATGGAGGCACGGGTCTGGGCCTGGCGATCTCGCGCAATCTCTGCCGACTAATGGGAGGTGACATCACCGCGGCCAGCCGGCCGGGCCGGGGCTCGACGTTCACTTTTCGCCTTGCAGCCGGAATTTGCAGCGCCGACACCGCGATCGTGGCGTTGCCCGGTCGGGTGATTCCGGCTCTGGCGGCGGAATATCCACTGAACATTCTCATCGTCGACGACGTGCCGACGAACCGCCAATTACTTTGCCGATTGTTGGAAAAAATGGGCTATTCCCCCGCCGTGGCCACGCACGGTGAGGAAGCGCTCGAGCTCACGGCAGCGCGGGCATTCGACCTTGTGCTGATGGATATCCTGATGCCCGGCATCGATGGCCGTGAGACAACGCAGCGATTGCGGCAGCGCGAGGCCGGCAAGGGCCGTTGGTTGCGCATCATTGGACTGTCGGCCGACGCCACTCCGGAAAATGCGCGACGTTGCCTGGATTCCGGCATGGATGGATTTCTGACCAAGCCAATCCAGATCGACGATCTGGCGGCAGCCATCCGAAGGTCTCACGCCGAAATCAACGGAGTGGAGTTGCGACGCACCGGCGCTGCTGGCTGAATCGCTGACGTGTGATACCCTGCGAATCATGAAGATCCCCGCCATTGCTTTCGCTCTGCTCGCCCTCGCGGCATTTTCCGCCGCCGCCCAGGACGCCGCGATCGAGCGACTGGAAAAGTCGCCCCGGCACGGTGAGTGGGTCACGATTTCGAGCGGTGATCGCAAATTGAAATGTTTTGTCGTGTATCCCGAGATCAGCGGCAAAGCCCCCGTAGTACTCGTGATTCACGAAATTTTCGGGCTCACCGACTGGGTCCGCAGTGTGTGCGACCAGCTCGCGGAAGCCGGGGTGATCGCCATCGCCCCCGATTTTCTTTCCGGTCAAACTTTCGACGGTGTGGATGCGGCGCGGCAGGCGATTTCCGGGTTGCCAACCGAGCAGGTTATGGCGGACCTCGACGCTGCGGCGGCTTACGCACGGGCGCTGCCCGCGGCAAGCGGGATCCTGGCTGTCTCCGGTTTCTGCTGGGGCGGGACCAAATCGTTCGAATACGCGTGCGCCAATCCCGATCTCAAGGCCAGCTACGTTTTTTACGGCAGCGGGCCGTCTGACGCTGATGCGGTCTCCGGCATCACCGGCCCGGTTTACGGATTTTACGGCGAAAATGATGCGCGGGTGACGTCCACGGTTGCGGCGACGGAGGCGGCGATGAGAGCGGCCGGGAAAACGTTTGAGCCGGTCATTTACCCCGGTGCCGGGCATGGATTCATGCGGTCCGCCGAGAGCCCGGACGCAAGCGAAGAAAACAAGGCCGCCCGCGACGCCGCCTGGACGCGCTGGCGGGAACTGCTGGGCCAGCTCTGAGCTTGCGACCCTGCGCGTCCCGGTAAACCTCTCGCGACATGGCTTCGCTGTTCGATCTCGAGTCTTTCTTTTCCCGCTTCGGCGGGTGGGACGACGGGAATGCGGCTGATGAGCCAGAACTCGAGCGCCGCATTCAGACGGAACGGACGACGACGGTGTTCTCTGGCACGGCGGAAGCCTGGGTCGAATATCTCGGGTTGCCGTGGGACGCCCGCCGCGACCAGACGCTCGACATCGATGTCATTTGCCGTCCAGCGGAAAAGTTTCTGCGTTTCCAACCGCGGCACCATGACTCGGCGCAGTGGGCGACGTGGTTGAACGAGGCGCTCGAAATCCTCGTTACCTGCCTCGATACGAAACCGGCCGTCGCTGCCGTTCTCGACCGTTTGCTCCATGGCAATCGTTCCAATGCGGCAACACCGATCCACCTCCATGCGACGTCGAACGTGCCGAGCGAGGCTACGCGTGAGGTGCGCCTCGACACGGAACTGAAACCGATCGAGACCGACATAGTAATCAATGCGCGGGTTCTGGAAACGACCGCGCGTGCTCGCAGCCGACTCAAGTCCGACGCCAAGTCCGGAGAAATTCTCGGCACGCTCTGGCCGGTTTTTCGAAGGGTGATCACTCAGCTCGCTTACCCAAGCTATCCTCGCGACCGTTTCACCGAACGCATCGATCTCACCGCCGACTTCAGCTTTGTCTCGCTACACGTCCTTTACGCATCCCGGGAAAATGGGCGCCTCGTCCCGACCACCGCCGGCGCGGTTTATCAGCACTCGGTCGCCGCCAGCGAAAAGATCGAAGAAAAGCTTCTCTTCGAACGCCACCCGTATTTCCGGATGCTGAACGAGCTCAGTTTTCTGCTCCGCGAGGGTCAATACCGTGAGCTTTCCGGCGCGGTGAAGGTGGCCGTGCGCGACTACCTCGACAGTCGTTACCTGCGCATCAGCCTCGCCGGAATCATGCCCGAGATTTCGAAAGCGATGGTGCCGATGCGCTTCAAATGGAAAAAAAAACACGAGGTGGGCACCCCGCCACCGCAGGTGGGGCGTTACGGCATTCTGGACGAAGAAGATCTGAACGCGTGGCGCAAAATCCATGGCCCCTTGCAGACGTCCGGATACGTCATCATCCGTCAGCTCGGCATGGGCCAGTTCGGGCGGGTGTACGAAGCGGTCAATCTCGCGAACAGCGCCATCCCTCAGCGCGTTGCCATCAAGATCGACCGCATTCACAAGAAGCGGAAAAAGGAAGCCATCCAGGCGGCCGAAATCATCATGGACATCAGCCGCGGCCTGTCCCATTCGCCGCACGTGATCCGCGTATTCGACGCCGGAAAAGTTAAAAAAAGCCATTTCACCTATCACGTGCTTCAGCTCGTCGACGGCGACACGCTCGACAATTTGATCGGAGTCGCGGGGGCGGAACACGCCAGTATCCTGCGTCCGCAGGCCGCCCGTACGTCGCTCCAGGAACTGCGCACCGAGTATCTCAAATCCGTCCAGGGCTCCACGAGCGAACGCTGGCGGCGGGAACGTTCCTCATTGCCATTCACCGAGTCGCTGACCCTGGCCCAGGTACTCGATATTCTCGTGAGCAAATTGCTCTGGCTCGAGGAGGTTCATCGACTCGGCTACGCGATCAATGACCTCAAAAATGGGAATCTCATGCTCAACCGGCGTGGTCAGCTCAAGGGCATCGACCTCGATTCCTACAGCCCGATTTTTTCCCCGCTCGACAAAATGACGGACTTTTTTTTCCTCGCCGTCTCCAATCTCATGTTTCTGCTGAGCTGTCTGAATCGCGGGAATGCCGATAGCCTGGTTGCCAAAGAGTTGCTCGGTGATCCCGCCACGCTGCGTGCCTTGTTGCTCGAACACTGGCCATTTGGCCCGATCGAAGAGTCCAGCGCGGGTCGCGTTACACGTCAGGAATTCACCCACCTCGCCGTCGAACTCATCAACGAATCGCGCCTCGGGATCTACGCGCACGAACCGGAAAAGTTTTCACGCGCCATCGACCGGGTCATCCACCTCAAGCGTTCCCTCACTCAGGAGGAAATTGTGCTCGATTGACCGCGCAACTCGGCGGTCAGTTCCAGACTACGGTCGGGCGAAGGCGCATGAGGGTCGTGCCCTCGGGAGCCTTTTCGGCCTCGGGAGCGTCGGCCGGCACGGGCTCCTCGACCAATTCAATAGCCGGCATCTTCGTGCGATCCGGACTGTCTGCTGCGACGCCAGCAATGTCCGTTTCAACAAAACGATAAACCGTGACGGGCCAGCGAATCACCTCACCAACGAGCGGGGAGGGCGCTGGATCGAATTTTCCGGGGCTTGCGATATTCAGCAGCATGGCGAGCGTGCCGCCCAGCAGTGATCCGGAGACAACGCCGGCAAGAACGCCGGCGATGCTGTTGATCGGGTCGCTCTGCACGCTGCGATACATTTCCGAACGCAGTCCCACCGCGAACGCCGCGAGGGCGGTTGCCGCCGTGTAAACAAATGCAAAAACCGCGAGCAGCAGCAAGCGGGCGTCCATGGTCAGCGCGCGTTCCACGAGTTCCGTGGCCACTTGCCAGTAACGTATGGTGACCAAAATCGCGAAAAGAACCACGATCACGTGCCGCATCTCGACCGTGGCTCCAAATTTCCATCCCTGCCAGGCCCGGTAGATCACCGGCAGGATCCCGACGGCCAATGCAATCAACTCCCAAGTTGTCATCGTGTGGCCTCCAGGACGTCTTCGACTGTGGTGATTCCCAGGAGAATTTTTTCGGCACCATCCTGCCGCAACGACTTGAATCCCGTGGAGGCGGCGAGCGATGCAAGAGTCTCGCCGTTCGCGCCCGAGGCGGCGGCGTCCCGGAATTGGTCGTCTGTGATCAGAAGCTCGGCGATGCTGGTTTGACCGGCAAATCCCGTGCCGCCACAAGCGTCACATCCACGTGGGCGGTAGAGAGCGGAACCTTGTTCGAACGAAAATCCGATGCTCTCCAGTTCGTCGCCTTGCGCTGCATACTCTTCCCGGCAATGCGGACAGAGCGCGTTCACGGGCCGAACTGCGACGACCGCGAGAAGGACGGGAGCAAATTTCGGCCGTTCCATCCACTCACGCAGTTGGATAATCGCTCCGACGGCATCGGCCGCTTCGATCGCGCTCACGACCAACGTGCCTGCCATGGCGGCCTCCGTGGCAATTTGCCCGCTTTCCGCGTCGAAAATCTCCCCGGCGGCGACGACGACCGGCTCGCGCTCACGAATCTGCTCGATCGCGAACGCCGTGGCCCCCGCGGGACCTGCGACCACAACGAGTCCGCTGCGCGAGTGAATGGCTTCCTGGAGCAGAGTCATAATCTCGTCCGGCAGTCCGGGCGTCGGAGATACTCCGGTTTCAGCAAGGAATTGAAGCGTGACCTTCTCGCCGAAAATCGTGCTCGCCGTCGCGGCGTGAAAATTGTGGTCCTGATCGCGGAACCGAACCGTGAGTCGACCCTCCTGCGCCCGGCGTTTTTCCGCTACATCGATGCCGGCGGCGGTTTTGAGAGCGGCAACCAGGAGGCGTCCATCAGCGTTGGAACGGGTCGTGCCGTCCTGTAAAGTACCACCAGTCTCGACCTGGACGCGGTAAATTTCCCCGGTCGGCTCGAAGTGAATCTGATTTCCCCCGGAGGCAAACGCTTCTTCAACGAGGCCGCCGGCGAGGACCAGGCCGGCCGCGAGATCGCGGTCTCCTCCGTGACCCACCGGATATCCATCAGCTCCGATGAAGGAAACCGACGTACGCGGCGGCGGCGGCTGCGCGGGTGCTTTCGCCGGCAAAATGGATGAGGCGGCGGCGGGAGCGGATTCAGCGGCGGGCGCTGCGTCGTGACCCGGAAATTTGAGCCCGGTTCCGCTCTGCCACGGGGTGCCGTCGCCCTCGGAGGCAGCATCGTTCTTTCGCGAGCGGGGACCCTTGCCTGCTGCCAGGAAGTAGATGCCCGCGCCAATACCGGGCAAAAAGAGCGCGAGCAGTGTCCAGTAGCGCGGCTCGATCAGACGTTTGAAAAGGCTCTTCTGCACGGCCTGAATACTCCGCATCCAAAGCGTGCCGCCGGCCAGGATTGCGAGCAGGACGAGTTCGAAGTTCAAATTATCCGGCAGCGATTCCAGTAGATCGTTGACGGAGGGTTGGGCTTCGTCCGTCGCTTCTGTCGGCAACTCACCCTCTGGTGCAACCGGTTCGGATGCCTGGTCCGGTGGAAGCGCGGGAGCCGCTGGCGGTATCGCCGGCTCGCCATCGATTGTCCGGATCGCCGTGAGAGGAAGGCGGATGACGCCGCTGTCGGTCTCGAGCGAAATCGTCGTATCCGTCCGGTTCAAGACGCGGACGTTCCGCATCGTTTTCCCGTCTTGAAATACAACGTCCGCCGCGAACGCTGCGGGAAACAATCCTAAAATGAGTAGGAAGACCAGCCTAGTCCGGGGGACTATGCTCAAGAGTGACGGGACCGCAACCATCTGCGGACGGTTCAAGCCGACTTGCTCGCAAACGTCAATTGTTTAGGCGCAAGCAATGGCTTTTTTTCCCAACGTGCGGTTAGGCTGATCTTAATGGAATCGACTCCGCCCGTTTCGACGCTTGTTTTGCTGGCAACCCGCCCTGAGTGGTGTTCCCAGCTTGCGGCATGGTATTTCACCGAGTGGCCGGAATTGTATCCGCGTGGCCTTACCGACGCGCTGGCCGAGGCGGAATCTTGCTGTCACGCGGAACGTTTGAACAGCACTGTGGTCGTGACCGCCGACGATGAACCCGCCGCTGCAGCGTCACTGCTCATGGCTGACGTGCTTCCGTTGCCCGAATGTTCGCCGTGGCTGGGCACCGTCGTTGTCGCCCCTCGATTCCGCGGTCTGGGTCTGGGAAAACAAGTGGTGCGTGCGGCGATGGCTCACGCCGTTCAACTCGATATCGCCGTTCTCCACCTTTGGACGCCCGAGCACCGAATGTTTTACGAAAAGCTCGGGTGGCAGTTTCTTCGCTCGGTGCCTGCCCCGGGGGGATCGGCAGATTTGATGTCGTTCGACGCCGACACTTTCGATCCCCCCCGTAAATCCGGAGTTGGGGATCGCGGTGGCATTTGGTAATGCCTGCCGACCGCATGGAAACGATCGTCATTGGCCACCGCAATCCCGACATGGATTCGATCGTTTCGGCGATCGCGTACGCGGAGCTGAAGCGGCTCGCGGGCGACGCGAGCGTGGTGGCAGGGCGTTGCGGCAGCACCAACGAACGCATCGATTACGTGCTCACGAAATTCGGAGTCGCGCCGCCCGTATTTTTCAGCGACGTGCGGCCGCGTGTGACCGACGTCATGGAGCGTGACGTCGTGACGGCGCATGTCGATTCGCCGGTGTACGACGCGATGGTTCGCATCGGCGAAAAACGGTTTCGTGGCCTGCCGGTGGTCGATGACGCCAGGCGTTGTGTTGGATTGATATCCAGCTTCAAGCTGAGCCAGTACCTTTTTCCATCGCTGGACCAGATGCTTTCGGCCCGCGAGGTCGATGCCTCGCTGGCCAACGTGTGTGCGACGATTCACGGCACGTTGCTCGCAGGTGAGCTCTGCAAGCGGACCGACAGCCACATCCTCGTCGTCGCCGCCATGCACACGGCTTCGTTCCGTAGACGGATCGAGAAACTCGACCTTCCGCGCGTGATTTTGATCGTGGGCGACCGGTTCAACATTCAGCACCTTTCGATCCAGGCGGGCGTAAAGGCGGTGGTCGTGACTGGAGGCCTCGACGTCGGCGAGGACGTTCTTGCCGCCGCCCGGGCTCGCGGAACGACGGTGATCAGCTCGCCCCACGACACGGCGACAACCGTGCTGCTGGCCCGCAGTTCGGTGACGGCGGAGCGCATGCTCGAGGCGGAATTTGAATCCATCGAACCCGGCACTCCGCTGGACGAGGCTCGCCGCACCGCTGCGATGTCGGCGCAATTTGCGTTTCCCGTGATCGACGACGAAGGCTGTCTGTCGGGCATTTTGTCCAAGAGCGATTTTCTCAAGCCAATCCCCCGTCAGCTCATCCTGGTCGATCACAATGAGCTTTCGCAGGCGGTAAGCGGGGCAGGGGAGATTCCCGTGGTGGAAATTCTCGACCACCACCGGATCGGCGCCGTCGCAACGGAAACGCCGATTCTGTTTCTCAACCGTCCGGTGGGATCGACCAGCACGATCGTTGCGACGTGTTTTCAACAAGCGGGTGTCGCGATTCCGAAGCCCACTGCCGGCCTGCTCATGGCGGGGCTCATCTCGGACACACTCAATCTCAGCTCGCCGACGACGACCGAGGTGGACCGTGCCGTGATGCGTGACCTCGAAGGCATCGCGGGCATCGAAGCCGGCCGGCTCGCAGAGGAAATTTTTTCGGTGGGTTCTCCGCTGCTGACGATGTCGGCCAGTCAGGCGGTGACGGCTGACTGCAAGGAATACGCCGAGCGTGGCAAAACGTTCAGCGTCGCCCAGATCGAAGAGCTGAGCTTTTCACATTTCCCCGAAAAGAAAGATTCCTTGCTCGCGGCGCTCGAAGCGTACCGTGCTGCGAAAGATCTGCTCTTTTCCGCGCTCCTGATCACCGACATCAATACGCAGAATTCCATCCTGATCGTCACGGGGAGCGAGGCATTCATGCGGCAAATTTATTATCCTGAGATCGAGCCGCACTTCTGGCGGATGGATGGGGTGGTCTCGCGGAAAAAGCAGCTCCTGCCTTACCTGACGAGTTTGATCGCGCGGCTGCCGTGAGCAAGGGCGGGGTGAGTGATCAGGTCCGGCGTGCCTGCGGCGGCGTGAGATTCAGCCTCATCGTCGTAACGGCCGAAATTTTCAAAATTTGCCGAAACAACGCCGGCAATTCCCGGGTCCGTTCTGCGGTGAATCCCATCCGCTCGTAAAGACGGCGGGCACCGTCGTTGCCGTCGATCACGTCGAGTCGAATCGAGCCGTACCCCGCCGCCCCGGCGTAGTCGCGCAGCGCACCGAGCAGCAGACTGCCAATCCCCCGGCCCCGGGCACCTGCATCCACCGCAATGCCATCCATCAAAAGTTCCCCCGCCATTGGACTGCGACTGAGCAGGGCAAGCAGACCAATCGCGCGAAAAGCGGAGATCCATCCGAGATGAGCTGCCATATCCCGCAGCGATCCTCCACCGGTGAAGTGGCCGTTCTCCGTGTAAAATCCGGCGACGCCGAGAATTGTGACACGCTCCGTGGCAAAAAATCCGAACTCAGTACGCAATGACCGGGCAATCACTTCGATCTGGTCGTCCAACCGGGGAATTGCCGCCGCAAATTTCTGCGAAAATGCGTGGGCGTAAATTCGCGCCGCCTCTCGCGCCTGCTCCGGCTGAATGATGCCTCGTTGAACTCGCATGCTTCGAAACCGCCGCCATCGCCAAATATCCGCCCCTACGCAACCGGGAAATTTTGGATCGATCGATTCCGAATCGCGAAGAATCCAGGTCGCCGCGATCGTCGGTTGTCGGGTCGATGGAATCGGTCTGCCTGGTTCACCTGATGGTGGCGTGTTGTGCCGGGTGCAGCTAGCGCCTAAACTTCCAACGATGAAATGTTGGCGACTGCTCGGTGCGTGCGCCGCCTTTTGGACGATCATTTTTGCCCGCGATCGTGGCACCAGCCGGAGGATGGCGGGCCTTTGCGCCTGCTTGCTGGCGGGCCTTCTCCAGATTCCCGATGCCCGGGCGGAGCGGGACGTCGTGCTCGTTCACGGATTTCTCTCCAACGGCAGGGACCTGGCGACGCTGCGGTCAAGTTTGGAACGCTCGGGCTGGCGGGTTCACCAATTCGATTACCGACCGAGCGACGGACGCGTTGCGATCGGGGAACTGGCTGCGCGGCTGAAAACGTTCATCGGACAAGAATTGCCGGACGGCGCAACGTTTGCCCTCGTTGGTTTCAGCATGGGCGGCATTGTCGGCCACTGGTACGTCGAGAAACTGGGCGGACACACCCGGGTTTCGCATCTGGTGACCATCGGATCACCCCACCGCGGCACACTTTTTGCCTTCCTTGGCATCACGCGGGGTGTCCGCGATTTGCAACCTGGCAGCCGCGTCCTGCGTTCCCTCGCCACGGTTCCGCGAGTCCCGATGACGACCGTCTGGACACCGCTCGATTTGATGATTTTTCCCTCCTGGAACTCGAAGATCACCGGTGCGGAAAGTCACACGGTTTGGAATCTGGCGCATCCGCTGCTGCTCGAAGATCCGCGAGTGTTTCGTGTCACGATGAACGCCATCGACCGCCCGCCCGCCGAATCGCGGGACGGCTCGAAATCCGCGCCGTAACGTCAGCGAATCCGCACTTCCCGTCCGGTCTCGCCGGAGCGGTAAATCGCGTCGAGCATCTGCATGAGCGCGAGGCCCTGACCCGCATTGTTGGTGGGTTCGCTGCCGGTCCGGACCGCGCGAACAAAATCCGCCATCTGCCTGGCGAACGCGTTCACGGGCTTCACGTCGGGAGCGGATTCGGTGACGCCGTTGGGTCCTCCAGTGAAGAGTCGCAGCGGGTTGAGTTGAAGTCCCGCCTTCGAGCCCAGCAGCAGACAATCGCTCGTTCCATTGCCGGGCGCTGCGAGATTTTCCGGCAAATTCGATGCCCAGGTTGTTTCGAGGCTGAGCACCTGTCCGCCGTCGAACCGGATGAACGCAAAGCCCGAGTCGTCCACGTCGAAAACCACACCTTTTGGTACCGTCGCCGCAAATTTCTGAAACACCCCGGCAGTCACCGAGACCGGTCGCGGGCATCCGAGGGCAAACCACGCCGCGTCGAGCGTGTGAATCCCGATATCGATGATGGCGCCTCCACCCGCGCGTTGCCGGTCGAGGAACCACCCACCGATCCCGACCGGAATGCCGCGGCTGCGGTGCCACGTCGTGCGGGCAAAATAAACGTCGCCCAGCCGACCGCTTGCGACGAGTCGGCGAGCGGTGATCATTTCGCCGCCGAAGCGCATCTGGCGGGCGAACGCGTAGGTTAGTCCGGCTCGGGCCGCTTCGTCGCGTAGTCGGCGCATCTCGCGGGCATTCATCGTCGGAGGTTTTTCGCAGAGCACGTGTTTGCCGGCTCGCAGCGCCGCGAGGCTCGCGGGGAAGTGCAGGAAATTCGGCAGGCAAATGATGACGGCATCGATCTTCGAATCCGCGAGGAGATCGTGGTAATCGCGGTAGCTGCGGTCGACCGGAAATTCAGCGCGGTGCGCTTCACAACGCTCGGGGCTTGCGTCCGCGATAGCCACCAGGCGGGCTCCCGGAGTTGCCTGAATTGCGCGGGAATGCATCTGCCCCGGCCATCCCAGGCCGGCGATTCCGAAGTTCACTGTGCGGGACGCCATATTTTCCAGTGATACACGACAGCATTCGCGCAGCGACTCCGATTTTCCGCGACCGAAAACGCGGCCTTGCGCGGAATGCATTGCCCGGGGAGCGGCGGGCGGCTAGGGAACTGGCGCGTGAAAGCGCTGGTCGTCGCGGATATCCATTACGCCCTGACGCAGTTCGAGTGGCTGCTGGGAAGGGCGGGACGGTACGAATTGATCGTGATCGCTGGCGATCTGCTCGATCTTGCGTCGCCGGTCGATCCCGACGTGCAAATTCTGGTGGTCACGCGATACCTCGAGCGTCTGAGCGACCAGACGGCGGTTGCAGTTTGTTCGGGAAATCACGATGGCGATGTGCGCACGGCCGACGGAGTATTCGAAGCGGAATGGCTGCAGGAGCTGCGCTGTCGCCAAATCGAAGGCCTGCACGTCGATGGCGAAACGTTTTCTTTTGGCCCCGACAAAATCACGCTCTGTCCGTGGTGGGAGGGGGATGTTTCGCGTGACCGCATGGCGGCAATGTTACGGAACGAAGCGACCGCAGGATCCCGGGCGCGACGCTGGATCTGGGTGCATCACGCGCCGCCCGACGATTGTCCGGTGAGCTGGACCGGGCGGGTCTTTGGCGGTGACCAGGTCCTCAACGAACTCATTGCGGAACTCCAGCCCGATCTTGTGTTTTCGGGCCATATCCACAACGCGCCATTTTATGCGGAGGGCGACTGGGTCACGAACCTCGGCGGCACGTGGGTCTTTAACCCAGGCCATCAAATCGGGCCGATCCCGGCGTTCATCAGCATCGATCTCGACACGCTCGACGCACGTTATCGCAATCTTGAAGACGCGGATCACCGCATGCTGACGGCACGGGCCGCCGAAGGCGCGGCGGATTAGTGCCCGCGATTGCGCCTCTCGACGTGCCGTGGTTGCCGCGCAAGCAGGCTTTCCACGACGTCGTCGACCATGCCGAGGTGGGCTGCGTGATCTTTGAATTGTGCCTTCACGTCGGCGACGTAGAGCGTGATCGTTTCCAGCCGAAGCGCCAGCAAGCGTGCGAGGTGAAATCCCACCTTCGGCTGGGCGGTGAAGAATTCCGCGGCGTTGCGGGCAATGTGGAACCGGCTGTCCTGCCGCGCCCTCACGGTGGCTGTTGCCACGCTGTCGAGCAATGCAGCCATCTCGCCAAAAACCGCGCCCGGCTCGGACTCCCTGGCCACGCGCGTTGCTCCCTTGAAAACCTCCACAGATCCACTCGCTAGAAAAAACAACCCCTCCGGTTTGCGGCCCTCCGCGACCACAACTTCCCCCGCGGCGTAATCCACGAGAGGCAGGTCCAGAATCGCGGCTTCGAGATCAGCGTTCATTTCGCAAACGAAAGTCCGACGCGTTGCGCGGGATGGCGAGCAGAAATCTGCGACCGCAAATCGATGTCGAAAAAAATCCCGACTCCATCGTGGCGGGCCATTCGACAGAATCGCGGCGATGTGGTCACAATGCGCGCATGTCCACCCCTGACGCGATCATCAGCCGCCACGAGCGTCGCCGGGTCCTCGACCGTCGGCTCCTGTCGGGCGCTCTTTGGACGGGCATCATCGTCACCGTCCTCGTGGTCCTGCAGGCCGCGAAGGATTTTTTCGTTCCGTTGGTGATCGCCATCATCGCGGTTTATCTCGTGACCGTTTTGAGTCGGCTGGCGCAGCGCATCAAAATCGCCGGGCGCAACCCGCCGACGGCGTTGACCATGATCTTTTCGTTCGCTGTAATTTTTGGCCTGGGCTACGCACTCTTCGCCATCGTGGTGGATAATGCCTACCAGGTCGCCAGCGTGGCGCCGGATTACAAGGCCCGTTTCATTTCGCTGCAAAAGCAGTTTTTCTCGCGCGTTGGCATCGAAGAGCCTGACGCGATGCGCCAGATCATGACGGGGCTCGACATTCAGTCACTCTTCACGACCGTGGCCTCGACCCTGGCGGGCGTGCTCGGGCGCGTCTCGCTCGTCGTGCTTTACAGCATTTTCATTTTGCTCGAACTGCGATTCGTGCGGTCAAAGTTGCACGCCCTGTTTCCCAATCCGGAACGGCGTCATGCGGTTCAGGGCATTCTCGAGCGCATCGACCGCGACATTCACACGTATCTCGGAGTGAAGACACTTGTCAGCCTCATCACGGCCACACTTTCGTACATCATCATGCGCATGGTCGGCCTCGATTTCGCCGAATTCTGGGCGTTGCTGATTTTTATCCTCAATTACATCCCCACCATTGGATCCATGGTTGCCACCATCCTGCCGACCCTGCTGGCGCTCGTGCAATTCCCGGACACGCTCGCGCCATTTCTGATCGTCGGCATCGGCATCACCGCAGTGCAGCAATTGATGGGCAGCATCCTCGAGCCGAACTGGATGGGGCACATCCTGAACCTCAGCCCGCTCGTGGTTTTTGTTTCCCTCATCCTGTGGGGTTACATTTGGGGCATCGTTGGCATGTTTCTTTGCGTGCCGATCACCGTGATCCTCGTGATCGTTCTGGCCAACTTCGAATCCACCCGCTGGGTGTCGATCCTGCTCTCGAAGTCCGGCCAGTTCCAGAAAACGTGACGCCGGGGGTGCCGGAGAAAGAATTGGTCGGGGCGACAGGACTCAGAAGGGCCAATTTCGCCGATGGATTCCAATCTTCAGATCGTCGTTGACGCGTGGAAAAATCTCCCAGGCGGCCTCAAAGGTGCCATCCTCGCGATTGTCGCTTCGAAACAATCCGATAAGTAGAAGCAATCGGAGCGAACTCCGCTTCGTAATGTCGCTCCAGTTCTCGAGTCCTTCGACGATAGCTTGGAATTGGCCTGCCGCGAAAGTGAGACGGGTTAAAAGTAGAGATTAGGCGGGGTGCTGGTTGTAATGATTGGTTGGTTTGGTGTTTGCAATAAGTCCCGTCGGAAGGAGCCCGGAGGGCGACTGTAGACGGGACTCGATTGCCGCGGCCGCAAACTCCCCCGGCGTTGTAGTCGAACGAGCTGTGCTGCCGCATCGTGGCCAAGGAAATCTTCGGTATCACGTCCAAACAAGTGAGACTGCCCAAGGAGGTGCGACCTGATCGTGCTGGCATGACCACTGCTCCATTATTGCTCGTAAGATGTCGTGAACCCAGATCAGAACAGGCCAGAGCTGCCCGGCAACACTGCGATGTATTCACCGGTCAAAGACGGAATCGATCGATCGGCCAGGCTCGTGCGATTCGCGCAGGCGAAACCGCCGGAGTCTTTTCACGATCTCGTGCATTGTTACTGGGAACTCAAGACGGAGGGGGCCCTTTCGGAGGATTTTCACTATCATGTCGTTCCCGACGCGTGCGTGAACATCCTCCTCGATCAAACCCGTTTGGATGTTGTCGCGATGACCGTCGCCCCTCAATCAGCCCTGGTGCTCAATTTGGGGAAGGCCTTCCATTACGTGGGAGTTCAGCTCTTTCCGGGAGTGTGGCGGGGCGCACCGAGTGAGCTGTGTTGCAAAATGGTGGATCAGCCCTACACCGGAACGCTCCCGTTGATCGCCGCCAATCGGAGGCTCGCTTCGTTGCCTTTCGAGCGAAAACAGGCGGTTTTGACGGCTTTAGTCGAGGAACTGATCGAGGGTGGCTATATTGCAAAAAACCCGGTGACGGCCACCATTCTAAGGAACGTTTTCGAGATCCAGAAAGTCTCCGACATGGCGAGGCTCACCGGGATGTCAACGCGGCAATTGCAGCGCAGCCTTAGGGAGATGACGGGGCTGACCCCACATGATTTTTTGAAGATTTTGCGGGTGCAGTATTCCTTTGGCGGCGACTTTCTTACGCACTACGCCGATCAGGCCCACTATATCCATTCGTTCCGGAGGGCGACGGGGCACACTCCGATGAAATATAGAAAACGTTTCGATGTCTGATTTCTACAATACGCATTCCAATCCCTGGCTAGCGTGGGGTGATGACACCTACAAATGCAGTTGGTTGGTTTGATGTTTACGTGACGGATCTCGAACGCGCCTGCGCGTTTTATGAGACCGTCCTCGGGCACACGCTCCAAAAGATCGAAGATCCGACGAGCGAGACGCAGATGCGGGCGTTCCCGGCGGAGATGTCCGTATACGGCGCATCTGGAGCTCTCGTGAAATCTCCGCACGGTCGTCCGGGTGCTGGAGGAACTCTGGTGTATTTCAGCGTGAACGACTGTTCGACGAATCAGGCCCGTGTATCGGCAGCGGGCGGGAAGGTGATTCGTCCCAAGTTCTCGATTGGAGACTTCGGATGGGTGGCACTCTGTGAAGATACGGAGGGAAATCTCCTTGGCTTAAGTTCAAGGCAGTAGGCACCGCCTCGCCCGCTCCTGCTCGGCTTCAGGGCGAAGGCTCCCAAACGCGGGCCAGAATGTCCGCCCGATCACCTGCGCTTAACCGCAGCAGTTCCTCGCAGATTTCCTCGTCCCATGGCCGTTTCCATTGATACCGCGCGACTCGATCAGCGGATCGCGGGCGTTGCCGCTGAGATTCAGAGCTGCCTAGCGGGGAAGGTCGCGATCAGCGTTCGATCAGACGCTCTGCGGATGCGCAGCTACGGCTGCGACTTTTTCTTCGGCGATAGGTCGACCCGGGAGTGCCCGATCTTTCGGGGCGCGCGTTACCCTGGCGAGTGGCGCGCGACCGACCGCTCGATGTGGAACCATCGCTTCCGGCCAGAACCCTGGTTCAGCCCCCAGTCATTCCTGGAGCGCTACGACCTGCCAGACGCCGACGCGAACGAATGGGCGGCGGATTTCGAGTATCGGTGGATGGCCAATCTCCCGCTGGTCTTTGGCGATCAGATGTTCGGAAAGATGACGGTCTTCACGTCCCGCACGCTTCCAGCCGGCTGGTGGGGAGAGCCGACTTTGCGGAAGCACCTCGCGGAGTTTACCCCGCTCTGGATCGCGCGACAGTTCCTGCGCGATGTCGAAATTCAAGCGACCGAGACGCTGTCGTCCTCCTGCGCCCACGAGGCGATGCGACGCGTGCATTGGTCCGGGGCGCTCGGTTCGCCGGTGCTCGGGTCCGTTTTGGCCGGACCGGAAGTCGCGGCGCTGCGGGACTTCGGGGGGCGGGCCGGGTGGGAGGCCGGCGGGCGCGCCGTTCGCATCGTCTTTGGGCTGGGCGATTCCTCCACCCACCGCGGACTTGCGGCCATCCTGCAGGACACGGGATGGCCCGCGGGCATCTCGGGCGATCCCATCGCTTTCGCGAACACCTTGGTTGATGCCTTGGTGAGCGAAGCGCGGTGGCAGCCCGACGTGGTGATCGTCGACGTGCGCACGGCCCTCGGACTCGAGTATCTGCACTCGCGCCTGAACCGCGGTTTGCCCGCCACGCCGGTCGCGTTGGTTCACGCCCCGAGCGAGAGACTCGTCGCGCAGATCGGCGAATTTGGCGTTTCGGCCTGCCTGGACATCGCGCACGCGCACTCCGAGCTTGCCGCTGCCGTCGCCGCCGCCATCCAGGGTCGGGCTTTCTCCGGGTCCGGCGTGCGCGATCTGGTCGGGCTGGCGACGCGACGCGAAAAACTCACCCCGCGTGAACTCGAGGCGCTCCGGACCGCCGCGGCCGGGGCAAGCAGCGGAGAGATTGCGGCGCGTCTCGCCATCTCGGAGCGCACGGCAAATTTCCACCTCCAAAATGCCTACCGGAAACTGGGCGCCCCCTTGCGGGTCAGCGCGATCCAGATCGCAAGACACGCCGGCTTGATCTGAGCAAGGCCGATGGCTCGACCTGTCAGCATTGACAGGTCGTCGCAACCCGGTTCTGGCACTGCGCACGCTCCACGGGTGAGACCTTCGGTAGTGACGCCGAGGTGAATAAAAACTCCAACAATGCATAAAATAAAACTACTCCTCATCGGTGGTGCCGTCGGCCTGCTCGGCTCGTCCGTCGCCATTGGTCAAACCAAGACATTCACCCTTCAGGAAGCGACCATCGACCAAATCCAGGAGGCGATGGCCGACGGCGCGCTCACCAGCGTGGAACTCACGTCCATGTATCTTAATCGGATCGCGATCTACAGCGCGTCCGGCGTCAAGTTGAACGCCGTGCCCGTGATCAACCCCGAGGTCTTCACGGAAGCGAGCGCCGCGGACGCCCTCCGGGCGCAGGGCACCGGGCTCGGCCCACTGCACGGCATCCCGGCCACATATAAAGATACCTACCACGTTAGAGGACTGCCGACTTCGAACGGCATCATCGCGTGGAAGAATCTGATTGCCCTTGAAGACGCTTCGACCGTCGGCTGGCTCAAGGCCGCCGGCGTCATCACGTTGGGCAAGAACAACATGGACACGTTCTCTTATGCCGCTTCCGGTAATTCCGACCTCTTCGGCGACACCATCAGTCCCTACGAATTCCTGGGAACGAATACGAGCGGCAGCTCCGGGGGCAGCGCCGTCGCCGTGTCGGCCAACCTCTGCGTGTTTTCGATGGGCGGCGATTCCGTTGGCTCGATCCGCATTCCGGCCCAGCGCAACGGCGTCTACGGCTTCCGCCCAACGCTCGGACTCGTCTCCGGCAACGGCACGCCGCTGGCCGAAAACATATCGGTGCTCGGCCCGCTTACCCGCACGGTGCGCGATATGGCCTACGTCATGGACGTCATCGTCGCCGACGATCCCAACAACCCCCTCAACTTTTCGCTCCCGCCCTTTAGCGAACGCCGACCTGCCAGCTACCTCACGAATCTTGGTCAGCCGCTAGCCGGAAAAAAATTCGGCCTCCCAAAACGCACCCTCGGCCTGCCGAGCAACAGCAACGACCCCCTGCCGCCCGGGCCGGATTTTCTGGCAAGTTTCAACAAGGCACGGGCCGCGCTGGAAGCTCTCGGCGCCACGGTGGTGGAGGTCGAGGTGCCGATCGACTCCTTTGCGGATGAGACGAACTTCGTTTTCACCGGTGTTTACACCGGTCCGCTGGCCTATTTCAACTTATTGGGATTGGGCTCCCCGGAATTCGCTGACGAATTGGCCAAATACTTGCAGGCTACCGGGAGCGATCCGATCGAAGCTCTGCAGGCAGCCCTCGATAGTCTCTCGGAACGCTGGGCATTCATCGGCTTCTTTTTCGCGCCTGCCATCGAGAACCTGCGGAACGGCACCTCGAAGTCGCTCGACGAGCAGCCTTTCCCAAGCGTGCGAGTCGATCAAAACGCGGTGGCTGACGGTGAACTCTTTGGTGGCTGGATGACGGCCAACGGCATCGACGCGCTCATCTTTCCGAGCGACAGCGATCAGGTGGACACCTTCAAATACGGCTTCCTTTACTCGACCGTCACGGGCGCGCCCAGCCTCGTTGTGCCCATCGAGCGCACCGACTTCACCGCCACCTACGGCGAGGGCTACGGCCGCTGGCCGCTGGGCATCCACTTCGTCGGCCGACGCTTCGAGGAGGCTAATCTGCTCAATTATGCCGCCGCCTTCGAGGCGGCGTTCAACGGCCGCGCGAAATCCACGCCCGACCTCGCACCCGCTCTCCCCGGCGAGACGATCGAGTATTCGGTGACGGCACCGCCCGTGCCGCCGGCGGCGCGGCCGGAGACGGCACCACCGGTCATTACCGTGATCCCTGCTTCAAGGGTGATTAATTTGGGGCGTCCGAAT
>JBGTDR010000044.1:0-5061 GCA_041748215.1 Chthoniobacterales bacterium
AGCCTTGCCGCGCTCGGCGAGCTCGTGCGCGACGGGCCGTGGCCGCAATGGACGTGGTATCCGCTGGGTTGTCTGCTCGCCCTCGCCGTCGAGAGGTCGTGGTGGCCTGACGGTGGTTTCTCCGTGCAGATCACCTCGGGCGTGCCCGACGGCGCGGGTATCAGCAGCAGCGCAGCCCTCGAAATCGCGAGCCTGCGGGCATTTGCCGCGGCCGCCGGTTGGAACGCGGACAATCCGACGCTCGCCCACCTCGGAAAGGATGCGGAGAATCTGGTGGCCGGAGCTCCGTGCGGACTCATGGATCAGCTGGCCAGCGCCTGCGGAGAATCGGGAAAATTGCTCCCGATCCTTTGCCGTCCCGACATCCTGGAAAATCCTCTCGCGTTGCCCGCAGGCACGGTGATCGCCGGTTGGATGAGCGGGGTGAAACACAGCGTGGGCGATTCGCCGTACGGCCGCGCCCGGACGGCCGCGTTCATGGGAAAACGACTCGCCGAAGTCGCGAGCGAAAAGGAATTCGCGTGGACGTCCGATATTCCACGCGATCTGGCCTCCACGTTGCCCGAGCAACTCGGAGGTGCGGAATTTTTGGCACGTGGATGCGACGTTGACGATGCGTTGTCGCGCGTCGATCCGAACGTCGCTTATCCGGTGCGCGCCGCCGTGGTTTTTGCGGTTGAAGAACACGCGCGGGCTTGCGCCGGTCTCGCGTTACTCCGCGATTCCTCCGTCGAGCCTGAAGTCGCGGCCCGCCAACTCGGTGAATGGTTGTTCGCTTCGCACGGCGGTTACGGCGCCATGGGACTGGGCTGTCCGGAAACCGACGACATGGTCGCAGCCCTGCGCAAAGAGGGTGCTTACGGCGGGCGGATCAGCGGTGGCGGATCAGGCGGCACGGTCGTCGTTCTTCTCCGGGCGGACGATCAGGAACGCCTGCGTCGCACGTTGCCCGCCATGGCCGGCTGGATCGAATAAGAGATTTGAACGCAGTCGGCGCGGGATTTCACCGCGACACGCAACGGGCCGCATCCCTCGCGGAACGCGGCCCGTCAGTGGGGGGTGATTCGTTTAAAAAGCGACGCGGATACCTGAGCGCGTGACACCCAGCACGTCAGGAGCACCAAGAAACGTCCGGCTGTCAACGAAGAGGCCGATGTTCGGGTGAAAACGCCACTCCATGCCACCGCCGACACTCACGTATCCAACGGTCACGTGATCCCAGCCGGCACCGCCGCCGACCATGAGATAGGGCGCAACGTTCCATTTGCAGATCGGGTAGCGGAAAAATGCGTTACCCATGATCATGTGCTCGGCGGAGCCGCCATTGCCGTACCAGAGGCCTTCGACGCCGATGCCAAAGTACCGGGCGAAGATGAAGTTAAATCCGCCACCGCCGCCGACTCCCGTATTCAACGTCCGCCCGCGGGTTTCAAATTCGGGATTGGCCAGAAACGCACCAAATGCGTCCATCTGAAATTCCATGTCGCGAAAGTTGCATTCCTCTTCGAGCAAGACGGTCTCTTTGAAAGTCTTGCTTTCGAGACCCGCCAGGAGCGGGGTTGCGGAAACCGCGAGAATCGCGAAGAGGCTGGTAATCAGGGTCTTTTTCATGGTGGACGATGAGGTGTCCGGCCTTTTAGGGACTGCCGCCGCACGCGGTCAATGCCCACTTGGGCACCTGATGACACGTTCAGGTGTGACCCCGATAGGGAGGTCCCGCCCGTGCGGGACCTCCCATTGATTCCAGGCAGGAAGCCTGGCGGAGTTACGTCATCGGAGATCCTGCGGCTATTTCGCCTTCATGATGATGATCGTCGTGACGCCACCATTCCGGCCGCCGGTCATAACGCGGACGACCCTGGCTTTTTCGAGATCTTTCATCGTCATTTTGTTGCCGTCTTCGTCGACGATTTCGACTTCGTCCATGACCATCACCTGCATCGTGTCCTTGGTGTCTTCGTTGGTAACGGTGAGCATTTGTTTTTTGGAATCCATGCCGGTGATGCGGCCGATGAATCCTGATCCTCGACCGCCTTCCTGGGCGGGAAGGTTCGTGGGGTGAAGGGTGACAAGGGCGACGGCGACCGCCGCGACGAGGGTGATGAATTTTTTCATGATGGAATTTTTTGACTGCGTTACCAGACGCGGAGCTGTGATGGGACCATCCCATCACGTGCCTGCGCCCTGTGCTTGAGAGCGCGATCAGTCGCTGCTTATTCCCAGGCCGTGGCGGCGGGATTCGCGGCATCGCGCAATGCGCGCAGCAATCCATCGGATTCGGCACAACTCAGCAGGAGCAGGCGGCCGGATTTTTCCGGGATCACGAGAACGCGGCGCAAATCGGAAAGGAAGACCAGTGCGGCCTGGCCATTTCGCAGGGGGATGTCGCCGGACCAGTAGCCCGGAAGTGCGGTGCCGCAATTTTTGATCCAGCCCGGCCGCAGCTCGGGTCGTGTGGTCAGGTCCACGATTTCCGCCGCGTTGAGGCGGAGAGTTTGGACCGCAATTTCACACCCGAAGAAGTCACCGCGGATGCGGAGAATTCCATCGGCAACCTCGAACCGCACGGATTTTGAGCGGTCGCAGGCCACGAAGGCGACAAGCAGCAACCCACACAACGAGGCGATAATCCCGGCAGCGAACCCGGGTTGGCGTGCGAGGATTCCCGTCGTGATCCAGATCGGAATCGCCGCCAGCGCAACGATCCCGCCGAACATCCACCACTTTCGTGGATCCGCCTGCCGGGCGAGGGGAAACGACGTCACAAATTTCATTTTGACCGCTCCCGCGATGCCTCCAAGTCGAAACGAAAATGACACCCAGGCGTCGGCGTTTTCCGTAGAAATCGAAACGCGCCTCGTGCTATCCACGCTCACCATGAGCACGATGACGATGCGCGACGGCACGGAGATTTATTTCAAGGATTGGGGAACGGGTGAGCCCGTTGTTTTCAGCCACGGATGGCCACTTTCGGCGGACGCATGGGAAAATCAGATGCTGTTTCTCGCCTCGCACGGCTACCGATGCATCGCCCATGACCGGCGCGGCCACGGACGGTCCAGCCAACCGTGGCTCGGCAACGACATGGATACCTACGCCGATGATCTGTCGGAACTCCTGACCGCGCTCGACGTGCGGGCCGCCACGCTGATCGGTCATTCGACGGGTGGCGGCGAAGTGGCGCGCTACATCGGTCGTCACGGCACGTCCCGCGTGGCTCGCGCCGTACTGGTTGGTGCCGTGCCCCCGATCATGCTGCAAACGGAAGCAAATCCCGGCGGAGTGCCACTCTCCGCCTTCGACGGATTGCGGGCCAGCTCCCACGCCGACCGCTCTCAATTTTACCGCGATCTCGCGAGCGGACCTTTTTTTGGATTCAACCGCCCGGGAGCCAAAGTTTCGACGGGAATGATCGAGTCATTCTGGATGCAAGGCATGATGTCGGGTCACAAAAACGCGTACGACTGCATCAAGGCGTTTTCCGAAACCGATTTCACCGAAGATCTCAAACGTTTCGACGTGCCGACCCTCATCGTCCACGGCGACGATGATCAGATGGTGCCCCTCGCGAATTCCGCACCTCGGTCCGTCGAACTGATCCCCGGAGCCATCCTCAAAATCTATCCCGGCGGATCCCACGGCCTCGGCGACACGAGCAAGGATCAGCTCAACGCCGACCTGCTCGAGTTCCTGAAAAGCTGAATTTTCCCGGGCGCGTCGGCCACGCTCACGGCTGCGCCCTGACTGACCGGCGAGCCCGCGCAACCCCTGCCGTCACCGCAAGGCCAAGCAGAACAAGAAGCGGCGTCGACGGCTCGGGCACGACCGTGACAAAACCCGTGCCGAAACTATCGCCCACGGTATCGCCGGTAAACGTGAGGTTGACGTCGAGATTCAGCAGGCCGTCAAGGACACCACTGCTCGCCAACCCAAAATCGAGCACCTGATCATCAAAAAACGCGTTTGCCGCCGAGAGTGACGTGAATGTTTGGTCGAGAATCGAGCCGCTCTCCTTGAGGATCTGGAATCGCAGCGTATCGAACCCGCCTCCGGTGGACACGGGATCAACCAACGCAAATCGCAGCGGTCCGACGTCAGGCCCGAGCTGGGCGAGGTCAATGGCAAAGCTGACCGACGCCGTGTACGTCCGGGTTGCACCGGTGCCATCACCCGAGTATCCCGCCGAAAGAAAGCCCAACACGGTTGGCGTGCCGATCGTCTGCGCGTTTGGATTGCCCGCGACGGCCGCAGCGATGTCCGCACTCAGTGGCAGCGCGGTCAGGTAGGCGGCGGATTCCAGACCGGTTGCGAGGGAGCGGGAGGGTGCCGCTTCGGCGATGACGGCGCGGGCCTCCGCATTCACGGTGCTGCCGGCCTGCGCCGTGGCGGTGGCGGAAAAGAAGCTCACGACCTGACCTCCGGACGTCGCGCGGGCGAACGCCGTGCCGCCTGTTCCGGTGGAATTGGCACGAGCCAGTCCGGAGCCGTTGTTTGAGCCAATACCGCGAAATCCGCCAGTCGCGTTAGCCGAAGCGTTGGCGGCGCCAAGACCAATGCTGGTGGCGGTCGCAATGGCTGCGCCGCCGTTGCCGCTGAGCGCCGTCGTTCCGCCCCGTGCTCCGCCGCTTCCCCCCGTGGCGGTTGCCGAAGCAGTTGCAAGACTATTGCCTGCGGTCTGCGCCGTGGCCGTGGAATTTGCGATGCCGCCCTTGCCGCCGCTGCCCGTTCCGCCGGTGTGACTCGAACCACTGCCGCCTTGGGCGACATCCGTTGCGGTGACAATGCTGTTCCCGAGGGCCCTGGCAATGGAGTTGCTCGTGCCGTTGCCGCCGTCGCCGCCAGTGCTGTTGTTACCGGAGAAAACGCTGTTTGCCCCGCGTCCCGTTCCGGTGCCGGTTGTCGTCACGGCGTTTCCGTTTCCCGTCGTCTCGCCGCGGGCAAATGCGGTGGCGTTGCCGCCCGCGCCGGAATTCGCTCCACCTTGCCCGAACCCGCCGATCCCACCGAGCGCAGTTGCGCTGGCATTCATTGGACCGCCGGCGTTGGCGCCGAAGCCGGTCG
>JBGTDR010000045.1:0-65746 GCA_041748215.1 Chthoniobacterales bacterium
CGCGCGCGGCGGGCGTGTTTGTGGTGCACACCCGCGAGGGTTACGCGCCCGATTTGTCCGATCTCTGGCCCGAGCGTCTCGAACGCTCCCGCGCAGCCGGCGCGGCATACGGATCCCGGGGCCCCATGGGCCGACTTATGATCCGTGGCGAATACGGTCACGATATCATCGACGAACTCCAGCCCCTGCCCGGCGAACCCATCATCGATAAGTTCACCTACGGCGCGTTTGCACGTTCGAATCTGGAGTCGATTTTGAAACAGGCTGGCGTAAAGGAACTCGCGATCGCGGGCGTCACCGCCGACGTGTGCGTACACACGACGCTGCGCGAAGCCACGGATCGCGGATTCGATTGCACGTACGTGCGCGACGCGATCTCGACGTTCGATCCCGACATTCGCCTCGCTTGCGAGCGCATGGTCGAGCAGGAAGGCAGCATTTGGGGACGGCTCGCCACGACCGATGAACTGATCCCGCGTTGGCCGAATCGGGCGCACCTTCAGATTTCTTAGGAAGCCCTTCCTATATTCACGACCCGATCCGGTCCTCAGAGTCGATGCGTGGGGATTGCAACACGTATTCGTCTGCTGGACCGGATCGCGGATCTGGCTGGCGGCCAGCCGGAGCTTTTGGAGGACCGTCCATGGACGGAAGTCGCCGGGCTGCAAAGCGGTACGTTGCTGGTGATCCCTGTCGGTGCCACCGAGCAGCACGGCCCGCACCTCCCGATCAATTGCGACACGTTGCTGGCTGAAGCCGCGTGCTGGTTTGCTTCCGCTCGCACCGCCGTGCCGATCGCGCCAGCCATCCCCTACGCAGTCTCCGCCGGACACACGCCGAAGTGGCCGGGCACCTTCTCCCTGCTTCACGAAACATTCATCGCGATGATTCGTCAGCTCGCAGCCTGGGTGGCTGCAACTGGCTGGAAACGGCTTCTTTTCGTCAATTCCCATTTCGGAAACGACGCTTCGCTCCGCGTTGCCGTGGACCAGATTCGTCTCGAACACCTTGGACGTCTCCAGGTTGCCACGCGAAATATTTTCGACCTCACGCCGGCGATCTGGGGCGCTTACACGGCCGACGCCGCGGACCTTCACGCCAACAAAGCCGAGACCGATCTCCTGCTCCACCTCGCTCCCGAGCTGGTGCGAACTGACGTCCCCGCGGACGACCCCGACCGCACCACCAGCACGATTTTTTCCTATCCGGTTGCCCAGACGAGCCTGAATGGAGTGACGGGATTTCCGTCCCGTGCCAACGCGGCCGACGGCGCGGAATTGTTCGAAAAAATCGGAACTGCGTTGGCGGATCTTTTCGAGCGGGCAAAAACCGAAGAGCCTCCGCTCGCGCCCGAATACTGGCTCGGCGTGCCGCGCCACGCACCTTCATTTTTTCCCGCGGTCTGATCTGCAATGACCGAGCGCATCTCACGTTTTCTATTTTCCGTTCGCTCCGAATTGTCCGGCCGAACGTTTCCCTTTCCTCTACCGCGCAAGCGGTGTGAGGAGCGACCTGGGTCACCGCACCGGCCCAGGTCGTCACTTTTTCCTCTTCGAAACGTCGAGCCACGGACGGCCCCGTTCGGTGGGATTTCTCCAGCCAGCTCCGCGTTGGCCGCTCCATGGAACTAAAGCTTTTCAAAACGCTGTGGGGCCACGAAGGCTCGCTGCAGGACGCGGCGCGGCTCATTCACTCCGCCGGATTTCACGGAATCGAAGGTCCCCTGCCCGTCAGCATCGACCGCCGCGGGGAATTCATCGACCTGCTCCGTGAGCATGACCTGCTCTACATCGCCGAGATTTCCACGACGGGCTACGCAGTGCCGGATCCTGGATCGACCGTCGACCAGCACCTCGATGCTTTTGAACGCACCCTCGACCGCAGTCTGGAAGCCGCACCACTCTTCTGCTCGACCATGGCCGGGAGCGACCTGTGGGTTTTTGCCGAAAGCGTTGATTTCCTGACGCGAGCCCACGCGATTGCCCAGGACCGCGGGGTGCGGGTGGGATTTGAAACGCACCGGAGCCGCAGCCTGTTCCATCCGGTCATCACCCGCGAGTTGCTCAAGGAAGTTCCTCCCATCGAATTAACGATCGATTTCAGCCACTGGTGTGTGGTCACCGAACGCCTTGTGCTCGATGAGCTGCCCGACATCCTCGAACTCTGCGCCCAGCGTGTGCTCCACATTCAGCCTCGCATCGGTTACGCGCAGGGGCCGCAGGTGCCGGATCCCCGCGCACCGGAATATTTTGCCCCCGTCGAGTCGCACTTCGGCTGGTGGCGCGCCCTCTGGGAAGGCCAGCGTGCCCGTGGTTTCGATACGATCACCATGACGCCGGAATTTGGTCCGGACGGCTACCTCCAACTTGAGCCATTCACTCAGCGAGCACCCGCCGATCTCTGGGAGCTGAATTCCTGGACCGGCCACCGTCTCACCCAGCAATTCCGCGACTGGAATACCCGCCCGCCCGCCGCGGAATCGGCGTAACTGCCGGAAAAATTTCACTCTCTCCGGGAACAAATCCTGCTCAGTTTGTTGCAAATGCGCAGCCAAGAGCAAGACCGCCCGGCCGTCCGGCTCGCCAATACCCTCGCCCAGTTGCGCGGACTCGGCGTCGTCAAACGCGAGGCCTACCTCGATGTCCTTCGCTCGATCCTCGACAGCCTGCCCGATGTGAACGGGGTGTGGACGGTGTGGGAACCGGATGCGCTTGACGGGCGTGACGCTGCGTTCCGTAACGCCCCCGGACACGACGCCAGCGGACGTTTTGTGCCGCACTGGCACCGCGCGGACGGCCGTCCCAAACTGATTCCCACCACCCGCTACGACGAACGCCGGTTCGGCACGTGGTATTGGGTTCCCAAACAGCGCCCAGCCCTGCACGGTGGAGCCGTACCTCTACCCCATCGATGGTCGTGCGGTCCGGATCACCAGCGAAGTCGCGCCGATTCTTTCCGACGGTCGCTGCCTGGGGGTCGCCGGATTTGATCATCTGGTGCGGACCACGCGCACCCGACCGACAGCGCTCACCGCAAGTCCCCGCGTCCGCCCGTTGAACGCCGGAACTCGCCTGGCGGCGCTGACCGCCCGCGAACGCGAAGTCCACCATTGGCTGAGCGCCGGCAAAACGAACGAGGAAATTGCCACGATTCTCGGAATCAGCCCACACACCGTGCGGCACCATCTCGAGCACATTTTCGAAAAACTTGGCGTCGAGAACCGCTACGCCGCCATCACCGGTTGATTCCATGCGGGTGGCGGCACCTGGGGTGGCGAAAATTCATGGGACGCCCCGCCCATTTTCGGACGTTAGCTCCGCAGGAATAGTCCCGCGCATGTCGTTACCCGCATTCGCCGTCCCGGAAAACTTCACCGTTGATCCCACGCTGCTTGCCGCCACGCGCGCAAAACTCGAAACCGCCGGAGTCGAGTTTTGCCTTTCGACCTACGTCGATATCCACGGCGTGCCAAAAGCCAAAACCACTCCGCTCTCCGCGTTCGAAAAAATGGCACACGGTTCCGAGCTGTTCACTCTCGGGGCCATGGATGGAATGGGCCTGGTTGGACCGCACGAGGATGAAGCCGCCGCCGTGCCCGATCTCGACACGCTCATCGTCTGCCCGTGGGATCATTCGGTCGCCACGTTTTTCGGTGACCTTTATTACCACGGCAGTCCGTATCCTCACGATTCGCGCCAGATTCTCAAACGCCAGCTCGCCCGCGCGGCCGACCTCGGATTCACACTCAATCTTGGCCACGAAGCCGAATTTTACGTGCTCTACGTCGACCCGGAGACCGGCGAGCGCTCTCCGTTGAGCCCTCGACGATTTCAGGGGCCGTGCCCAGCCTACGACGTCAAACAAACGCTCGACGCGCTCGAATTTCTGCGTCCGATGGCGCGCTACTTCGACGAACTTGGCTGGGGACTGTATTCGTTCGATCAGGAAGGTGGCCACAGCCAGTTCGAGTTCGACCTGAAATTTTCCGACGCCCTCACGACCTCCGATCGCTTCGTGTTTTTGCGCCTGATGGCCAAGCAGGTCGCGGACGCAATGGGGGCCACCGCCACGTTCATGCCGAAGCCGTATTCCAACGATTTCCGCTCGGCGAACCACTTCAACATGTCGCTCGCCGACCTCGAAACAGGCGCGAATCTTTTTGAGCCCGAGGCGAATTCCAACACGTTTGCCAACGATCACGGTGTACCGCTCTCCAAGCTCGCTTATCATTTTACCGCGGGACTGCTGCGCCACGCGCCCGCCATCACCGCCGTCACCTGCCCAAGTTACAACAGCTACCAGGGCCTCATCGCGCAGGGCGACATGCCCGACATCAGCTGGGCTCCAGTAATGATCGCGTACGGAAGAAACAACCGGTCCGCGATGCTGCGCCTGCCGCTCAATCGCTACTGCGTGGAAAATCGCGCACCCGACATCGGATGCAATCCATACCTCGCCGCCGCCGTCCAGCTTGCCGCCGGCCTCGATGGCATCGAGCAGGAACTCGACCCCGGCACCCCGCTTAACACCAATTGTTATTCTCTCACCCGGGCGCAGCTTAAGGATTCCGGTGTGCACCTTCTTCCGCGCACTCAACTTCACGCGCTCGAAGCATTCGAGACCGATCCGCTCATCGATCGCGTTTTCGGCGATTTCAAAAGCATCTACCTCGAACAAAAACTCAAGGAATGGAACGAGGGGTTTTACGCGATCAACGAATCCCACCTCCGCAAACGCCTCACGTTTTTCTGACTCGCTTCGACGATGCACTTTTCACTCGCTGGTAAAACCGCCCTCGTCACCGGCGGCGCGTCGGGAATCGGTGCCGCCATCGTCCGGCGTTTCCTGGCGGCAGGAGCCATCGTTTTTTCCGCCGACCTCACCGCGATGGCACCCGAGGGTGCCACCGTCATTCCCGCGGACGTCTCGCAGGAATCCGAACTCATTCACGCGCTGGAGATTGCCGCCAATGCGACCGGTCACGTCGACATCCTCGTCAGCAATGCCGCGATTCAGCCCCTCGGAATCGCGTTCGCCGACCTGACTGTCGAGACGCTTGATCGCACGCTGGCAATCAACGTCCGCAGTGTCGCCCTCGGCATTAAACACGCCCCGCATTTCATGCCCGCGACCGGTGGCCGGATCATCAACACATCGTCGTTCGTCGGCAGCATCGGTGTTCCGTTCGGATCCGCCTACGCCGTTTCGAAGGCAGCCGTCAGTCACATCACCCGCTGCGCCGCCGTCGAACTCGCCCGGCGCGGCATTACGGTCAATGCAGTCGCACCCGGCACTGTGTTCACTCCCGCCGTCACTGCCATCGCGAACAATCCTGAAATCCCGTTCGTCTCCGGCCGCACCCCGCTCGGGCGGCTCGCCGAACCCGACGAAATTGCCGCCGCGTTTCATTTCCTCGCCTCCGACGAAGCCGCCTACATCACCGGCGCAATCCTGCCCGTCGATGGCGGAATCACCGCCGGTTGGGAATCCTACGACCTGCCACCTCCGCCCGACCTACTCGGATGAAACCAGCTCCTGCCACCACCGATTCTCAGCCCAAATAATCACCGAAAAATCGAGCACCCATCCATGTCGTTCCCGCTTCACACCGTTGCCACCGCACCCGCCGCGTCATGCGAGTTTCTCGCCGCGACTCAGCGATCGTTCGGCATGATCCCAAATCTCGAAGCGACCATGGCCACCGCGCCGGCTCTGCTCACGGCGTATTCCACCGCGTGGGACGCCTTCGACACGACCAGTCTCACCCCGGTCGAGCGCCAGGTCGTTTACCAGACCGCTAATTTCGAAAATACCTGCACCTACTGCGTTCCCTGGCACACCCTCCTTTCAGAAAAAGTGGGAATGACGCCGTCTGACATCGCCGCCCTGCGCGACGGCACTCCATTGTCCGACCCCAAACTGGAATCGCTGCGGGCATTTGCACGCACACTCATTCTCCAGCGCGGCAAGGCAACCCCCGCCGACCTCGCTGCGTTTTTCGACGCCGGATACACCGACCAGCAAGCTCTCGAAGTCATTCTCGGAATCGCCATCAAAACGATGAGCAATTTTACCAATGCCCTCGCCGGTACGCCGCTTGACCGGGTCGTCGCCTCCCGTGCCTGGCAGAAACCCGCCATTCCCATGCGCTCCGCGTAATCCGCTCACAACTCAACCCACGACAAAACGCGCCATGTCCATCGAAACCGTCAATTCCGCCATCCTCGATTCCGCCTCCCGCGGTCTCGAATACGCCGCCACCCTGCCCGCCGCCGCCTACACGTCGGAGGAATATTTCGCCTACGAAAAACAAACGATCTTCAAAAAGGAATGGATCTGCGTTGCGCACGTTTCGCAGATCCCCAAGCCGGGCGATTACCTCAGCCTCGACGTGGTCGGCGAGCCCGTGATCGTGGTCCGCGGCAAGGATAACGTCATTCACGCGCTGTCCCGCGTTTGTCCGCACCGCGCAATGGACATTCTTCCGAAAGGATTTGGCTACGAAGATCGGGGCCGCGTTCGGCTGTTCATGTGTCCGTACCACAGCTGGACGTTTGACCTTTGCGGTCAGCTGAAGGGCGCTCCCGAGATGCAGAAAACCTGCGACTTCAACCGGAAGGAATTTAACCTCTACACGTACCGTTGCGAAATCTGGGAGGGCTTCGTCTTCATCACGTTTAACCGCGACGCCGAGCCCATCGCGGACCAATTCACCGATCTTCACCCGGAAGTTGCTGATTGGAAAATGGGAGATCTCGAGGTCGTCGTCGAGTTCGAGTGGGACCTCGACGTGAACTGGAAAAACATGATCGAGAACTGGATGGAGCCCTACCACCACATGGGCATCCACGTGAAAACCCTCCAGCCGATGATGCCGGCCCGCGGTTGCTGGACCGACTCTTACCACCCCCGCTACACCCGCGCCCACCTGCCCTACCGACAGAGCCTGATCGACGCAATGAAGGACGCCGAGGCCCGAGGAGAACATTTTGGAACGTTTCCGCCGCTGCCCGGAATTCCCGAACCCTACAAATATGAATGGACCGTTCACGTCGGGTTTCCGGGATTTATGTTCCTGACGGGTCCCAATTCCGTTCTGTGGTACCGCCTGCTTCCGGTGAGCGCGGAAAAAATCCACCTTGTCACGACGATCCTCGTGCATCCGGACGCAAAATTGCATCCGGATTACGAGGCGCACCTTGCGGCCGAAACGCAGGCACTCAAGGATTTTCACCTTGAAGATGTCCAGGTTTGCACCGCCGTTCAGCGTGGTCTGAATTCCGACGCCTTTCAGCACGGGCGCATGAGTTACCTCGAGGCCCCGGTTTTTCAAATTCAGCAGTATCTTGCCGACCAGATCAGGCGTAACTCCTCCGCACCGATTTCCCGGGAGGAGGTGGTGGCGTGAGCGAGCGCACCATCGTTTACGTAATGCCCCTCCCCCCGGGACTTCATCCCGGCATGGACGCTGTCGCCCATGGCATCAGCCACGGGCTCGATGGAACTGCTTCGCTCCGCGTGCTTCCGGCCGACCTGCGCGACCCGCAATATGCCATCGCCCAACTCGACGCGGTCGCCCGCGCCACCGATGCGGGAGTTGACGGCATCGTTCTTTTTGTTCTCGACGAGACCGAACCCGCCCCGGCCGTCTGGCGGGCCATCGGGAAAAATATCCCCGTCATTGCCCTCCACAAACCCACCTACGCCGTCACAGCCTCCGTCACCGTCCCGAATTTTTACCACGGCATTTACCTCACTCAATTTCTCGCCCGCCATCTCGACGACCAACCCCGCGTTGCGATCCTGGGCGGTCCGCCCATCCTCGACGACGAAGAACTTGTCGAAGGCCTCCTCGAGGGAGGCAAACGCTGCGGCTTCACTTTCCTCAACGACCCGCACGATCCGGCGTTCCGCAATCAAGCTGACGTCCAGGGTGCCGGTGTTGCGGTGGCTCGTCACCTCCTCGACACCCATCCCGACGCCGACGCGCTCATTGTTTTCAACGACGAGACGTTGCTCGACGTCCTGCCCGTGCTCGAAGAACGTGGCCTGCTCGGTTCGTTGCCCGTGGTTTCCCGCAACGGCAGCCCCGCCGCAGTGGCCGCCGTTCAGCGAGGCGACACGCTCGCGACCTACGATTACGGATTGCCGGAAATCGGTATCGCCGCGGGCCGGATCCTCGCCGACATCCTGGAAAATGGCACCGAATACGACGACGCCATCGTTTGCCCGACGCCGGGCCGCATCATTCACGAAGACAATGCCGCAACCTACGTGCCGTGGCTCGACCGCGCGCCAGCCGTCGAGCTTCCCACTGGCCTCGGGTGAAGGTGAGGAGATGCTTTGTTGAGAATTCCAATGCCTGCCGCCACCGCCATTGAACCCGAGCTGGTCGCCATCGCCCCCGGCGAATTCCTCATGGGCGCGACGCTCGACGATAAATTTGCCAGCGTCCTCGAATTGCCCCAGCGCATCGTGCGGATCACCACCCCGTTCGCTCTCGGCAGGTTTCCCGTCACGTTCTCGGAGTGGGACGAATACGCTGCCGAAACCGGAGCCTGGTCGCCGCCCGACTACGGCACCGGCCGGGGCCGCCACCCGGTCGCCAGCGTGAGCTGGAACGACGTTCAGGATTATCTCGCCTGGCTGCGTTCCCGGACGGGACTGCCATACCGACTCCCAACCGAAGCCGAGTGGGAATACGCATGCCGCGCCGGCACACGAACCGCCTTTCACACCGGTGACGACCTCCCGACCAGCGATGCCAACTACTGGTATTCCGAAAATGGAAAAAAAATCGGGCCCGGCAACCCCAGTCCGGTCGGATCCTACCCGCCCAACGCGTTCGGATTGCACGACATGCACGGAACGATCTGCGAGCTTGTCGCCGATACGTGGCACGATGGTTACGCGGGCCTGCCCGCCGATGGCAGCGCCCATCACGACCCCGGTGAATCCTATGTCGTCACCCGGGGCGGTGCATGGGATTACGCACCGCGTCTGCTCCGATCCGCTTTTCGCGATTGGGTCCGTCGCGATCACCGTCTCGACAATGTTGGCTTCCGCCTTGCTCTCACGAACTGATCAGGATGAAGGAATCAGCGCGCGAGAATCGAAAAGACCAATCCGGCTCTGACGATCCTTCTTCCTCTCACGCGCTCCCGTCCCCCACCCGCCGCCGCTGGTTCGAATTTCAGACTCCGGTTTCCCGCCGCGCTCGCGTGATCCTCGGATTGCTTGCGTGGCTGCTGGTCCTCGCCGCATGGCAGACGATCCCGACCCTCAATCCCAAGCTCGCCACGCTGTTCCCGCCGCCAACCCGCGTAGCCGCCACTCTCGTCGAGCTGTTCGCCGAAAAAAACTACCTCGCCGACGTGCTGCAAAGTCTGGCCCGCGTCGCCCAGAGCTTCACCCTCGCCATCGCCATCGCGCTTCCGCTCGGCGTTTTGATGGGCTCGTTTCCGCGCGTGGAGGCGTTTTTTAATCCGATCGTCTCTCCCTTTCGCTACCTGCCCGCGCCGTCCTTTATCCCGCTCCTGCTTGCGTGGCTGGGCACCGGCGACAATCAAAAAATCGCCCTCCTTGTGATCGGTGTCGTCTGGTTCCTCATCTCACTTTACATGGATGACGCCAAACGGGTGCCTCGCGAACTCATCGAAGCTTCGTCCACGCTCGGAGCGTCCCGCCCGCGCATCCTCCTGCACGTCATCGTTCCCTGTGCGTTGCCCGCCCTGCTCGACACCACGCGGCAAATGCTCGCCGTGAGCTGGACCTACCTCGTCATCGCCGAAATCGTCGCGTCCACGGATGGCATCGGATCCGTCATGATGCGCGCCCGCCGTCTGGTCCGCATGGACATCATCATGGCGGGCATTTTGACCATCGGCCTGCTCGGCCTGCTTTCCGACACCGCCCTCCGAACGCTCCGCTGGGCCGCTTTCCCTCACCTCCGTCACCGCTAAACACACAACCAAAACCAAATCGAAACCATGCACCGACTCGCCGCGATCCTCGCACTCGCCCTCCTCGTTCCAAACCTCCACGCCGCCGACAAACCGAAAGTCCGCGTCTCCCTGTTTTCCTGGCCGGGTTACGGTTTCTGGTTCATCGCCAAGGAAAAAAACCTCGCTCCGGACATCGACCTCGACATCCAGATCATCGAGGACCCGTACGAATCGTTCGGGCAAATGGCCGCCGGACAGCTCGACATCACGTCCAGTACGGTCGAATACGGTCCCATCGCCGCCGACAGCAACATTCCGCTGAAATTTGTCACTTACACCAATCCCTCGACCGGCACGGACAAAATCATCCTCGCTCCCGGCATCAAATCGGCCACCGATCTCAAGGGCAAATCAGTCGCCGTCCTGGAAGGCGGGCTCACCCAGATTTTCATGGGCATCTGGCTCGAGGACAATGGCCTGAAGTTCGACGACGTCACCTACACCAATGTCGTCATGGATGATGCCGTCGCCGCGATGGTCAGCGGCAACGTCGCCGCGGGCGAATTCTGGGAACCCTTTGGCAGCAAGGTTCTCGAGACCCTCGAAGGATCCACCGTCGCCACCACCTCGCTCGAACCGTATTGGCAGGAAACCGCGCTTCTCGGTGATGGCATGTACATGTCCGATGAATTTCTGAAGGACAATGCCCTCGCTGCCAAAGCCATGAAGGCGTATTTCGACGCCGTCGCTTTTTGGAAAGCCAACCCGGCCGAAGGCAACAAAATCATCGCCGACGCCCTGAAATTTGACGTCAAAGACGTCGAACTCGTGATCGGTCCCGACGGCAAAACGTACGAAGGCGGGATCTACATCTTCACCCTGGCCGACGCAGCTGCCTTCATGGGCGTCAACGACGGAACCCCGCCTCTGGGATTGAAAAATGGCCAGATGCAGGCGCATTGGGACCTCACGACGAAATGGTGGAAAAAATTCGGCCTGGTCAAAGGCGATCCCACCATCGAGCAGGGCGTCGATCTCAGTCCGCTCAAAACGATCGCCGCCGAATAAACGCGCCGATCCGAGCCGGGCGGCAGCGCGTTCCCCCACGCGCTCTGCCTCCGACTCGCAGCGTGGAATTGCGTTGTGTGCGCGCCACTACGCGGAAATCAGCCGCCCGATTTCGCCTGCGGCGACCGAAAATCCGAGCTTTTCACCCGCCCGCTGCTGGCTTGTCGCCATCACGGCATGCCAGGCCGCGTCGTCCCCCAAGAGACGATCCGCCGCGCCAACCGCGTCTGCGGGATCATCCGTTTCCGGACCGGAAAACGCCAATCGATCCACCGCGCCATTGCCGCCCACACACGGCATTCGACACAACAATGCGTCACCGGCCACCTGACCCGGCACGCGACTCTGATCGAGCTGGAAAACAATCCGGTGGGTGGCCATGAGTCGGAGGTAAACCGGATAATCCAGCGGTCCTTCGACGATGAAAAAAAACGGATTTCCCTTCCGGATGCTCTTAAGAATCATGCCACCCTGGCGTCCTTCGATGTTCACGACGGCGACGGGGCATTCGTATTTTCGCGACAGCCCGTCAGCCAGCAGCACTGCCTCGAGGTGCCGCCGCGACGGCACCCGAAACTCCCGCGTGCCCACAAAAATTCCCGCGCGCTCATCGAGTGGCACGCTGAAATCCCATGCCGGCACGTCCACCGGATACGGCGTCGGCAGAAAAATTCCGTTCCGACAGCCCGCCTCGCGGTAAAGCGCCACCAGATTCGGTGTGCTTGACAGATAGCCGTCCGCCGACCGGCAAATTTCCCGAAAATAATCGAATCGGCCAACGTCGCTCAGGAGATCCGCGACCTGGTGCGTTCCCGATTCCTTCAGCGAAATCCAAACTCGACGTCCGGTTTTTTGCAGCGTTTGCACCGCCGTGATGGCGGCCCGCAGGTTGCGTTTCCGCAGCAGCACGAGCACTCCGCGCGTATCCGCTGGGACAGCCGACACCTCGCGATAAAATCCGCCGCGCACGCACGCAGCGTAAGCGTGGTAGTTCACCGGAGGATGCCCGGGTGAATTCGGCCCACCCGCGCCGTCGGTAAAGATCTGCTCCCGGTCGCGCCCGCCGGGATTCAACACTGCGAACGGTGCCGTCGTCACGGTTGCACCGACTTCAGCTCATCCCACACCGCGTTCAGTTCATCGGTCGTGCAATCTTCAATGCGGCGACCGGACTTCCGGACCGCGCTCTCGACCGCCTGAAAACGCCGGATGAATTTTTCCGTCGCGTCCGCCAGTGTGGTTTCCGCGTCGAGGTGGAGCTTCCGGGACAGATTCACCACGGAAAACAAAAGATCGCCGATCTCCTCGGCCACCGCGGCCTCGTCCCGCTCCGCCATGGCCACGCGCACCTCCGCCATTTCTTCGTCAATTTTCGCCAGCACCTCCGAAGCGTCATTCCAATCGAATCCAACCCGTGCCGCTTTTTTCTGCGCGTGCTGCGCGCGCATCAGCGCCGGGAACGCAGTCCCCAGCCCATCCAGCACGGATTCACGCGGACCTTTTTCCGCGCGTTTAATTTCCTCCCACTGCCTCAGTACCTCGGTCGTATCGTCCGCGGTGCCGTCCGCAAACACGTGGGGATGCCGCCGCACCAGTTTTTCGCAAATCTCTTCCGCCACTTCGTCGAACGCAAAAACTCCGCGCTCCGCCGCCATCTGCGCGTGCATCACGACGTGCAACAGCAGATCGCCAAGCTCTTCACGCAGATTGGCGTCGTCGGACCGATTGATCGCTTCGATGACCTCGTAACATTCCTCCACGAGGGCCGCTCGCAGGCTGGCGTGAGTCTGCTCGCGGTCCCACGGGCAGCCATCTGGCGCCCGCAATCGCGCCACGATCTCGCGCAATCGCACTACGCTCATATGCGCCAGAGCGGGCTGTGATTGCCAAATTCCGACACCTCACCGCTGGTATTTCGCGTGATCACAAACGTGATCACCACCACCGTGGCGATCGTCCCGAGGAAAATCCCCAGCGCAAACCACGCCGGCAATTCCGCCACCGCAAACGCCTGGTAGAACGAACGCGCGGATTCGATTTTTGGGTCGGCGTGCATGAAAATTTTGAGCGCCCACGCGACCATGATGATCGCGATGATAAAAATGTAATTCCGCCGCAGCCGCCGGCCGACCGCCTCGAGCGCGCTGATCTTGAACGACGGCAGGATCAAATCCTCGCAGACCAGGCGCCGCCACTCACCTTCGAGTAATCGGTCGTTTTGCGTGATCATTGGCACCATAAAATGCGACTCCAGCATGCGAACCCGTCCCCGAAACGCATCGTAAAACCGGTACCGCCGCGCCTCGATCCAGAGCATGATCGCGACCAGTGCGAGATTAAAAAAGAAGATGATGTGCGGCAGATCGCGAAACGAAAATGCCACCGTAATGATCGTGGTCGAACTCGTGATGGCCCACGTCGTCGTCACGTCGAGGCGTTGACGCCATACCATGATGCGGCCGAGTTCGCCGCGGTAAAAATGGATCATCGCGTTGACGTAACACGCGTCTTTCAAGCTCGGTGCCGGCATCGCGCGCGGATCCGGCTGCACCGGTGGCACGGGCGGAACCTCGGTCGCATCCATCTAGCGGTCGCCCCTTTCCCGCTCAATCAGGGCCTCGCGCGCTTTTTCCAAGCGCTCCCGTTCGCGTTTTGTGAGGCTGCCGATGCCTTGCTTCGAAATTTTTTCGAGCAAGGGGTCGATGGATTCAAACGGGTCGTTGCGTTCGGATCCGGCCGCGCCGACTTTTTTCGGCCGCGCCTTCAGGGTCTTCGGTGGTCGCTGCGGATCCGCGCGAAACGCCGGCAACTCGAATCCTTTCACGCCGCCCATTCGCAACATTCCGTAAGCGCAGGCGCTTTCCATCCAGAGCATACTGAACGCCACCCACTGACCGAACGCGATCGATTGCAACGAATTGATCCCAAGCAGGATCAGCGCAATCCACTTCGCCTGAATGCCGAAAAAAATCTCGGCATTGGGATAAATGACCGCGAACGCAATGAAGATCGCGAAATGGATCGAACCACTGCCCCAATAAAGAGTCGGCACTCCGAAAACGGTGAGCGCCGTGAGCATCGTCGGAATCGCCAGCAACAAAGCAAGATACAGCCAGATGAACGCCCTGCGCCCGAGAAACTTTTCCACTTCGCTGCCAAACATCAGCAGCAAATACATCTCCACGACGAACCACAATGACGGCACGTTTAGGAACGCGTAGGTCACAAATTCCCAGATCGCGAACGACCCGAGCACGCGCTCACCCGAAAAGGCGAGCGGAGCCAGCAGTGGATTTGTGAGCGGAGAGGTGCCCGCCATCGCCATGCAAATGGCAACGCCAATCATGGCGACAACGTGAACTGCCACAAGGATCGTGGTCAGGTAAACCGGGAACCGGCCCACCCACGTCAGTGGATAATAATCTTCCGAGTCCTGCCCCCCGATCATGCGCTTCCCGCACGGTAGAATCGATGGCAGGGCGAAACAAGCGCGGAGTCGAGTGGCGAGCAGATGGAAGTTGGAAACGGGCAGCCCGTCGTCAAGTATCGGCACTTTACTGGATGCCATCTGCCGCCTGCCAACCGCCGCCCGAGACCTTGCTTTTCCTCAAACCGGGTTCGCTTGGTGACGTCGTTCACGCTTTGCCCTGCGCAGCCGCCCTCCGCGCCGCGTGGCCCGGTGTCCGGTTGACGTGGGTAATCGATTCCCGCTGGGCTCCGCTATTGGAAGACACTCCCGTCGCGGACGAGCTGCTGATTTTCCCGCGGGATCAATTTCGGGGCCTGGGCGGGCTGCTTCGGGGAGCCGCGTGGCTGGCCACTCAGCGCACCCGCCGACCTGACCTCTGCATCGACCTGCAGGGATTGCTACGCAGCGCTCTCATAGCGCGAGGCGCGGAATCACAGCGGGTGGTTGGCCTTTCCGACGCCCGCGAAGGAGCGCAATATTTTTATCACCAGACGGCTGACGTTTCCGGAATCTCGCACGCGGTCGACCGCTATCTGCGCGTCCTCCCGGAACTCGGCCTGAAAATTCCCGACGCCCCGGAATTTCCGCTCTGTCATGGTGAGCCCGTCACGGGGTTGCCCGATGATTATATCCTCGTTCATCCGTTCGCGCGCGGTCGCGGTAAATCCTTGCTGCCGCGTCAGGTTCACGCGCTTTGCGGACTGGCTGCCGATCAACCTCTCGTGATCGCAGGTTCGGGCCGCAAGCTCGGCAATCTTCCGCCAAACGCCATTGATCTGATGGGTGAAACCACCCTCGGTCAGATGCTCTGGCTCATACGCCGGGCGCGCGCCGTGGTGAGCGTGGACAGTGGTCCGATGCACATCGCCGCTGCGGCCGGAGTTCCGTTGCTTTCGATTCACACGTGGAGCGATCCGCGCAAGGTTGGTCCGTATTCGGAACGGGCGTGGATTCTTCAGGGCGGCACCATTCGCCGACAGTCGCTGACCGCGGCATCGCTGCCCGGCACCGTTGAAATCGACGATTTCCAGCTTCAGAAAATTTCCAGCTGGATTGCCGATTCCATGTCGTCCCAGCAGGATCGTTAGGTTTTCAACTTCACGATCCCGAAAACGTCCGGCGGCCGTAAGCCAGCGCAACTTCGTCGGCCAGAATGTCGATGCCCGCCCGGACGTCATCATCGCTCATGGCAAAACTGAGCCGGATGCATTGGCTTGCGTGCTCCATCGCTTCGTCCGAACCAAACGCGAAATAATGCCCCGGCACGACCAGCACCCCCCGACGTTTCAGCCGCTCGTACAACTCCGACGCGCTGATCGGCAGCCCGCGGAACCACAACCACAGAAACAATGCGCCCTCGCTGGCGTGGACGAAATAATCGAGACCGTCGTCGAATGCTTCCGCGATCCAGCGCCGCGCGTTCGCGGCTTTTTCCTTGTAAAATGGTCGGACCACATCCGCCACCAGATTACGAATCGCGCCTGATTCGAGTAATGGCGTGACCAGCGCCTGCCCTATCGTGCCATTAGCCAGCCCGGTAATCGCCGTCATCGACGCGATCGACCGGGCAATTTCCGGATGAGCCACCACGATCCCCGTCCGCGTGCCCGGCAGGCCGAGCTTCGAAAGGCTGAACGTCAAAATGATGTTTTCGTTCCAAACGGGACGGATCTCGGTGAAGACGATTCCTGGAAACGGCGCGCCGTAAGCGTTGTCGAGAATGAGAGGCACGCCCGCCTCCAGCGCCAGCCGGTCGAGGTGAGCGACTTCGTCGTCCGTAAGCACGTTGCCGGAAGGATTGGTCGGTCGCGATGCGCACAATGCCCCGACGTCCGGGTCGAGCTGGATTCCGTCGAAATCGACCCGGTATTTGAAAGTATGCGGGCCGGTGATTTCGATACGCGCCATCACTCCACGGAAAAAATCCGGCCCGAGCCCCTGAGCGGCGTAGCCGATGTATTCAGGGACGACCGGCAACAGCACCCGTTTGCGCCGTCCGCCAGCAAATTCCCCGGCCAGCAGATTGAACAAGTAGAAAAATGCGGTCTGCCCTCCGCTGGTTATGGCAATGTGCTCCGCGCCGACGTTCCAGCCGTATTCGCGCTGGAGGAAACCCGCCATCGCGAGCGCGAACCGGCTGTTTCCCTTCGGCGGATCGTAAACTGTGAGCATGCGGTCGAGTCGGTCGCCGTCCGCAAGGATTTCCTCCATTCGCTGCCGCCAAAGTGCCTGCACACCCGGGATCAGAGCGGGATTGCCCCCGCCCAGCATGCGCATCGTCCCGGACGATTCCGCGAGCGCGTGCCCAAGATCTTCCATCAGCGCCTCGATCCCGCTCCGTGCGGTCAACCTTTCACCCAATAACGACTTCTCGAACACAGCCGGAAACCTGAAACAAAGCCCGGCGTCTGGAAACCTGCAAATCCGACCATCCGGCATTCCACCGTCAACTAACTCCTTTACCGCCGCACGACGCTCGGTGAATGTCTCGCGCTCACATGGAGACGATTGGCATTGGTTTGGCGGGCTTCGGCACGGTGGGCGCGGGAGTGTATAAAAATCTCGCCGCCAATCGCGCCCTGCTCTCGCAGCGACTTGGGGTCACGTTCGACGTGCGCCGCATTGCGGTTCGCGACCTCGCCAAGCCGCGTTCGGTCGAGGCGCCGGCGGAATTGTTCACCACCAATCTTCAGGAACTCCTCGACGATCCGAAAATCCAGGTCGCGATTGAACTCATCGGCGGCATCGACCAGGCCCTGGCATTCGTCAAGGCTGCCATCGCCGCGGGAAAAATCGTAATCACCGGCAATAAGGCCCTGCTCGCCGAGCACGGACCCGAGATTTTCCAACTCGCCCGCGAATACCGCGTTCCTGTGTTTTACGAAGCCGCGGTGGCCGGTGGCATCCCGATCATCAAGTCGGTCCGCGAGGCATTCATCGGCAATCGCTTTGAAAGCATCCACGGCGTGCTCAATGGCACGAGCAACTACATCCTCACGCGGATGACCGAAAGCGGCCTCGATTTTGCCACCGCCCTTGCGGAAGCGCAGGACCTTGGTTACGCCGAAGCCGATCCCACGCTCGACGTGAACGGCTGGGACGCAGCTCACAAGGCCATCATTCTTGCTTCGCTGGCGTACGGATTCTGGATCAAACCGGCCGAAGTTTTTGTCGAAGGCATCGAGCAAATCACCGCCGAGGATATTTGTTTCGCCCGCGAACTCGGCTACCGGATCAAGCTCCTGGCCACGATCAAAGCTGACGTCGCCAATGCCATCGAGGTACGGGTCTGCCCCGCCCTCATCCCGGCCAGCCACGTGCTCGCTTCGGTCAACGGGGTTTTTAATGCCGTCTGGCTGCGCGGTGACGTCGTTGGCGAGTCGCTCTTTTACGGCCGCGGCGCAGGGCAGGATCCCACCGCGAGTTCGGTGATCGGTGACCTCGCGGAAACCGTCGTCGCTCTCGAGTCACCGCGCCGTTGTTACGGCTTCACGTCGCACGACCTCTACGGACGCTGCAAACCTCTCGACGAAGCTGTTTCCCAATTTTACCTCCGGCTCCAGGTCGAAGATCGCCCGGGCGTGCTTGCACAAATCGCTGGCGTGCTCGGAGAAGCCGGCATCGGCATTTCGTCGGTAATCCAGCCGGAATCCCACGTTCCCGGCCCGCTTCCTCTCGTCCTCATGATTCACGACGCTTCCTTTGGCGCCATGCACGCCGCCGCCCGCCGCATCGGAGACCTGCCCTGCGTCCTGGCAGCACCTGCCCTGCTCCAGGTCGAAACGTTTGCGTGACCTTGCCATGAATTTCCTGCCACACGACCGCGGCGTCATCGCCCGCTACCACCAGTATCTGCCCGTTAGCGACGCGACTCCCGTCATTTCGCTCAACGAAGGTTCGACCCCGCTGATTTATTCGCCACGGCTCAGTGAACTCACCGAAAGCCGCGTTTATCTGAAGTTCGAGGGTCTCAACCCAACGGGTTCGTTCAAGGATCGTGGAATGACAATGGCCATGTCGAAGGCCATCGAACACGGCGCGCAATCCGTCGTTTGCGCCTCGACCGGCAATACGTCCGCCGCCGCTGCCGCCTATGCCGCCCGCGCTGGCATCCCGTGCGCCGTCATTCTCCCGGCCGGAAAAATTTCCATGGGCAAGCTGGTGCAGGCCTTTGTTTATGGTGCCCGCGTCATCGCGATCCGCGGAAATTTTGACGACGCCCTCCGCCTCGTCCGCGAGCTTGGCGCGGACGGACACACCGCCATCGTCAACTCGATCAACCCGGACCGGATCGATGGGCAGAAAACCGCGTCGTTCGAAATCATCGATGAACTCGGCGACGCCCCGGCCGTCCACATCCTGCCAGTGGGCAATGCGGGCAACATCACCGCTTATTGGAAAGGTTATCGCGAATTCCATTCGCTCGGCCACGCCCAATCGCTGCCACGGATGATTGGATTTCAGGCCGCCGGGTCAGCGCCAATTTTCCATGATCGGGTGATTAGCGAACCCGAAACCGCGGCCAGCGCCATTCGGATTGGAAATCCGGCGAGCTGGGACGGTGCTCGCGCCGCAATCACCGAATCTCACGGCTGCATCGACATCGTTTCCGACGAGGAAATTCTCGAAGCCCAGTCGTGGCTGGCAAAAAATGAAGGAGTTTTCGTCGAACCCGCCAGCGCCGCTTCAGTCGCCGGATTGTTGAAATGTCTGCGCAATCGCTGCGCATCCTGCCCATTCCACACCGTTGCCGCCGGCTCAACCGTTGTCTGCACGGTCACCGGACACGGGCTCAAGGATTCCGACACCGCCATGCGCGGGCACGATTACGCTCCCATCGAAGCCGAAGCGACCATCGACTCCGTCCGCCGCGCCTTCGAGACCTGAATCGACAGCCACATACCACCTGCAGCGTTGCAGAATTTCTGCATTTCTGCACATCGAATCCATGCAAGCGATCATCACGGTTTCAGGACGTGGTCTCATCGCTCTGCCCGCACAGATGCGGAAGTCGCTGGGGATCCGCCCACTTATCGTGGAGGCCACGCCGGACGGCATTCTTTTGCGTCCTGCCGTTACGCTGCCCGTGGAAATCTATGTGCCGTACCGCTTGGCAACATTCGACGCCGCCGAAGCGGAAATGGAGGCGGTACTGGACGGACGAGGCGGAAACTAGCGCCCAAGACCATCGGCCTGCTGGCCGCCGATCTCGCACCAGATCTACCCGGGAAAGATCGACCGTGCTGGCGGCTGCCATCCAGCATCGATGCGATTTCCTGGTGACGGGGAACAAAACCCATTTCGCTTCGCTTTATGGCAAAACTATCGAGGGCGTCGAGATTCACTCGCCTGCAGGTGTCTGGCAACCCTAGTCCTTCACCGTGTTCACCCATCAGCGTAGAGCTCAGTATTTGGTGAGCGGTTTCGGACGTTGATGGAATGGATGTCCCGGCCGGGACGCTACCGCGCGTACGATTTGCCCGCATCCGAGCCCGCCGGTTCGGTGGCGAGAACGAGATCGAGCAGGCCGGGAAAGCGGGCGTTCAATTCCTCTTCGCGCAGCGAAGTCATGCATTTGGTTCCCTCGACCCGCGTGTGGAGCAGACCCGCTTCACGCAGAACCTGAATGTGGTGGGATCGCGTCGCCTTCGACAGGTCCATCGGCAATTCGTTGCAGGCAAATTCCCGTCCATGCGCTTCCAGCAGTGAACGCACGATCCCGACACGCCATGGATCGGATAACGCGTGCATCACTTCCGTCAGCGTAATCGCCGCCAGGTCGGGTTGAGGATACTCCTTCATACAAAACTTCAACTTACCACCGGTGCTTCGTTCGACAACAATCGAAAGACCGTTTGACACTTTGGTAAAATCACGTGATTCCTTCACAGTTCGATAAACATCGAACTTTGCCAGACTCATATTGGTCAACCGCACTCGTTCACTCTGTTATGCCCACCTTGCTCGATCCCGTAAAAATTGGTGCCTGGCACCTGCCCAACCGAATCGTTATGGCTCCGCTGACCCGTTGCCGGGCGAGTGACGGCCGGGTGCCCAATGCACTCATGGCCGAATATTACCGCCAGCGCGCAAGTGCCGGGTTGATTCTTTCGGAAGCAACGGCCGTGTCTCCGAACGGGGTCGGATATCCCGATACACCGGGGATCTGGTCAGCCTCGCAAGTCGAAGGGTGGAAATTCGTCACGGAGGCGGTTCATGCGGCCGGGGGGCGCATTCTGCTCCAGCTCTGGCACGTGGGGCGCATCTCGGATCCCTCGTATCTCGAAGGCCGTCTGCCCATCGCGCCAAGTGCGATTGCCGCCGCGGGACACGTGAGTCTTGTCCGACCGGAAAAACCTTTCGTCACACCACGGGCGCTGGAGCTCGACGAAATTGCGGGGGTCGTCGAAGAATTTCGCACCGGTGCCGCAAACGCACAGGCAGCCGGATTCGACGGCGTCGAAATTCACGCCGCCAATGGATATCTGATCGACCAATTTCTCCAAACCTCGACCAATCACCGCACCGATGCCTACGGCGGTTCGGTCGAAAATCGGGCAAAGTTTTTGCTCGAAATTGCCGGCGCGGCGGTATCCGTCTGGGGTGCGGATCGGGTGGGCGTTCACCTCGCACCCCGCGGAGATGCCCACGACATGGGCGACGACAACCCGGCGGGCACGTTTGGCTACGCCGCAACCGAGCTGGGCCGGCGTGGGCTGGCGTTTTTGTGTGCGCGGGAAGCGGACGGTCCGGATCGTCTCAGCCCGGATCTCAAACGCGCGTTCGGCGGCGCATTCATCGCCAACGAATCCTTCACCCGGAAATCAGGCGAAGCCGCGGTCGCAGCGGGCAACGCCGATGCCGTGGCTTACGGCAAGGCATTCATCGCCAATCCGGATCTTCCCGCTCGATTTGCTCTGGGTGCGCCGCTTAACGAGCCCGATCCCTCGACGTTCTACGGTCAGGGACCGCGCGGATACACCGACTATCCCGCCCTCGAAACCGCCATCGCCTGACGTTGCGGAAATTCCTGGCTCGCTCCGGCCCCCGGCACACGCGGCGTGCCGGGGGCGTGCGATTCCCCGGAGTATGAAACTTCAAACCCTGCAGGACCTCTACGTCCACGAACTCAAAGATCTTTACAGCGCCGAGAAACAACTGATCCGCGCCTTGCCGAAAATGGCAAAAGCCGCCAGTCATCCCGATCTGGCTGCCGGATTCAAAACCCACCTCGAAGAGACCAAAGTCCACGCCGAGCGATTGGAGAAGCTTCTCTCGAGCCACGGTCAGACAACTCGCGGTCCGAAGTGCAAAGGCATGGAAGGTGTCGTGTCCGAGGGATCGGAGATGATCGAGGAAGAGGCCGACGAAGAAGTGCGCGACGCCGGACTCATCGCCGCCGCCCAACGTGTCGAACATTACGAAATCGCCGGGTACGGTTGCGCCCGGACCTACGCAGAAATCCTCGGTGATAAGGATGGCGCAAAGGTTCTCCAGACCACCCTCGACGAGGAAGCCGAAACCGATCGCAAACTCACCGACCTGGCCAAGGCCTCGATTAACGTCGCCGCCGACAAATAACCGCAAACCGGCTTTGGCCGGTTTTGCACCAGACACCGCCGCTCCGGGATCTCCCTGAGCGGCGTTTTCTTTTAAAGTGCCGCGAGCAGTTTGTCGTGGATGCCGTCGAATCCGCCGTTGCTGAAGACAACGATCACGTCGCCGGGTGCAGTCATTGGGACAAGCCGCTCGACGATCGTCGTGGCGGTCTCCTCGTAATAGGCGGGTTTGCCCGCGGCAGCGATGTCAGCGACGACCTTTTCCGGATGCAGCCGTTCGGCCTCGGGAATCTGTTCGAGCTTCGCGACCTGCGCGATGAATGTGCCGTCGGCCTGCGCGAACGCTTCGGGCAGCGCCGTCTGGAAAACCGCCCGCCTTGTCGTATTAGATCGCGGTTCGAAGACCGCCCAGACGCGCGCTCCGTTGTATCGCTGTTTCAGCCCCGCGAGCGTCTCGCGAATGGCGGTCGGGTGATGTCCAAAATCATCGATCACCTTCACACCATTTTTTTCCCCACGAATTTCCTGCCGCCGTTTGATTCCGGCGAAGTTCGCCAGTGCGGTCCGGATTTCTTCGGTGGTGATTCCGTAAAAATGCGCTGCGGATGCAGCCATCGCTGCATTCCGAATGTTGAAATCGCCGAGCATCGGAATTTCGAATCGTTCGCCCAGGAGTTCGAAAGACGACGACGCGCCGTGGTGTTCGGGATTGCGGATGGGATTGGCGGCGTTGGGTGAAAATCCCACTTCAACGATCGGGGCCGGACAAGAACGGGCGATGTCCACGCAATTGGGATCATCCGCGTTCAAAAGCACCATGCCCTCGCTTGGCACGATGTTCAGCAGGCGGCGGAAACTCGTCTTGATCTCGTCGAGGTCGTGAAAAATATCCGCGTGATCGAACTCGAGGTTGTTCACGATCACCAGCTCGGGCAGGTAGTGCACAAATTTTGATCGTTTATCAAAAAATGCGGTGTCGTACTCGTCACCCTCGATGATGAAATGCCGCGACGGCCGCAGGCAGGCGCCTTGGCCGAGATTGGCAGGGATGCCACCGATCAAGTAGCCCGGCTCACGCCCCGCGCTCTCGAAAATCCAGGCCAGCAGGGACGTCGTGGTCGTTTTGCCGTGCGTTCCGGTCACCACCAGATTGTGGCGGCCGCGGAGAAAATGCTGTTTCAGCACCTCCGGCAGCGACGTGTAATAGAGTTTTCGGTTCAGCACCGCTTCGACCGCGGGTTTGCCGCGCGTCATTGCGTTCCCGATCACCACGCATTCGGTGTTTGCCGGAATTCCCGCAGGATCGAATCCCGGGATGATCTCGATCCCCTTCCCTTCGAGGAACGTGGACATGGGCGGATAGACGTTGTCGTCCTGTCCGGTAACAATAAATCCCTGGTCACGCATCCCCGCCGCGACCGCCCCCATCGCGGTACCGCAGATGCCGAGAAAATGAAAGTGTTTCAAGGATGTGACCTTACAACGAACCGCCAGCGCGCCGCCGTTAATAAACGTCCTTGCGGTACCGTTTGTCTTTTTTCAGTGCGGTGATGTATTCCGCAGCCTCTTCCGGGGTTTTTCCGCCCGCCTTTTCGACGGCCTCGTGAAGGGCGACGTCAACGTCCTTCGCCATGCGCGACGCGTCGCCGCAGATGTAAAAATACGCGCCATTTTCGAACCACTCGTAAATTTCCTGAGCGTTCTCGAGGATGCGGTGCTGGACGTAGATTTTGAAATCCTGGTCGCGGGAGAATGCGGTGTCGAAACGCGTGAGCACGCCCTCGGATTGGTATCCTTCAAATTCGTCGCGGTAGAAAAAATCGCTCTTGGACCGCTGCTCGCCGAAAAAGAGCCAGTTTCGTCCGGTGGCACCCGTGGCCTTGCGCTCCTGCAGCATGGCCCGAAAAGGGGCGATGCCAGTTCCCGGCCCGACCATGATCATGTCGGTCGCGGGATTCTCCGGAACGCGGAAATGTTTTGCCGTGTGCACAAAGACCGGCACGCTGCCGGGTTCGGCGGCCCGTTCAGCAAGGTAAACCGACGCCACGCCCGCGCGCTCGCGATTGTGGGCGTGGAACCGTACGCACGCGATCGTGAGGTGCACCGCTTCGCCGACCACTTTTTGTGATGATGCGATGGAATACAATCGGGGTTGCAGCTTGCGAAGGACTCCGACGAATTCCTCCGGGGTGAACCGCGCCACCGGAAATTCCTCGAGCGGATCGAGCACGTCCCGGCCCCACAACCACATGTCCAGGTCGCTCTTGACGTTCGGATCGAGCAGATCTTTCAGAAATACCGCCGAAGGATCCCGCTCGGCGATGGCCTGGAGCAGCTGCTTCGACGGCGAGGTGATGATGAAATCCCTGGTGAGTGCTTGGCGAATCGGAACGGTCTCGCCGCTGGGATTTGGCACGGGTTCGTCCCCGGAAAACTCCAGCGCCTTGAGGATTGCATCGACGAGTTTTGGATCGTTGCTTGGAAAAACCCCGAGCGAATCGCCCACTTCGTACGCAAGACCCGAATTTTCCAGCGAAATTTCGAAGTGCCGCGTTTCTTTTTCCGAACCTTCCAGCGTGAGCGGACGATTGACCGTTAGCGTGGCCGGAAAAGGATTTTTTCTACTGTAACCTGTGGCGGATTCCGTGGACATGACGGGGCAGTAAATGGCATGGCGAAAGACGAGGCAAGAGCGCTCGCGCCTCCGTTTCGGTTTTATTGAGCGGCGGTGAGTAAACGCCGGACAAGCGTCTCGCTGCTCAACGTGCCCACGGGCCGACCGGTCTCATCAGCCACAAGAGCCAGTGGCATGCGGGCCGCTCGCAACTTCCGGAGGACGTCCATCGCACGGTCGCGAGGTTTTACCACGACAACCCGGCGCACATACGATTGCGCCCGGCCTGCCCGCGCGCCGTCGAGCAGCAAATCAAAAACCCGCACGATTCCGGTGAACGCCCCAACGTCGTCGATCATCGGAAACCGGTCCGTATCGCTCACCCTCGCCGTTTCCAGCAGCTCGGCCACGCGCGTGTCGGGACGCACCGATGCGACGTTGTCGAGTGGAGTCATCACCTCAGCGGCTTTGACGGTGCGGAAATCAACGATGTTATGAATAAAGAACCGCTCGTTTTCAGTCATTTCCCCGCGCTGGGCACTTTCGGTCGTGACTCGTTTAAGATCTTCGAATGCCACGATCCGCCCGCTGCGGGGTTCGCGTGTGCGGCGTAGGAGCGGACGAACGAGCCACGCACCCGCACCAACCACCGGCCCAATCACCCAGTGCGCGGCCGTCAGAATGCGCGCAAAAATCGCGAGAGTCCGGTAGGGAAATCGCTGGAAGATCGCTTTCGGCAAAAACTCGAGCAGCACGATGAAGACGGGCAGCGCGGCCAGCAGCGTGACCAGGCCACCGAGGCGGCCAAACCACTCGGTGAACTTTGAGAAAAGCAGCGCAACGGCGAGCACGTTCGCGGCATTCGTGATCAGGACGACCGTGATCATGAGGCGCTCGATCCTCAGCAACAGGCCATCCAGCGCGATGGCAGCCTGCTCGCCGCGCATCGCGTGGTGACGCAGTCGCACCCGGTTCACCGAAAGTACACCCGATTCGATTCCAGAGAACGTGAACGAGATTAAAAAGCACGCAGCGATGGTGATCCAGATCATCGTGTTTCCTCCTCGATCGCGGACGGCCGCACCGGCTCGGGGGTTTCGTTGGCCCGCTCAATGAGGACCTCTTTTATGCGTTTGCGCGTGGCCCGCCGCACCACGATGCGCCAGCCATCGACGACGAGCACCGCTCCGGGGCGCGGCAGAAATCCAAGGTGTTCAACCACGAGGCCGCCGATGGTATCGACCTCCTCGTCGTCGACCCAGCCGAGGCGTTCGCTGAGATCGTCGAGCCGCGCACTGCCCGCGGCGAGAAACCGATCGTTCCCGAGATCTTCGATGTACAGCTCGCTTCGAGAATCCGGCCCTTCCTCTCCGAGCAATTCCTCGATGAGATCGGAAAGTGTAACGATGCCCGCGATGCCACCGAATTCGTCAAGAAGCACGGCGAGATGCTGGTGGTGGTTCAGAAATGCCTGGAGCAGCGCAAGGGCATCCATCGTCTCGGGCACGAACGACGGAGGTTGCAGAAGTTCCAGGTAGGGAGTCCCGGAATTCAGCAAAAATTGTTTCACTTCGATCACGCCGACTAGATCGTCAGGGGTTGCCCCCCGGACCGGCACACGTCGGTAACGCTTTTGCCGCAGCTGTTCGATCGCCTCCTCGTTGGTGAGATCGTCCGGGATGGTGAACACGTCGATTCGCGGCGTCATGCAATGCCGGGCCGGCTTGTCGCCGAGCTTCATGACCTCGCGAATCATCCGCGCCTCGGCCTCCTGAATCGTGCCTTCGTTGAAGCCGATTTCGACGAGGGTCTCGAGTTCCGCGTCACTCAGATGAGGGAGCGCAATCGCCCTTTTTGGCACGATGAGGGCAACCAGCCGTTCGCAAAATCGCTGAAGAAATGCGCACACCGGCTGAAGCGAAGCCATCAGCGGACGGACCAATGGCATTCCCAAACGTGTCGTGCGAATGGGCGCAGCCAACGCGATGATCTTCGGCAAAAGGTCGCACGCGACTATGATCACACCAAACACCGCCACGATCACCGCCCAGCCCGGAAACGTGCCCGCGAGTCCCAAAGAATTGAGCAGCGCGAGCATCACGACAATGAGTGTGAGGTTCGCCAGCGTGTTGGCCAGAAGGAGCGTATTGAGCAGGTCGGTCGGCCGCTCCAGGAGGGCATCCAGCGATTGCGCGCAATGGTTGTCGCGAACGCGGAGTTTGCGACGGCGTTCCTCCGTCATGGAAAACACGGCGGTTTCAATCGCGGACAATCCGGCGGACGCGATGGCGAGCGTCCCCCCGAGGGCCAGCAGGACGATCTGGCCTTCGTTCATGACCGGCGGCAGCGGCGCGGCGCGCGGCGGGCGGATGTGGGACGGAAATTGTTCTGCAAAGCGGGAGTGATACCACATACGCTGCCGCGTCCGAACATGAAAAAGTTCGATCGTATGGAGGCCTTCATTGCTTCGCTCGACGTGCAAACCGCACACGAGCTACACCCGTGCTATGCCGGGTATTTCGTGTGCTTTAACGCGGGCGAATATTACGAGGCGCATGATGTGCTCGAGCACCTCTGGCTGCAGTGCGAAGACGCCAACGAACTTTTCTACAAAGGCCTCATCCAGGTGGCGGGCGCATTTGTCCATCTGCGTAAACAACACCTGCGGCCGGAACATCCCAAGGATGGCAAACGGCTCGCTCCCGCCAGTCGCCTCTTTGATCTCGCGGCCTCGAACATCGAACCCTTCGGTCCGCATCACCTCCACCTCGACGTCGCCGGGCTTGCCGCGCTCTGCCGCGATCAAGCGAGCGCAATTCGCGCATCCAATTTTTCCCGCAATCCCTGGCATCCCGACCGCCGTCCGACGCTCACTCTCACTTCGCCGTGAGAAAATCGGCGACACGATCCACGCCAATGGACCGCGCCTTGCCAAGCGTTCGAGAGCCTCCTAACCTGCCGCCCCAATGAAGGGACAGGGGGAACGCTGGAGTTCGCGGGCCGGGGTCATTCTGGCGGTCGCCGGCAGCGCCGTGGGCCTGGGAAATTTTCTACGCTTTCCGGGCCAGGCAGCTCTCTACGGCGGCGGGGCGTTCATGATCGCCTACTTCGTTTCGCTTCTCATCATTGGTCTGCCGATCTGCTGGGCCGAATGGACGATGGGGCGGCGCGCCGGGCGGCAGGGATTCCACTCGGCAGCTGGAGCTTTCCATGCCTGCATTCACCATCCTGCGGCGAAATACCTCGGCGTGATCGGCGTTGTGATTCCGGTCATCATTTACATGTATTACGTGGTGATCGAGTCGTGGTGCCTCGGTTACGCGGTCAATTTCCTGCTCGGCCGCATGGATTTCGAGAATGCCAGCGAGGCTGGCGCGTTTTTCGGTGCATTCACCGGGATTGCCGCAGATGGCATCGCCGTCGGTTTTCGTTTCGACCAGGTCGGCGATTACCTCGTTTTTGTTTTCCTCCTTAATTTTTTCCTCATTTACCGGGGCGTCTCGAAGGGAATCGAATGGTTCTGCACGTACGCGATGCCAGCGCTGGTCGTGCTGGCCATCATCATTCTCGTCCGCGTGCTCACGCTCGGCACACCCGAGGCCGCCGCGCCCGAAAACAACGTCAACAATGGCCTCGGGTTTATGTGGAATCCGACGAAGGTCGTGGTGGAAGCTTTTGTCGATGGCGAGTGGACCGCCGATCGCGAGGTCATCGGAACCGCATCCATCACCGCCGCTCGCGCCGAGGCTGACACCACGCCGGGCCTAATCCGCGTGCGCGAGATTGGTGTCCTCGATCAGCTTACCAAACCGCAACTCTGGCTCGCCGCCGCCGGACAGATCTTTTTTTCGCTGAGTGTCGGGTTCGGCGTCATCCTCACGTACGCGAGCTACCTCAAGCCGAAGGACGACATTGTGCTGAGCGGGCTCGCCGCGACGAGCGCGAATGAATTTTGCGAAGTCGGTTTGGGCGGCTTGATCACGCTGCCGGCCGGCGTCGCGTTTCTCGGGCTGGCTGGCGTTGCCGGTCAGGGCACGTTCGGTCTCGGATTTAACGTTTTGCCGATGGTGTTCGCGCAAATGCCTTTTGGAGCTGCGTTCGGATTCCTGTTTTTTTTCCTGCTGTTCCTCGCTGCGATCACAAGCTCGCTCTCAATGCTGCAGCCAGGGATCGCATTCCTGGAAGAAACGCTGCACATCGATCGGAAACAATCCGTTGCCATCCTCGGTTTCATCACCGCCATCGGGAGCGCGTTCGTCGTGTATTTCAGCAAGGATCTCAAGGCACTCGACACCCTCGATTTTTGGGTTGGAACTCTTTTGATCTTCATCCTCGCGACGATCCAAATCTTCACGTTCTCGTGGGTCATGGGAGTGGACCGCGGCCTCGCCGAGGCCCACGAGGGAGCCGCCATCCGAATTCCCGGCATCTTCCGACCGATCATGAAATACGTTTGTCCGGTTTTTTTGATCGGCATTTTTGCCCTGTGGTTGCTGGAGAATATTTTCGGCGTTCGTTTCGGCAGCCAACCCGCGGGTGTGAGCGGTTACGTGAAAGACCTCTTCGTCGAACCCAACCCCGTCGCCTGGATGAGCATCGCCCTGGTCACCTTGTTCGCCACGTTCGTCGCGATCCTGATCAGCCGCGCCGAGGTTTACCGGGCGGGCGGAACGGAGGATTTGCGATGACGGTTGGCGGATGGCTCGTTTTGATTTTTTCGGTCGGATCAGTGACCTCGCTGTTCGGCTGGTGCGTTTACAAGGTGCTCACGACCCCAAAGGAGACGGACAAAGTCCACGGATTCGATTTGCACCCACCCGACGCCGATCGCTGACGGCTCACGTTCCAATTCCACGCCGGAAGCGGATCATCGGCGCTCGGGCGGAATGATCTTTCCCTGCGGATCCCGATCCGGCGAACCCGTTCGTTCTTCGAGTCCGGCTTGGATCGCCCGGCCGGTTGCGTGCTCCAGACGCTCTGCTGAAAGGTGCAGGTGATCCGGGCGAAGCAACGCGTAGCGGTCGAGGTACGTTTCCCAAAGCCGGTGCGATCGCACGAGATCCCGCGCGCGTTCGTGTCCAGTTGCGGTGAGGCTGAGTCGCTCGCCTTCCTTACGAACCAGCCGCGACCGCACCAGCCAGGCTACTAGCAATTGTCGCTTGAGTGACGACATGGCCATGGCCGAATCGAGGTGTGCCGGCATCACGGACGGTTCGTTCGCGGCCGAGAACTCCTCGATCCGGTAAAGCATCGCCAGTAAATCATCCGCCGCGATGCGGACAGACAGAGCCATCTGGTGACCCAACCGGCTGAGCACGCCGTGCCGCGGACCAAGAAACACCGCGAGCGTGAACATGATCCCCAGGACCACCGCAATCATTGCCGCCGTACTCACGCTTCCAAACCCGAACGCAGCCGGGACCACGAGCGCGCTCACGTGACCAAGGATCGCCGCCACCGCCGCAATCACGAGACTCAGCCCGATCATCACCGGCAGACGGTCGGTCAACATTCCCGCCGCCGCAGCCGGCACGATCATCACGGCAACGACGAGAATATTTCCGACGGCTTCAAAGGACGCCACTGCGGTCACGGCGACCATGGTCATCAGCAAATAGTGCATAAGCCGGGCATTGATCCCCATCGCGGTCGCCAGCGCCGGATCGAACGAACTCACCTTGAGTTCCTTGTAAAATGCTCCGACGAACAACGCGTTCACAATCAGTACGGCACCGAGCGTGACGGCGACTCGTGGCACTTCCCAGCCGCCAAATTGGACGGTGTCCAGCGGCGTAAATTCCATCGCTCCGTAAAGAACGCAGCCGGGATCGATGTCCACGTGATCCGCCGCCTGCACGATCAGGACAAGTCCGATCGCGAACAATGCCGTGAAGACCACGCCCATCGACGCGCCCTCATCGACCTTCCCCGCACCACGAATCCACTCGGTGAAAACTGCCGTCAGCACTCCCGCCAGCGCGGCACCCAAAAACATCGGCACGCTGGCCCGGCTGCCACTCCACAAAAACGCGACCGCGAGCCCGGGCAGGATTGCGTGGCTGATTGCGTCACCCATCATGCTCATCTTGCGGAGCACAAGGAACGTTCCGGGCAGCGCACACGCCAGGGCACACAAGATGCCCACGGCAACGATCCAGCCATCAAGTGACCAGTCCCAACTTTGCAACGCGTTCATCATGACGTGGTCAGATTGGCAAAAATCATGACCCGATCACGTGCGGACTGGCGGGCACGGACTGGAGACGTTTTTCCGCAACCAGAGCTTCGAGTTCCGCGATCATCGACCCGTCGAGGACGTGTTCGATCATATCGGCGTCGCGATCCACGTGGCTCGCGGCGACATCGGCATGGGTGATCAGATACATTTCCCAAAGACGGTGATTTCGCACGATGCGCTCCGCCTCGGCCCTCCCTGGTTCGCTTAGCCGCACCTCCCCTGCCGTCTCGATCAGGAAGCCCGAGCGTTTGGCGTCCTCGACCAGATGGTGCAGGCGCCGAACCGACCACGAACGTTTGGGCAGGAGATCTGCGATCGCAACAAAACCGTCGCTCGGGTTGCGCCTCTCGGTAATTTCGTAAAGCGCCCGCAGCAGATTCTGCCGGCCAATTTTTCGCTGCAGTCCCCGTTGCCGCAGAGCCCGTGGGACAACACCCCGTGCCGTGCCGGACAGCATGCTGACGCCAAAAACCACTGCCGCCACGATCACGATCATCGCGCCCGAAGGCAGCTTCGGAAACAATGCGCTCGTGCCTGCTCCCACCAGCGCACTCACCCCGCCCAAAGCCGCAGCCACGACCAGCATGACCGCCATGCGTTCCGTCCAGAATCGTGCGGCCGCTGCGGGAATGATCAGAAGCGCAATCACCAGAATCAATCCGACCGCCTGCAGGCCGATGACTGTCACGATCACGACCAACGCCATCATGATCACATCCAGCCCCAGCACCGGCCAGCCGAGCCCGCCCGCGTACGCCTGGTCGAAACACAACAACTGAAATTCTTTGAACAGCAGCAAACACACCGCCACGACGAGCAGGCCCGCGCCCGCAATCAAAGCGACGTCACCGGGAACCATCGACGCCGTCTTGCCGTAAATAAACGAAGACAGTCCGGCCGCAGCGCCGCTGCCGAGCTGCTGCACGATCCCGAGGACCGCGATGCCCGCGCCGAAAAAGACGCCGAGCACCACGCCCAGTGCGGCGTCTTCCCGGATCCGCGTGAATCGCCTCAGAAACAAGATGGCCCCCACCCCGAGCACGCCGGAAACCGCCGCGCCGAAAAGTAGCAGCGGCAGGGATTTGTCGGCAAGACCCGTCGCATTGCCGAAAAGAAACGCGAGTCCGATCCCCGGCAGCGTCGCGTGGCTCAACGCGTCCCCCATCAGCGCGCGTTTGCGCAACAACGTAAAGCTTCCGATCACCCCGGCGGCGATCCCGAGCAACGTGGTTCCGAGAACGACCACCCGCGTGTTGTGATCGCGCAGCGTGAGCACGCGCGTCCATTGTTCCGCCGCTGGCCACCCGGTCCCGCTCGCTGACACCCGCGACCGTTCGCTGGCGTGAATGTCCGTCAGCGCGCCCAAGGCGAGCAGAACCGCGATCACGAGACTGCCGCCGGATCGGGATTTCGTCATCACCTGGGCCACGGCGTCAGCGTTTCTCCCGCCGCCCCATGGCCTCCGCAGCCTCGTCGAGCAACGTGAGGCGCCCACCGTATGTCTTGTGCAAGTTTTCCCGCGTGAAGACTTCCGGGCACGGGCCCTGCGCTACGATGCGCATGTTGATCAGAATCACGTGGTCGAAATATTCCTCCACCGTTTGCAAATCGTGATGCACGACCAGCGCCGTCTTTCCGGCGGCGCGCAAATCCTGCAACACCCGCACGATGGCACGCTCCGTGGCCGCATCGACCGCTGCAAACGGCTCGTCCATCAAATAAAGATCCGCCTCCTGCACGAGCGCCCGCGCAAGGAAGGCCCGTTGCTGCTGCCCGCCGGACAGCTGACTGATCTGCCGGTCCGCAAGATCCGCGATCCCAACGCGGTCGAGCGCGTCGCGCGCCGCGTCCCGGTGTCGGCGTGTGACCGGTAAACACCATCCGATTTTTGCGTAACGCCCCATCGTAACGACATCGAGAGCGCTCACCGGAAAATCCCAATCGACGCTCTCCCGCTGCGGAACGTAACCAACGCGGTGCCGGTTCTGCCGGTAGGGTTTGCCAAAAACCAACACCCGGCCCGAAGCCTTCGGAATCAGGTCCATGACCGCCTTGATCAATGTGCTTTTCCCGGCCCCGTTTGGCCCGACAATGCCGACCAGTCGGGCATCAGGAACATCGAGATCAACGTCCCACAGGACGGGTTTGCGGTGGTAGGCCACCGTCATGTCATGAATGGAAAGCGGCGCGTTCGCCGAATGTTCGCTGCCGAGCGTGCCGGATGCCGACGGAGTGGAATTATTCGCTGGCACGGAGTTTCCCCTGCAAGCCGCCCGCCGGAGCCTCGCCCCCGAGAGCTCGCGCCACGGTCGTAATGTTGTGATCGATCATTCCGATGTAGGTCCCTTCGTAGGTCCCTTCGGAACCCATGGCATCGGAATAAAGCGTGCCGCCGATGCGCAGGTCCGCCCCGCGTGACCGAACTCCGTTCACCAACGCCTCGATGTTTTTTTGCGGCACACTGGTTTCTACGAATACGGCCGGAATTTTGCGATCCACAATCAAATCGACCAGTTCGTTGATTCGCTGCAAGCCCGCCTCCGATTCGGTCGACAACCCTTGCACCCCCATCACTTCCAGACCAAAGGCGCGTCCGAAGTAGTTGAACGCATCGTGCGACGTGATCAGAACCCGCTGCGCTTCCGGCACGGATCCAAGAGTGTCCCGACCATACGCTGCCAGGCGCTCGAGCTCGGCGCGGTAAGTCGCCGCATTCGTGTCGTACTCTGCCGTGTTCTCCGGATCGTGCTCCGACAGCGCCTCGGTAACGATGTCCACACTCTGGTTCCACGCAGCGGGATCCATCCACACGTGCGGATCTGCGTGTCCCTCCATGTCATCCGGTTCAATCAGGGTTCCCGGCTCGATTGCCTCCGTCACGGCCACCACGGGCTTTTTCCGGGCCATCTTCACCAACGCATCGGCCATCTTCCCTTCGAGCATCAAGCCCACGTAAAAAATGATGTCCGCCTGGTTCATCAAGGCAACGTCGTCCCGCGATGCCGCGTAAAGGTGCGGGTCAACACCCTCACCCATGATTTCCGTCACTTTCGCCCGCTCCCCAGCCACGTTGCTCACGATGTCACCCACCATCGCCACGGTCGCCACCGCCGAATACGGATACGTCCGCGCTTCGGGAGCCGTCACCACCGCCTCGTCCCGTCCCGGACCGCACGCGCCCAGCATCATCACCATCGCCAGGCCGCCCGCCACCGTCATCGTCCACTCGCCAATTCTCATGGCCGGAACCAATGCCGACGCAAGATTGAAACGTCAAACATTTATTGTCGAATCTTCCGTTACATTAGAAGAGCTCACCCCGATCATAACCGGCGTTATTTTTCACGCGATCCGGCCAATCTCTGTTGATCCAATGGTCGCTTGCGGCGGTCCCCACCCCGCGGCTAGTTTCCGAGGCAATGCGATTGGATGTCCTGCTCGAAGAAAAACCGCGAACGCTCTCGTTTGAATTTTTTCCACCGAAGAACGAACGCGGCTGGCACACGCTCGAGGACACCATCGAGCAGCTGGTCCCGCTTGGTCCCGACTTTGTTTCGGTGACCTATGGTGCCGGCGGCGGCACGCGGGAAAAAACGCGCGAAGTGATCGAACACATCGCGAAAAATGCCGGCGTCCCGGCCATGGCTCACCTGACGTGTGTGAACGCGACCAAGGTCGAATTGCGCGACTTGTTCGACGAATATTCGACTCACGGAATCGAAAACCTGCTGGCGCTGCGCGGTGATCCCCCCAAAGGCGAGACACGATTTACGCCAACCGACGGCGGGTGCGAATACGCGACGGACCTGATCGACCTGATTCGCGAAGACGGTCGGTTCGCAGTTTTGTGCGCGGCTTTCCCCGAGATGCACCCGGACGCGACGTCCAAGGAAGCCGATCTGGCAAATCTGCAGCGCAAATTTGAACGCGGTGCGTGCGGTGCGATCACGCAGTGTTTTTTCAGCTCCGATCTCTACACCACACTGTGCAGGGACATGGAAGCGCGCCTCGGCCGACCGCCGCGGATTTTGCCTGGCATTCTGCCGGTCATCGACTGGAAGGCGCTGGAGCGTTTTTGCATTCTCTGCAAAGCGTCAATCCCGGATGCACTCCGGGACGCCCTCGAACCGGTTGCCAATGATCGCGTCGAAATGCGCAAACGCGGCATGGCGTACACGATCCAACTTTGCCGCGACCTGATCGACGGCGGAGCTCCCGGCATCCACCTCTACGCTCTGAATCGCAGCACTGCGGCCGCCGAGATCGTGACCTCGCTGCGCCAGAGCGGCCACCTCGATTGATCGAACTTTCTGCCGTGCCGACCCGGCCCAAAACTCTCACCGTGAGCACCGAGGATTACCTCGAGCGCATTCACGAGCTGATCGAGGCGAAAGGCTACGCGCGCGTTTCCGACATCGCGGATCTCCTCGGGCTCACCCGTCCGACGGTCACGATCATGGTCCAGCGCCTCGGCAAAGCCGGATTCATCGAATACGAAAAGTATCGCGGACTCACGCTCACCCGCCGCGGCGAAGAGGTTGCCCGCCGGATTCGCACCCGCCACGTCCTGCTCACGGAATTTCTCGGAATGCTCGGACTCGACCGCGCGGTTGTCTCCCGGGACGTCGAAGGCATTGAACATCACATCAGCCCCGAGACGCTCGAAAAACTTGAGCGACTTGTGGAGCATTGGAAAAAGCATCCCCAACGGCTGCGCAGCGCGCTCGCACCTGACGACGCCTGACGTGACGTCGGATTCCCTCCCTGCTCCCTGCGCATTCCGTGCTACCTTGCCCGGATCCCGCATGGTCGAGCATCTCTACGTCCACATTCCGTTTTGCCCGAAAGTTTGTCCGTACTGCAGCTTCTATAAGGAAGCCAGTGACCGGAACAAAACCCGCGCGTTTCTTGAGGCCGTGCTCACCGAAGCGGAAACGTTCGCACCAATTCTGCAGCCCCGAACGATCTTTTTCGGCGGCGGCACCCCCAGCGCGCTGAGCACGCCCCAACTCGAATTCCTGCTTTCGGGCCTGCGCGAGCGAATCGATTTCTCCGCCGTCACCGAATGGACGCTCGAGATGAATCCGGCGACGGTCTCGCTCGAAAAAGCCCGTGCCCTCCTCGACCTCGGCGTCAATCGGGTGAGCATGGGTGTGCAGTCATGGGACGAGACGTTGCTCCAGACTCTCGGTCGCGTTCACACCGGACTACAGGCCCGACGGTCTTACGAGATCCTCCGCGAAGCCGGCGTGCCCAACGTCAATCTCGACCTCATTTTCGGCGTTCCCGGCCAAAGCCGCCCACAGTGGCAGGATTCGCTGGAACGCACCATCGCGCTCCAGCCCGACCACATTTCCTCCTACTGCCTCACCTACGAAGAGGACACCGACTTTTTTCTGCGGCTGCAACGCGGTGAAGTGCGGCCCGATGACGAGCTCGACGCCGACCTTTTCGAGCTGACCATGGACGTGCTCGGTGCCGCTGGTTACGCGCAATACGAGATCTCGAATTTCGCCCGACCCGGCCACGAGTGCCGTCACAATCTCGCGTACTGGACCGCAGCGGACTACGTGGGCCTCGGTCCAAGTGCGTTTTCCACGCGCGGCGAACTTCGTTGGAAAAACGTGAGTGACACCGCCGCCTACGTCGAACGCGTCAACGCTGGCGCCGACACGGCTGATTTCCGCGAAACCGTCGATGCCACGACCCGACAGGCTGAACACATCGCGTTTTCGTTACGCACGGTCACCGGCGTCGACCCCGGGCAGGTCACCGCGTGGAGCGATGAAATCGACCGGCTTTCCGCCCACGGCCTGCTCGAGCGGAACGCAGGACGTTGGCGGCTCACGCGCAGCGGCAAGCTTGTCGCTGACGAAATCGCCGCCACCTTCGTGTGAACGCGTACGACGCCATCATTGTCGGTGCGGGTCCGGCCGGATCCGTCTGCGCTGCAATCCTCGCCCGCGGAGGCAGGCGGGTCCTGTTGCTGGAAAAGACGCCTTTCCCGCGCCACAAAGTTTGCGGCGATTGCCTGAATCCCGCGGTCTGGCCGATCATCGACCGACTGGGTCTGCGCGACCGACTGCGGGCGATCGCGCACGCGGCCGTGCGCCAGGTTGATTTTGTCGGTATCGACGGGCAATCGCTCGCGTTTCCCGTTGCGGCGTCAGACAACGAAGAAATCGTCGTGAAACGAGAGCACCTCGACGCTCTGCTCGTCGCGCACGCCGTCGAATCGGGTGTCGAATTTCGCGATGGAACCGCCGTGCTCAGCGTCCAACCCGGCTGGGCCGTCGACACGACCGCGGGCAGCTTCACCGCTCCGGTGCTGCTCGCCGCCGACGGGCGTAATTCGACCATTGCCCGCGCTCTGAATCGCCTTGGTCGCAGCCGCCGCGAGCGCGTCGCCATCCAGTGCCACGCACCACGCCCCGCGGATTTCGGCAACACGGTCAGCATGTTTTTTCACCCCGGCGGTTACGGCGGTGTCGCCCGCGTGAACGCTCACGAAATCAATCTCTGCCTCGTCGCCGACGCCCAACGTCTCGCGGAATTACGGCAGTTTGCGGAAACGCGCTTTGGTCTGGGACCGGAGACAACCTGGCATTCCATCGCACCGCTCTCCCGCGACGACGCCGCGACCACCGCCGCCAACGGATGTTTTTTGCTCGGCGACGCCGCGCGCGTCGTCGAGCCCTTCACCGGTGAGGGAATTTTTTACGCGCTGCGATCGGGCGAACTTGCCGCCAACGCGCTGCTGAATCTCCCACTTCCCGCCGCGGAAGCTGCCTATCGCCGGGATCACCGCGACATGTATCGCGGCCGTCTGTGGATCAACCGGGTTGCCCAGCTTGCCGCGCTCAATCCACGCGTCACGTCCGCTGCGTTGCGGCTGTTTCGGTTCTGGCCCGCCCCGCTCGGCCTCCTCACCGCCAAGGTCGTGACGGGGCGTCATCCGGTTCAGACGTAGGTCAGGTCCGTCTCAAATTTACCCGCCGCAAGTCCGTGTTTGTGAACGAGGCGGCCAAAGAGCTGGATCGCCGTCTTCTCCTGTTCCCCAAGGTCGAATTTGATGAATTCCTTCAGATACCGATCCGCGAAAGCGGCATCGTCGGTCTCCGCCGCGATTGCTCCCCGATAGGCCAGCCCGCGAGTTTTCACGGCTCGCAACGCCTCCGCGAGTTCGTGTAATGCCTCCGCACCATCGCGCAGAACCCAGCAAGCAAAAACAAACGGCAGCCCGGTGCAGCGCTGCCATTCTGCGCCGAGATCGAGGAATTGCCACCCTCCGTCCGCGTGCTCCCGCCGGAACGCGATGGCCGGGTCGCCGATGATCAATCGTGCCTGCTCGGCGCCCCCGATTCCCGACGTGCAGGTCGGTTTCAGCCCGTGAAATTCCGCCAGCAGACAGCGAAGCAAATTCACCGAAGTGCGTGACGAAGGATCGAGCGCGATGGAATTGACCTCGGCCAGCGGTTCCCGGTGCGCGACGAACACGCTGAAAACCTCGCCCCGACACGCGATGGCCACGTCATCGACAAGCGTCGCGCGCTCGCCTGTGAGCGCTTCAAAAACCGGTAGAAGCGCTGCGTCGAATTCTCCGTCTGCAAACCGCGAGGCCAGCACCGACGGCACGTCGAGCACCACACGATCTTCAATCCCGCGGATCAGCGGGCGGGCATTCAAATACGGCACCGACCCGATCCGACCGGGCGTCAGCACGTCAGCACAAAAAGCACTCACGCTGCCTGGAGCGTCGAGGCCGTCGGGATACGCTCGTAAAACGTATTGCGCTGCATCGGCTCCCGGCCAGCCTCCCGGATCGCCTTCTCAAGCGCGTAAACCGTCTGCTGCTGCGGTGTCGTTGCACCCGCCATGTGAAAGATTTTTTCCTCGATGATCGTGCCGTGCAGATCGTCCACACCGTAGTTCAACGAGACCTGCGCGAGCGGCAGTCCGAGGCTGATCCAATAAGCCGTCACGTGCGGAATGTTATCGAGGTAAATGCGGCTCACCGCGAGGTTGCGGAGTTCCTCGAATCCTGTCGCGTGAGGAATGTCGCGTAACGACGGCCGTGCCCCTTCCGGCTCGAACGCAAACGGAATGAACCCGGTGAATCCTCCCGTTTCGTCCTGCAATTCGCGCAATCTCCGCAGGTGATCGACCCGATGCGCCGCCGTCTCGATGTGACCGTACAGCATCGTGCACGTGCTTTTTTCGCCAAGCTGATGCCACGTCCGGTGAACCTCAGCCCACTCCTCCGCCGTTTCCTTGCCCCGACAAATTTGTGCGCGAATTTCGGGGTCAAAAATCTCCGCTCCGCCGCCCGTGATCGCGCCAAGTCCGTTGTCCCGCAGCAGCTCGAGCGTCTGCCGCAACGGCAGCCGAAAGACGCGCTCGGACAGGTGTTTGATTTCCACCGCCGTAAACGCCTTCACGTACAGCGCCGGGTCCAGCTCTTTGAGGCTGCGCAACAATTCCAGATACCACTCGCCCGGCAATGTCGGGTGCAGACCGCCGACCATGTGAATCTCGGTGATGCCCTCCGCGAGCCCCGCCCGCACCGTTTGAAGAACTTCCGGAATCGCCAGCTCGAACGCGTGGTCTTCCCTCTTCTTCGCGCCAAACGCGCAGAACTGGCACGAGAGAATACACACGTTCGAGTAGTTGATGTACCGGTTGTGGATGTAGGTCGCGACGTTACCGTTCAACCGTTCGCGCACCACGTTGGCAATCGCCCCCACCCCGTTCAGGTCACGGCTCGCATACAATACCAGCGCGTCCGCGTCGGAAATGCGCTCCCCCCGCTCCACCTTTTCGGATATCGGACGCAAATCGGGACTGATCAGACGGGATGACATCATGGGTTTGTGAAATATTTCACAAGGGGCAATCTCGCACGCTGCACGTGCAGGTCAATTCCTGATGGTAACGATTCCCGGCCGGAGCGGGATGCCACCGCCCGCGATGTGCGGTGGTCGCCCGGTTGTCAGCGATTCCGGGGAACATCATTCATCGATCGTCTGGTTTGCCTCCGAGGAAAATGGGTCGTTGTTCGGATCAGCGTTCCAGACGTATTCCGCCTGGAGAGCGACTTCCCGCGCCGCGGATTCGTCGAAGAATCGTTCGATCAATGCGAGTGCGAGGTCCATGCCGGCAGAAATGCCGGATGAGGTAAAGAACCGTCCGTCCTCGACCCAGCGTGCGCGCCGGACCCAATCGACCGCCGGCCCCTGCCTGGCGACCCAGTCGAAAACGAGTTTGTTGGACGTCGCGCGGCGACCGTCGAGCAAACCGGCCCGGGCCAGGAGCGCGCTGCCCGTGCAGATGCTGGCGACGGTTCCGGCGCGATTTGCGGTGGCTGAAAGTTGCGCGAGCCACGCGTCGTCCCGCACCAGGTTCCGGGTGCCAATGCCCCCGGGGACAAGCAACAAGTCCAGGTCCCAGGCGTCTGCCAGCGCGGTTTCGGCAAATCCCTGTGGTCCGCAACTGCTCGGCACGGGACCGGACGCCTCCGCCAGCATCGTCACCCTCGCCCGGTTTCCCAATAGCCCGAACATTTCCACCGGCCCGTAGATGTCGAGCAGCTCGAACCCCGGAAACAACACCGCCCCCACTCGCAGCGGAGAATTTCTAACCTCGGTCACGCGAGGAAATTTCGCGATTTTTCCACGCGTCGGCAAGTTTCCGTTCGCTTGGACCTCGCCGCGCGATAAGTCTTGCGAGCCCCCCGCGAAAGGCGTTTTTTCATCGTCATGTCAGACGCGTTCAACACGGTAAGAGGGTTCCAGGCGACTGCTGGGGAAGAAGGGTTTTATCATTCGCTGCCCGCGCTCGAGGAGCAGGGCGTCGGGCCGATTTCGAGGCTGCCGGTCAGCATTCGCATCGTGCTCGAATCCGTGCTGCGCAACTGCGACGGAAAAAAGGTTACGAAAACCGACGTCGAGACGCTCGCGAACTGGAACGCCAAAGCTCCCGCGACGGAGGAAATTCCTTTCGTCGTTGCGCGTATCGTCCTGCAGGATTTCACCGGCGTGCCGCTCCTCGTGGACCTTGCCGCCATGCGCAGTGCGGTCGCCCGTCTCGGCGGCAATCCGGGAATCATTGAGCCGCTCGTGCCGGTCGATCTCGTGGTGGATCACTCGGTGCAGGTCGATTTTTTCGGATCCGCCGATGCGCTCCGCCTCAACCTCGAGATGGAATTCAAACGCAACCGCGAACGTTACGAATTCCTCAAGTGGGGACAGCAGGCATTTGAAACTTTCGGTGTGGTGCCTCCGGGCATCGGCATCGTGCACCAGGTCAACCTCGAATACCTCGCAAAGGGTGTCCTGTCCGCACCGGCCACGATCGATGGACGAACCGCCACGCTTTATTATCCCGACACGCTCGTTGGCACGGACTCCCACACGACGATGATCAATGGCATCGGTGTGGTCGGATGGGGCGTGGGCGGCATCGAGGCCGAGGCGGGAATGCTCGGCCAGCCGGTTTATTTCCTCACTCCCGAAGTTGTCGGTGTCAACCTGACCGGACGCCTCCGCGAGGGCGTCACCGCCACCGACCTCGCCCTGCACGTCACCGAACTCCTGCGCAAAATGAAGGTCGTCGGCAAGTTTGTGGAATATTACGGCGAAGGTGCCGCTTCGCTTCCGCTGCCCGACCGCGCGACCATCGCCAACATGGCCCCGGAATATGGTGCAACCATGGGATTTTTCCCCGTGGACGCCGAATCCGTCGCTTACCTTCGCGCCACCGGCCGCACCGACGCCCAGTGCGAAGCCTTCGAAAACTACTTCAAGGCCCAGGGCCTGTTCGGCATGCCAACCGCGGGGCAGATCGATTACAGCGTGGACGTTGAGCTCGACCTCGGCACCGTGCAGCCTGGCGTCGCCGGTCCGAAACGCCCGCAGGACCGCATCAATCTGCCGGCGCTTAAAGACGTTTTTTCGGGCCTGCTCGCCCGCTCCGTGCCGGACGGCGGTTACGGAAAACCCGGCGCCGACACCACGACGCGCTTCCCGGTCAATCTCGCCAACGGCGACCCCGTCGCCGACTCCGATCCCGAGGGGTCCGACATCGCTCCCGGTGAACCGCTGAACAGCGCCGAAATGATCACAAATCGGCCGACGTCAGATCCGGTCGAGGATTTTCCGACTACGGTCCACGAGACCGGCGCGGCTGAAATTGGCAACGGCAGCGTGCTGATCGCTGCGATCACGAGTTGCACCAATACCAGTAACCCGAGTGTGATGCTCGGAGCCGGTCTGCTCGCCAAAAAAGCGGTGCAACGCGGCCTGCGCGTGAATCCCGCCGTGAAGACGTCGCTCGCACCGGGCTCCCGGGTCGTGCAGGATTACCTCTCCACGACGGGCCTCCAGCCATATCTCGATCAACTCGGATTCCAGATCGTCGGCTACGGTTGCACGACGTGCATCGGCAACTCCGGTCCGCTGAATTCCGCCATCGAGGAGGCGATCGTCGATCACGACCTGATCACGGCCGCGGTCCTTTCCGGTAACCGAAATTTCGAGGCCCGCATCCACCAGAACATCAAGGCCAACTTCCTCATGTCGCCACCGCTCGTCGTGGCGTTTGCGCTCGCGGGCACCGTGGACATCAATCTCACCGAAGATCCTCTCGGCCACGGACCGAGCGGCGAACCCGTTTATCTCAAAGATATCTGGCCGACGCTCGCGGAAATCCGCGCCGAAATGCTCGCCGCACTCAAACCGGAAATCTTCCGCAAACTCTACACCGACTTCGCGGAGCAGAATCCAAAGTGGAACGAAATCCCGTCGACCGCGGGCGAGGTTTTTGATTGGAAACCCGACAGCACCTACATCCAGGAGCCTCCCTTCTTCGAAAACTTCTCGATGGAGCCCGGCTCCATCGCCGAAATCACCGGAGCACGGCCTCTCGGCATCTTTGGCGACTCGGTGACGACCGATCACATTTCACCCGCCGGTGCGATCAAAGCATCGTCCCCCGCCGGGAAATTTCTCGTGGCCAATGGGATCGAGGCAGAAGACTTCAATAGCTACGGCAGCCGCCGCGGCAACGACCGGATCATGACGCGCGGAACGTTTGCCAACGTCCGCATCAAAAATCTCATGGTTCCCGGTGTCGAGGGCGGCGTGACGATTTACCAGCCGACCGGCGAGCAGATGAGCATCTACGACGCGTCGATGAAACATCAGACCGAGGGCACGCCCCTCATCGTCATTGCTGGCCAGGAATACGGCACGGGCTCGAGTCGCGACTGGGCCGCCAAAGGCACCTGCCTGCTCGGCGTGAAAGCCGTCGTTGCTGCCAGCTACGAACGCATCCACCGCTCGAACCTTGTCGGCATGGGCGTACTGCCGTTGCAATTTCTTGAGGGAACCAATGCGCAGACGCTCGGACTCGACGGCAGCGAAACGTACGACGTCGTGGGCCTTGGCGAAGACGTGCAACCGCGGCAAAACCTCACGTTGCGCATCACACGTCAGGACGGCACGAGCGAGGAAATTCCCGTCAAACTCCGGATCGATACACCGATCGAGGTCGATTATTACCGCCACGGCGGCATCCTGCCGTTCGTATTGCGTGAGTTGATCCGCACCGCGCCGTAACGACTGGCAGCTTGCGTTTCAAATAAACCGGAGACACTCTCGCCACCGTATGCGGTGGCGGGGTGGAGGCTTCTGGTGGAGGCACGGCGTGATGGCCCTGTGCTTCTTCGTCTTCTCGTTACGCACGGACGCAGCGATCACCCTGCGCGGAATCAATCTCTCCGCCGCCGAGTTTGGCCACTACAGCGATTTTGATCCGGCGCTCAACAGCCTGCCCGGCACGCACGGCATCGACTACCTGTATCCGACCACCGACTACATCGATTATTTTCTCGATCAGGGATTGAATTCTTTTCGAATCCCGTTTCGGTGGGAACGCATCCAGCAGACGCTCAGTGGCAACCTGGATCCGACGGAGCTTGGCCGCCTAACGTCCGTCGTCGATTACATCACGAACCGCGGGGCCAGCGTGATTCTCGACGTTCACAATTACGGCCGATACCAATCCGGCGGCGAGTTCAAGATCCTTGGCACGACACCGCAGCTCGACACGCACTTTGCCGATCTCTGGACGCGCCTCGCCGCTCCGTTCGGCAATCGCACCGGTGTGGTGTTTGGATTGATGAATGAACCGCACGATATGACCACCGAGACCGTCGTGGGGGCAACCAACCTCGCGCTTCAAGCCATCCGCAGCACCGGCGCTGGCAACCTCGTGCTCGTGCAGGGCAACGGCTATTCCGGAGCGCATAGTTGGAATCAAAATTGGTACGGCACGCCCAACGCCCAGGCCATGCTCGACATTGTGGATCCCGGTGGGAATCTCGCTTTCGAAGTTCACCAATATGCCAACAACGAAGGCATCGAGTCGATCCGCTACTCCGGCCGTACCGCTCACGTCGAAAGCGCCACCGTTTTCCCCGAGCAGCTCGCGGGATTTACCGACTGGCTCCGCACCAACAATCTGCGCGGTTACCTCGGCGAAATCGGCACCCCCACCTCGGATCTGGGTGTGCAGGCGATGTTCAATGGCATTCAGTTCGTTGAAAACAATGCCGACGTCTGGACCGGCTGGGCGCTCTGGGCGGGTGGTCCGTGGTGGGACGACCCCAACGGCGATTCACGCTATCACCTGAGCGTGAACCCCTTTTCTGACGGGACGATCGCACCACAGCTTGCCGTGCTCGAACCGTTCCTGACGCCGGTGCCCGAGCCAGACACGATCGCCCTCATGGTCCTCGCGCTCGCGACGATCGCCCTTGGTTACAGGCGCTCCCGGCGAACCTGCCCTTGATTCGGCACTTGACGAAATCGTCACTCACGGGCGATTGATCCTTTTGTTGTCGTAATGACCCTCTCCTTCCCAGTCCGCCGTTTTTCCGGTGTCGCGCTCGCAACGATCCTTTCTGCGGTCCTGACTTTGGCAACCACCCCGCTCGCCGATGCGCGCGGGACCAAGTCGAGCCGCAAGGGATTCACGAAATTTGCCGCGAAATACGCGGGCGGTTACGCGGTCACCGATCCGCTCCAAAATCTCACGGGTCCGGGCAAAGCGATTTTCAAATCCTCCAGGAATGGCCTCTCCGCGCGGCTCCAGTGGAAAAATACGTTCTACGACCGTCGCGGTTCGTTCGTGATCGCTGTCACCTGGCGGTTTAACTCGAACGGCACCATGACCGCGACCTCGATCAACCCGAGCGTCAACAATCAGTCCGGGGTGGGCACGTATACTATCAAAGGTCGCCGAATCATTTTCTCGTGCACTGCCGGTGACGGCCAGACTCTCACCGGCGAGATTCGTCTCGTCGGCGGCGGCGCGCTCAACGTCAATGCCACCATTCCCGCGACATCAGTCGGAGATGTCACGTTTACCTACAGCGCCGCTCGCAAAAATCGATGATTCGCACCTTCCCGGCATCAACGGAATGAAGCGAATGCCGGATCAAAATTTCCGGTCGATTACCTTCACCTTGGCGATCCCGGAACGTTCACCGACTGCATTCTCGGCGTAAAATTTCACGACCGTGCGTTTCACCCGCGGCTTGAGCGCAAACTTCCAGCCGCCGCCAGCCCGCAAATTGACCTTCTTCGTTACGACCTTGCCTCGTTTCACTTTGTATTTTGCGTAGACTTCGGAGCCGGTCGCGGATCCTTTGATCTGCACTTTAGATGCGCTGGTCTGAATCGTTTTTCTCCCGTCGACCTTCAACTGAGGTGCAGCTGGCGCGGGTGCAGGAGTCGGCGTTGGGTTTGGCGGTGGGGTCGGGCTCGGTGTGGGATCACCCGTTGCGACGCGCTCCTTGATGGAAATGGGAACGAACGGCGTGCCGACGACCAGATTTGCCGCGTAGGGTCCGGGAAAGTTCGCTCCTCCGTTCAGCGGCTGAGCGTTGCCTTCCAGGAAAAATGCTCCTGACACGGTGTAGCTGGAAGGCGTGCTGTCCGAGCTAAGGCCAATGTAATAATTGCTTTGGAAAATCGGGTTGCCAGCACCGTTCAGCACTTTCAGCACGTACGCGTTGGTCGTGCCAGCGGCCGCCTGCACCGTCGTTTGGGTATTGATTGCGGACGGAGCTCCGCCGCCAATCGAGACCTGAGCCCCCCCTGCGGGAGGCGTCGCCCAATTAAATCCAATGTCGAAACTGATGGCTCCAGATGGCACGGGCGTCGTCCCGGTGGTGACGTAGGTCACCGGAAACACGTTGGAGCTCACCGTAGCGGCATTTGCAGAATTTGTGCCCGTCGCGACCACCTCGACGACGTACGGCGTACCCGACGCAAGCCCGGTGATCGTGTGCGAAATCGTCCCAGCCGCCGCCGGGACCGTGGTGGTAGCGCCAGCGAAGGGAGGCGAAACCGTCACGTCATAACCGGTCACCGTGAAACCCGTCGCCGTCACCGCCGGCCACGACACCGTGAGCGACGTGTCCGTCGCACCAACCAGCGAGACCCAGGGTGCGCTCAGGCGCACGTCGGGCAGGATGGTGACACGCAGCGTATCGGTCGGACCAAAACTGATCAATGGCGACGGCCGTCCCGCCCGGTCGCTAAAGGCAAAGCCGTACGCGTCCGACACGTTGTAGAGCAGCGCCGCGTAGGAATTGTAAAACCCGTCCGCGGGATTCGAGCGTGCGGCGGCGAACGGAAAACTCTGCGGCAGCTCCTGGTACCAGACGGCACCGCTGTCGCCATATTTCCCGTCGAGATATCCGAAGTTCAAGCCCGACAGCACGTCGCCCACTGCATTTGCGTACACGCTGTTGGCCGCGAGCGTGTCGAAAAAACTCTGCGTGGTCACTCCCGCCGGGGGCGCGGCGAGGCCGGGTGCCAGCGAAAACGAATCGGAGTTCAGCACCGCACCGTAAATGAAAAAGTCGAGATTTTCCGTCGGCGAGCCCGACGCTGTCGTCGGCAGGTCGATCGTGATCGCCGCGTTCGCGGGATAGATCGTCGCCGGTGGAGGCGGTACCGTCGTTCCGGTCAGGTTGATGGTATAGCCAGTCGTGGCATTGCCCGCGACCGTTCCGCTGTAGGTGTAGGTCGATGTGTAGGCGGGCACGGTGACCGGCGTAGTTCCAGCTGACTCGTTCGGCACGTTGTAGGTCGTTTCGGGGAAACTGTTGGTACCGCTCACCGTGAACGTCTGCCCGATCAGACTTTCGAGGTAGCCCGCAAAACTTGCGTACGGTGCCGGTGAGCCGGTGGAATTGGCTGGAATCAATGTCGGGGGTCCGAGGATGCGTGCAAAGTTCGTGAACGAACTCCCGTCCCATGCGCCGCCCCCGGTCGCCACGAACGCCGACTCGGATCCGGCGGGAAACTGCTCCACGATGGACTCCAGTGAACTCGTGAACGTGCGCGTGCCCACCAGATCGTCCGTGGCATCGAAAACCTCGTATTGCAGCGGAATGCCGAGGAAATTGATCGACGTCAGATCGCCGGATCCACCCGTACCATTCGTGTAGGTCAGCTCACTCTGGTCGAATCGGTAGGCTTCGTTCGCCGTCGGTGCTGTCGTCCCGGAGTACGTCACACCCTGACCATTGGAAAAGTACAGTAGGCCCGATGAGACGTCGCTGATCGTGCAGGTGTAAACGTCGAGCGTGCGCCCGGTGAACGGCGAGACCACCTGCCCGGATTTCGTAAACGCCGAAAGCAACGTTCCAGTCACCGAAGCCTGCGGCACCGCAAGATCTTGAAACGTGATGCCTGAGGCAGTGATCGTCGATCCCGCCAGGAGCACGTAAACGTTGGTGTCAGGCTGGCTGCTGTCGTTCACGATCTCGAGCGTCAACGCCGCCACCGCTCCGCGCGCGATAAAGAACCCAGCAACTATCACCACCACCGCCCGGACAAATGACGTCGATATCATGATGAAACTTAACGTCCTGATTATCGCGCTGGCAAACCGATAATGCGACTTCAGGCAGCGAGCAATGCGGCCAGTTCAGCACGCAATGCACGTTCGTCGCCGACGGTAAAATCATCACCCGCGCTCAACCGAACCGAAGTGTCTGCGTCCATCTGGAAATCCAGTACGACCGGACGTTTGCCCGGAAATTTCTTGATGGCCGCCGCGATCTGCTCGAGGTCCGGTTCGGTGACGCCGCTTCGCAGGAACCGCAGTTCGACTGGACGTTTGGACGCACGCGGTTTGAGCGCAGTGAGCGAATTGGCATTCGCGCGGATGGATTCGTCGCGCAACGAGATGCGCGCCGACACCGCAACGACGGATCCTGGCTGCAGCAACTCCACGTTCTGCGACGCCGTTTCGTCCCACGCGGTCATTTCGAGCGAACCGCTGAAATCTTCGAGCACGAACACCGCGAATGGTTTGTTGTCTTTTTTTGTGAACTTCCGTTCCACGCTCACGATCATGCCGGCGAGCTTGATGGTTGCGGCCTCCTCGAACGCGAGGGCTTCGGCGATGCGCGTGTATTTTGCGTTTTCGAGTGCACCTGCGTAGGCGTCGAGTGGATGCCCAGTCACGTAAAACCCGAGCAGTTCTTTTTCGAATCCAAGCGTTTCGGCCACCGACCACGGTTCGATCTCGCCAGGCGTGCGCCGTGACGCCGCGGGCGGCTCGTCGAGTCCATCGAAAAGCGAAACCTGGCCGCTCGCACGGTCTTTCTGGATCGCCGCGGCACCCGCCATGGCGTCTTCAATTTGCGTAAAAATGCGCGCCCGATTCGGATCGAATCCGTCGAACGCTCCGCACTTCGCCAGGCTCTCCACGATCTTGCGATTCACCGCGCGCGAATCGAGACGCGCGCAAAATTCATCCAGCGATTCAAACCGTCCATTTTTGGCGCGTTCGGCAATCGCAGATTCCATCGCGCCCTCGCCGACGTTTTTGATCGCCGCCAGCCCGAAGCGGATCGCCGGGCTCACCGCGTCACGCACCGGAGTGAACTTCAGACCACTCTCGTTCACGTCGGGCGGTAAAATCTGGATACCCATGCGCTGACACTCGGCAATGAGCGACGCAATTTTGTCCGTGTTATCGGAGTCATTGCTCATCAACCCGCACATAAATTCCACCGGATAGTGCGCTTTGAGGTATGCAGTCTGGTAGCTGATGAGCCCGTAAGCGGCGGAGTGGGATTTGTTGAACCCGTATTCCGCAAATTTCTCGAGGAATCCAAAAATGGCGTTGGCCTGTTTTTCGGGAATGCCGTTCACGCGGGCACAGCCTTCGACGAACGTGATCCGTTCTTTCGCCATCTTCTCCTTGTCCTTTTTTCCCATCGCCCGGCGCAGCAAGTCCGCCTGACCGAGTGAATAGCCGGCCAGCACGTTCGCCGCGCGCTGCACCTGCTCCTGGTAAATCATGATGCCGTACGTGTCGGCGCAGACCTGCTCGAGCAGCGGATGAGCGTATTCGACTTTTTTGAGACCCTTCTTTCGCTCGATGTAGTCCGGGATGAATTGCATCGGGCCCGGCCGGTAAAGCGCTAGGATGGCGATGATGTCGTCGATGGAATTCACATCGAAACGTTTGCAGCAGCTCGTGATGCCGCCGCCTTCCACCTGAAACACGCCGACCGTTTCACCGCGATTGAGGATGTCGAACGACGCCCGATCATCCATCGGGATCGTCGCGAGGTCGAAATCCGGATCGCCTTCACGAATGAGCTCGATTGCGTCGTGCATCACCGTGAGCGTTTTCAGCCCGAGGAAATCCATCTTCAACATGCCGAGATCGGTCAGCGGCGACATCGAATATTGCGTCACGACTTCGTCTTCCTTGCCCCGGTACAGCGGAATGTATTCGTCGAGCGCGCGATCACCGATCACGACGCCGGCTGCGTGGATGCCGGTATTCCGGCTCAGTCCCTCGAGCACGAGCGCGTAGTCCCAGAGCTGCTTGGTCGCCGGCTCGGTCTCGATGGCCGTCTTGAGATCGGGGTTGATCTCCGCGGCTTTTACGAGGGTCATGTTCAGCTCGTTCGGGATCATTTTCGCGATCCGATCCCCCTCGCTGTAGCTCAGCCCCATCACGCGCCCGACGTCGCGCACCACGCTTTTTGCACCGAGCGTGCCGAACGTGACGATCTGCGAGACCGCCCGTTCGCCATACTTTTTGCGCACGTAGTCGATCACCTCGCCGCGGCGCGTCATGCAGAAGTCGACGTCGATGTCGGGCGGGCTGATGCGTTCGGGATTAAGAAATCGTTCGAAAATCAGTCCGAACCGCAGCGGATCGAGATCGGTGATACCAAGCGCATAAGCGATCAGCGAGCCGGCCGCCGATCCGCGACCCGGGCCGACCGGGATGCCACGATTTTTTGCGTAGGCGATAAAATCCCAAACGATCAAAAAATAACTCACGAAGCCGGTTTTTTCGATCACCGAGAGCTCGTATTCGAGGCGTTGCACGAGCTCAGCATCGGACTCGACGCGTTCCCCGTAGCGGGCGCGCAATCCCTCGAAACACAGGTCGCGCAGGTATTCGCTGCGCGTTTTGCCCTCCGGTGGCGTGTAGTCGGGATATTTCGTCGTTTTGAAGTCGAACTCGACACCGCAACGTTCAGCAATGAGCAGCGTGTTGCTGAGCGCTGTCGGATGATCCGGAAAAAGCGCCGCCATTTCGTCGCCGTTTTTGAAATACAGCTCCGGCACGTAGTGCATGCGTTTTTCGTCGTGCACCATCGAGCCGGTGCCGATGCAAATCATCACGTCGTGAGCCTCGTGGTGTGAGCGGTCGAGGAAATGCACGTCGTTCGCCGCGACCAGACCAAGGTCGAGCTCGCTTGCAATCTTCAGCAAGCCGGGCGTGCACTGACGCTGGGCCTCGATGCCGTGGTCGTGCAGTTCAATGAAGAAATTCTCCCGTCCGAAGATGTCGCGGTACGTCGCCGCCGTCTCCAGAGCCTTCTGCGGCTGGCCTTGCTGGAGGTGCATATTCACCTCGCCCTTGAGGCACCCGCTCAGCGCAATGAGGCCCTCGGAATGTTGCCCGAGCAGTTCGTGATCGACCCGGGGTTTGTAATAAAATCCCTCGAGGTACGCCTGGCTCACGAGCTTCACCAGATTCCGGTAGCCGGCATCATTGTGTGCGAGCAGCGTGAAGTGAAACGCCGCGTCCCGTCCGGAGGTCGCTTTCTTTTCGCGCATCGATCCCGGGGCGACATACACTTCACACCCAATGATCGGCTTGATCCCGGCCTTCTGCGCCCCCTGGTAAAACTCAACCGCGCCGAAGAGATTGCCATGATCCGTCATCGCGACAGCCGGCATGCCGTATTCGACGGCACGTTTCATGAGATCCTTGATGCGAATCGCTCCGTCGAGCAGCGAATATTCCGTGTGCAGGTGAAGGTGAACGAAGGGAGCGTAGGCCACGGCGAGGACTATAAAGCCCCGTCCCCACCCCGCAAGAACCCCGCCACAAACGCGTCAGATTTCACCGTCCCGAGGAGTGACTTCGACGGACTCGAAAACAAACCGACGTCCCGAGAACAGCCCGCGGTCGCTCATTTTCAGATCCGGAATAACGAGAAGCGCCATGAAGGAAAGCGTCATGAACGGATCGGTCAGTTTGGATCCCATCGTGCGCGCCAGGGCGGCGACCGCTTCGTAAGCGCGCGCGACGTCGTCACCGGGAGCCAGCGACATCAGCCCGGCGATTTCGAGGGGGAGTTCGCGTATTTCTTCAGCGGAGACCGCCGCCACGCCACCGCAAGCGGCCATCACGGTGTTGATCGCAGCCGCCAGATCCGTGTCATTCGTTCCCGTGGCCACAACGTTGTGCGAATCGTGCGCGACTGACGACGCGATGGCGCCCCGTTGGAAACCGAATCCCCGAATGAATCCCAGCGCGGGCGCCGCGGACGGATCGTAGCGGTTCACGACAACAATTTTGAGAAGGTCCCGCGCCGGATCGCTGAGGATTGCACCGTCGCTGACCAACAATTCCGCGCTCGTGTGACCAGTGATCAATTGGCCGTCGCGGGCTTCGATCACGTTCACAACTGCCGTATCCCCTGCGGCTGGAACCCGCAAATCGTGCGCCGAGACCGTGCGGGGGCGAAACATGTTCACCGGCTCGGCGCGGTGAAACGGCAGCAATGACTCGCCTCCGCGCGCGACGCAGCGGCCGTCGATCCACGTTTCGTGGACCCGAAAATCCCGCAAATCCTCGACCACGAGAAAGTCGGCCGGATCCCCCACCCGCAGCAGCCCAACGGGCAGCCGGTAATGTTCCACCGGGTGTAGACATGCCGCTCGCAGCACGTCGAACACGTCTGCGCCCCCCGCCACCGCACGCGCCACGATCCGATCGAGGTGACCTTGCACCAACGCATTCGGATGCAGGTCGTCCGTGCAAAGCAGACAACGATCCGGATGCAAACGCAGGAGCGACTCGAGCGCGGCGAAATTTTTGGCCGCGGAACCTTCACGAATCGCGATCAGCATTCCTGCGGAGATCTTGTCCAGCGCCTCCTCGAGCGTGAAACATTCGTGGTCCGTTTGGATTCCGACCTCTGCGTAACGCGCCGCCTCGGCTCCGCGCAGTCCCGGTGCGTGGCCGTCCACGGGTTTACCGAGCGCCTGGGCCGCGGCTATTTTGGCCATCACCTCCGGATCGCGCGCGAGCACGCCCGGCCAGTTCATGACCTCGCTCAGGTAGCCGATTTCATCCCGGGCCAGCAAGGAGGCGACCGCCTCAGCATCCAGCTCCGCGCCCGTCGTTTCGAATCCGGTTGCAGGCACGCACGACGGTGCGCCGAAGCAAAATTTGAACGGAGTGCCGCGCGCTTCACTGAGCATGAATTCCACGCCTGCCACACCCAGCACGTTTGCGATTTCGTGCGGGTCACTCACGCTTGCCACAGTGCCATGCCGGGTCGCCAGCCGGGCAAATTCTCGCGGCGGCAACATCGAACTTTCGACGTGCACGTGGGCATCAACGAAGCCCGGCATCAGATATTTTCCCGGTGCCGATGCCAACTCCGCGATCGACGCGATCCGCCCGTCCACGACCTGAATTTCTCCGGGATAAACTGTCCGCCGGTGCAGATCGACCACCTGACCCTGGAAGATGCCGCCGTCACCATTCATGGTCTTGAACCTAACCGTCACGAATCTCCGGACAAGCCTCGCGCGGCCCTCCCTCGTGCCTTGCCGCCGACGAACTCATCTGCAAGTCTCCGGGCGAATGAAACCAGTTGTGCCCGGAGGATTTCTTGTCGCGGTTGAAGGCATCGATGGCGCAGGAAAAACGACGGTCTCCGCCCTGCTGGCCCAATATTGCGGAGAACGCGGTCTCGCCTGCACGTATTCGAAAGAACCCACCAGCCTGCGTTTTGGACGCCAGCTCCGCGAATCCGCCCGCTCAGGACGACTTGGATCCGCCGAAGAATTGGAGCTGTTTCTAAATGACCGCAAAGACCACGCGAGCCGCTCGCTCCGGCCGGCATTGGAGTTTGGAGCGATCGTGATTCTCGACCGTTATTATTGGAGCACCGCGGCTTACCAGGGCGCGCGCGGAATCGATCCCGCGGAAATTCTCGCTGCCAACGAAGCCCACGTTCCGCGGCCGGATCTCGTTGTCCTGCTCGACGTTCCGCCCGGCGCTGGCCTCGACCGCGTCAAGGTTCGCGGTGACATTCCGAACGAATTCGAAAAGGCCCAGGCGCTGGCCCGCGCTCGCGAAATCTTTCTCGACCTTCATCATGCCGGCTCGGCAGGCCCATCGGTCTGCATCGACGCCAGCCAGCCGCTGCGCGCGGTGCACACCCATGCGCAGCAGGCATTCCAAAACGCCATTCGCACCACCATCACGACGCGTATTTCTGATTCTGCGGCGCAAGCTGACGCCCTCGCCAGCTTCGACGCCTGACCTGTCAATTGAGCCGCGCTTTGACGGCGCGCCAGACGGCTTCGCCCGTGGCCGGCGAGGCCAGATCCACCGGACCGCCCGATTTTCCGAATGCCGAGATCGCATCACGAATGGCCTCCCGCACGGAGATGGCAAGCATGAGCGGCGGTTCACCCACCGCCTTGCTGCCGTGAATGACACCGTCCTGCGCGGCCAACGGCAGCAGGGTGACGCGAAAATCCCGGGGCGCATCGCTGAATGCCGGAATGCCGTACGTGCTCGCGCCGTGAGTCAGCAAACGGCCGGTGTCGTCCCAGACCAGTTCTTCGCCCGTCAGCCAGCCCATGCCCTGCACAAATCCGCCTTCGATCTGCCCGCGATCCACGCCGGGATTCAGCGACTCGCCGACGTCGTGCAGAATGTCCACGCGGCGCACGTGATGACAGCCCGTCCAGCCATCAACTTCGACTTCCGACACGGCGACTCCGCCCGCAAAATAATGAAATGGGCGTCCGCGCCCCGCCGCGCGGTCCCAGTGAATTCCGGGCGTGCGGTAAAATCCTGTCGCTGACATCGCGACGCGGCCCGCGTGCATCGCGTTCGCGAGTTCGGAAAATGGCAGACGTTTCGCTGGATCCGAGTCGAACCACACCTCGCCACCGCCAAAAAATATTCTCGCGTCGTCACGCGCGCCGAGCAGCTCCGCCGCAATGGGCAACATTCGCTCACGAAGTTGTCGGCACGCGTCTCTCACGGCGGCACCATTCAAATCAGCTCCGCACGAGGCCGCCGTTGCCGACGTGTTCGGCACTTTGTCGGTGCGGGCAAACATCATGCGAATGCGCCCCCTCGGCAGCCCCAGCTCGCGCATCACGACACCAAGAACTTTCGTTTGCAGGCCCTGACCCATCTCGGTCCCACCGTGATTAACCTGCACCGTCCCGTCCGCGTAAATCAACACGAGAGCACCCGCCTGGTTGTACGGAGTGAACGTGAACGAGATGCCAAACTTTACCGGCGTGATCGCGAGGCCGCGTTTGATCATCGGGTGCGTCGCGTTCCACTGCGCCAGCTCGCGGCGCCGACCGCAAAAATTCGCCGACTTCTTGAGCGCGTGCCACATTTCGCCCACGCGATTGTCGCCGATATCCTGCCCGAAGTGCGTCGTATTCGTTTCCCCGGATCCGCGGTAGAGATTCCGTTCGCGAACGACCTCCGGCGGCAAATCCACCGTCCGCGCGATCCGGTCCATGATTTCTTCGATCACGAGCATGCCCTGCGGCCCACCGAAGCCGCGGAATGCCGTATTCGATGCGAGATTGGTTTTTGCGACGCGTCCTGAGAAATCCACCGCGGGCAGGTAATACGCGTTGTCCAGGTGGAAGAGCGCGCGGTCCATGATCGGCATCGAGAGATCGAGCGACCACCCACCGTTGGAGATCAACGAAACCCGCACGCCGCGCACCAGGCCATCGTCGTCGAACCCCGCTTCGTATTCCGCGAAGAATGGATGCCGCTTCCCGTTGAGTCGCATGTCGAGGTCGCGGTCCAGGTGCACGCGCAAGGGCCGACCGGTCCGGTGTGCAGCCAACGCCACCAGCGCTGCCCACGTATTCCCCTGGGTTTCTTTGCCGCCAAATCCTCCACCCATGCGCGGCGATTCCACCACAACGTCCATTCGCGACAACCCGAGCACACGTGCGACGATGATCTGAATTTCCGTCGGATGTTGGGTCGAAGAACTCACGAACACCCCACCTTCGGGCGTTACCTCCGCCCACGCCGCCTGCGTTTCGAGGTAAAAATGCTCCTGGCCGCCGATTGCAAATCGCCCGGCGATTCGCCGTGGTGCGCCTGCAATTGCCACCGCAGCATCACCACGCCGCATGCGATTTGGTTCGGTGTGGAAACTCCCCACCTCCACCGCCTGCGCAATTGTCAGCACCGGTTCGAGCGGATCGTATTCGACTTCCACCGCCGCCGCCGCAGCCCGGCAGGTCGCTTCGGTATCGCCGACCACCACCGCGACGATGTGGCCGTGAAAAAAGACGACAGTTTCCGCCAGCAGGATTTCGTCCGGTCGCGAACACCCGACATCATTGATCCCGGGCACGTCGCGAGCTGTCAGAACCGTGGCGACCCCCGGCATCGCGGCAGCCCGCGCCGTGTCCAACCGTACGATGCGTGCGTGGGCGTGGGGCGACATGACCGGCCAGATCGTCAGCATGCCGCGCCGCACGGCGGTGTCATCGACGTATTGCGCGCGCCCGGTCACGTGGCCGACCGCACTCTCATGCCGCAAATCGCGGGACGTGTCCGTGATCGTCGGGACAGCAGGTCCAGGCCTGATCTCCTCTTGTCCATTCGATGCGTCCGCACAGAATTCCCGCCACAAATTTCCGATCAATCCGCGGCGGTAATCCGCGCTGCCTCGCGCGTCGCCAATGGGTTCAAATTCCGCCTCGAGCTGCGCGGCGACTTCGGACACCACGTCAGCGTCCAGCTTTCTTCCGATCAGAAATTCCGCGGCATGGCGCGCCAGCATCGGGGTCGCCGCGACTCCGCCAAAGGCCAGTCGCGCCGCGCTGATCACACCAGCGGAATCTTCGCCGATCACAAACGCGGCCGACACGATGCTGATGTCCATTTCCCGTCGTTTCGAAACTTTGAGAAATTCCTCCCGCCTTTGGGGCATCGCGGCTCGATCCGTTCTCGGCACCACGACCGCAGACAAAACTTCGTCCGGACGCAGCACCGTCCGTCGGTATCCCACAAAAAATTCCGTGAGCGGCACGGTGCGTTCGCCCGCCAGCGATACGAGGACAACCGACGCACCAAGCGCCAGCAGCACCGGAGCGCTGTCGCCGATGGGCGATGCCGTTACGAGATTGCCGCCAAGCGTGGCGCGGTTGCGAATCTGCCGCGAAGCAAACCAGCGCAGCATTTCGTCGAACATGGGATATTCACCAGCCAATGCGACCGCAATTTTTGTGAGTGACGCCGCCGCACCCAGCGACCACGCCGTTGCAGAAGCGCGACACCGCGTCAATTCGGCCACCCCATCCAGCAGAATGACCTCAGGCAAACGGCGGGCTCGTTTCGTGACCTCGACGCCAACCTCCGTCGCGCCCGCAATCAGCACCGCGTCGGGAAAACGAGTCCGCAGGTCCACGAGTTCCGCGAGCGAAACCGGACGAAACCACCCTGCCGGCAGCTCCCGAGCCAGTGGTTGCACGAAGGCAGGTGAGGGTTTTTCGCAAACACCGGATTGGTAAAATTCCCGGGCTGCGTCGCGGATCGGACGGTAGCCCGTGCAGCGGCATAGATTACCGGCGAGCTGATCCGCAATCGCGGCATCATTTCTCCCGTCGAGCCGCGGGCACCCGTCGTAAAGCGCCATCACCACGCCGGGCGTGCAAAATCCGCACTGCGAAGCACCGTGTTTGATCAGACACGATTGCGCCGCGTGCAGCTGTCCACCGCTCTCGAGTCCTTCCACCGTTTCGATTTCACAGCCGGCCAGCATCGCCAAGGGTGCGATGCAGCTATTGATCGCGCGGCGCTCGACGCGTCCGTCCACACCGCGATCAACCAGCGCGACCGTGCACGCACCGCAGTCGCCTTCTCCACAGCCGAGTTTGGTTCCGGTAAGACCGGATCCGCGCAGCCACTCGAGTAACGTCATCTCCGGACGAATCCCGCGCACCTCCCTGCGCTGGCCATTCACCGCCACCTCGAACGTCTCGCTACCGACCGGTACCGGCTTCCGGAAATCGTGCATATCTCACCCTACCGTCCAGCAGACCCGATGCCAAACCACCGCACGAATCTCATCCGGGCGTGCTTCATCTCCGACGAATGGATCAATCCGCAGCCAGGTCGGCCAAAACGTCGGCGAGCACCTCGACGCCGCGCCCGATTGCCTCGGCGGACGCAAACTCGTCCGGGCGGTGACTCCAACCATTGCGGCAGGGAATGAAGATCATTGCCGACGGGCAAATCTGAGCCATAAAAAGCGTGTCGTGATACGCTCGGCTGATCATGCGTTGCGCTCCGAAACCGCGCGCGCTGGCGGCAGCCAGAATTTTCTCCACCCACATCGGATCGCACGTCGCTGGCGGATCGGCGTTGATGACATCGATCGTTGCTTCCACACCGCGACGCCTCGTGATTTCCGTGATCGCATTGCGAATCCCGACCTCCGCTTGATCGCGCGATTCCACTGCCGTGTCGCGGAGATCGATTTCCAACGTGGCCCGTCCGGGAACGCTGTTGATGGCTCCCGATTCGATTCGAAAGACTCCGGTCGTTCCCACCGTATCGGGGCAGCCCGTGGCGAGAACCGCACGCTCCACGGCCAGCGCGACTTCCGCGGCGGCAAGTCCGGCGTCATGACGATCCGGCATCAAAACCGCACCGGCGTGCCCGCTTTCGCCGGTGAGATGCACGCGAAATGCCGCGGGAGCCGCGATCTTTTCGACGGCTCCGATGTCCAGCCCCTGCCTCTCGAGGAGCGGACCCTGTTCGATGTGCAACTCGACGAACGCGCGATACGCATTGGCAGCGAGCGGCACGTCGCCGAGCGATCCTGTGCAATCGACGCTTTGCCGCAAGGTCTCGAGCGAATCCCCGCCCACATCACGCAGGTCGGCTGCCATCCCGGCCGAAAGCGAGCCGCTCAGCATCCGGCTCCCAAGACAGCCCAGTCCAAACCGGGTCGGCTCCTCCGCGGTGAACATGATGATTTCGATGGACCGAACGGGCCGCACTCCGGCCGCGCCCAAGGAACGCACCGCTTCCAATGCCCCGAGCACGCCGACCGTGCCATCGTACCGTCCGGCATTTGGAATCGCGTCGATGTGTGAACCCGTTGCCACCGCAGGCCGCGTCGGATCCGTACCCAGCCAACGCGCAAAAACGTTTCCCACCGCATCTCCGCGAACCTCCAGCCCGGCTTCTTCGAATCGCTGCCGCAGCCACGCCCGAGCCCGGACGTCTTCTTCGGAAAACAAAACGCGGGTCACCGCCGGAGAGTCCGCGGAGGAGATCGCCGCCAGCTCGTCCAGCTCGCGGATAAGTCGGTTTACGTTCACCATTTCACACCGCCCCGTTTCCGACGTCCGTTTGCCGGAAAATTCACCCCATCGGGCTCCGGTTCACGTCTTTGAAATACAAGTAGCTCGCCGGCACCTTGCCCATCGCCACGAACCACTGCGGGCAATAGGGCGCCATCCAGATCGCGTCGCCTGCGCCCACCGGATACCACTCGGTGTCGAGGCGATAGATTCCCTCGCCTTCCAGCATCATCAGCCCGTGCTCCATCACGTGAGTCTCGACAAACGGCAGACGTGCTCCGGGCTGATACGTTGCCAGATTCACCGCCATGTCAAACGACGGCATGTCCGGCAGCAGGGATTTAAAAATGACGTCCGGATCGCCGTGGAATGGCACGCCTTCGACCTCGTCGATGTGACCAAAGACCGGTGCCGGGCCGGGCACATCCTCGATCTCGTCGTACACTTTCTGAAAAATTGTCAGCCGGGTGCCAGGCGTGGCGTCGCGAATCTCCCATTCCATTTCCGCCGGCACAAAAACGTAACCGCCTTCACTGAGATCGTCGGCGTCGTCTTCGAGTCGCACGGTGCATTCGCCCTCCATCACGTAAACACATGACTCGATGTCCGTGCCTTCGAATTCCGCATGACCGTCTTCGTCGAAAATCACCAGCAGCTGCGTGAGGTTTGCTCCCAACGGCGGCGACACAAGCACGTAAACCGCCGCACCCGAAATTCCCGGCAATTGACTGGGCACCCAGCCGTCCGGCGCAATCAATGCGTGACTTTCCGTGATACGGGTTCGGGTTTCTCCAAATCGAAGTTCGCTCATGTCCTGCGTTTTAAAAACCGCCCGCCCCCCGCTGGCAAGCCTGCCGCCGGATCCACCGCCCAATCCACCGTCCGTCCCCGGACCAGCGTGCGATCAACCCGGCAACATATTTCGCGTCCGACGTATGGCGACGTCTGGTGCCGCGTCAGCAACTCCGCAGCCGTGATCGTTCGCGGAGAAATCCGACGCACCACTACCAAATCGGCGTCCGCGCCCGGTGCAATCCGTCCTTTCCGGTCCCCGAGACCCATCCGGTCCGCTGGACGTGCGGACACAAGGCCCCAAAATTCCGCCAGCCGATCCGGGGCTTCCGCGAGCACCCGATCCAGCAGCAGCAAAAATCCGTGCTGACATCCCATGATGCCACCCCATGCAGCGAAAAGATCATCGCCCGTCTTGAGATCTGGCGGCGCGGGTGAATGGTCCGACCCCACCGTGTCCACCTCGCCCGCCAGGACTTTGCGCCAGAGCGATTCGCGCTGGGCATCGTCCCGCAGCGGTGGGGAACATTTGGCGAGCGCCCCGTGAATCTCCATGTCGTGCCCGGTGAGCAGAAGATGATGCGGACAGACCTCGCCCGTCACATCGACTCCTTGTTCCCGGGCAGCCGCGATCAGCGCGAGCCCGTCCGGGCAACTCACGTGGACAACGTGAAGCGCGCACCTCGTCTCGCCCGCGAGATCCAGCGCCACCCGGATGGCGGCGAGCTCAGACTCGACCGGGCGTGACTCGAGGTAGGCGCTGGCATCGGTGCGCCCCGTCGCACGCACGACCCGCGTTCGTGCTTCCACCAATTCGGCATCCTCCGCGTGGACCGCAACCGGTAGCCCGAGCCGCGCCGCGATCGACATCCCCCGGCGCAGCTCACGCGCGTTCACTCCCGGAAAATCCTCCATGCCACTTCCGATCATGAATGCCTTGAATCCCACCACCCCACAGTCCGTGAGGGCTTCAAGATCGTCGGAATTTCCGGGCACGAGTCCACCCCACAACGCAAAATCCAGCACCGAAGAAGCCTCTCCCGCCTGTCGTTTGAGCTCAAACGCCGCGGCGTCGATCGTTGGCGGCGAGGCATTCAACGGCATGTCGACAAATGACGTTCCTCCACCCGCAGCCAGCGCGCGCGATCCGGTCGCGAATCCCTCCCACGCCGTGCGTCCGGGTTCGTTAAAATGCACGTGAGCATCCACGATTCCCGGCAGCACCAGGCAGCCGGTTGCGTCGATCTCCTCACTCGATCCGCCCGCTGATCCTGCGGCCGTGCCGGGGTGCACGATCTCAACGATCTGTTCGTCGGCCATCAGGACATCGCCGCGCACGAGACCTGCAGTCGTCAACACGTCCCCGTTCCGGATCACGGTCGTCATGGTCGTTCCCCAGACTCGATCAGCTTTGTCAGCGCCTCGACGCACAGCGCGACGTCCGCAGGCTCGACCCATTCCGCAGGATGATGGCTCAAGCCTCCGCGGCAGCGCACAAAAAGGAGAGCCGTGTCCGTCACCCGCGACAGCATCACGACGTCATGCCCCGCTCCGCTGGCGAGCAACTCGCAGCGGCCCTGCAGCGTGGTCACCATGGCAGCGAGTTTGTTGGTGAGCGGCTCCGAGCACCGCACCGCCGGAGCGTCCAGTGCCATCTCGACCCGCACGGTCAATCCCCTCGCCGTCAGCCGTGCGTCAATTTCTCGAAAGATGTTTTCGCAAAACTCCGCCCTCACCGCGTCGTCCGCCGCCCGGGCGTCGACGGTGAATTCCACCCGACCGGGAATCACGTTGCCGGCCGCGTTTTTGATGTGCAACTCGCCAACTGTTGCCACGACACCGCTGGCAATTTTCGCTTCTTTTTCGATCACCAAAATCGCTTCCGCCGCGCCCGCCATTGCGTCGCGACGGCCGATCATCGGCGTTGTCCCGGCGTGGCCCGCCGCACCTTCAACGATCACTCCCGCCCGGGTCTGTCCCGCAATCGCGGTAGCCACACCCAACGCCAGCCCCTCACGCTCGAGCACCGGACCCTGCTCGATGTGTGCTTCGACGTATCCGATCAATCGCCGCCGCGGTGGCGAGGGAAAGGACGGACGGTGGGCCGCGATGGAGACCGCAACGCTTACGCCGTCACGATCCACCGCCGCCCGCTCCAGATCGCCCAGCTGACCGGTGTAAAACCCACTCCCCAGATACGTCGTCTGGAATCGCACCCCCTCCTCGTCGGAAAATGCAACCACCTCCACGTGAAACGGCAGCCGCGCTCCCGTCCGGATCAGCTGCCCGACAGCCGCAATGCCAGCGACCACGCCCAACGCTCCGTCGAACCGTCCCGCGTTGCGCACCGTGTCGAGGTGCGATCCACACACCAACGTGCCCGCCGACGCATCCCCACAATCCCAGCGGCCGATCAAGTTGCCCGCCTGGTCCTCATAAACCTCGAGCCCGGCCTCCCGCATCCACCCCGCCACCAGGTTTTTTGCCCTTTCCAACGCCGGCGACAAAAACGTGCGCGTCAGCCCCTCAGCATCGTCAGACACCTCCCCCAACTCTTCCAGCCACGACCAGGCCCCGCTCATTTTCCCTCCCTCATCGCCCCCCATTCTCCTCCCCGAACTCAAAAAATTCTGCAAATATTTCCAAAGATTCGATTTATGAAATACACCTCAGATGCTGCCCAGGAGGTTGTGGGCAAGCGAGTTATTGTGAGCGTCCGCGAGAAATTGGCTGATGGCACCGAAACATTCTCCGGATTTTGGGGCATCATCGACTCCGCTCACGAGCACGGCATCGTTCTCCAGATCGAGGGAGGTGAAGCCGAAGGATTTTGGGTCATGCCTCCCGACCTGGCGGCCCTGGAACCAGCGGAATTGGACGAATATTACTTCGGGGAGTGTGCAACGCCCGTGACGAACGTCGATTATGTCGCCAAATTTTTGATCACAGAATCGCTTGATCAAATGCCATGAGTGCTCTACCGCGCACACCCTCGTGCTGACTACACCAAAAGGGCGGAGCGGTTTTCGCCGCCCCGCCCGAAAGAAGGATTCAGTTTCTGTGAGTCGAAAGAGACTCAGTTGGCCACTTCTGAATAGGAATCACCGACCTTGTAATCGTCGAAATACACCTTGAAAGTTGTGTTTTGTTTACCGCGGTAGATGCCGAACGTGTTCTGAAAAAAGTTCGTGAATCCGCCGTTCAGCACTCCCGGGGTGTAGCCGAGTTTGCCGTTGTACGTGTAGACGAGAACGTTGTTCCACCAGATCTGAACGACGCCGCCACCGTAAGGATTGGGGTAATTGCGCATGACAATGCGATTCCAGGCGCCAGGCACGATCGTTTGGGTCCAGGCCCGGAAGTAGGGCCCGAAACGAGGCGGTTCCACGAGATCGTTTCGGAAATCCCGGTAGTTGTCGTTTCGAATGTGAAGCCCAACCATGAGGTCATTGCCCTCTTTGAGAAGGACAAGGCCCGCAAATGGGTTCGTGTAAAATCCCTGCTGTTGGGACTGGCTGATGACCGCCCAATTTTGGAGATCAGCCGCCGTTCCAACGAAGGTGAACTGAAAACCTATGTAGTGGTTCTGGTAGAACGGCAGGTTGCGCGCGCCGTAATATTCGGTGCGTTGTTTTTCCAACGGGGAACTCGCCGGGAGCGGGTTGTGAGTGAATCGCAGGCAACGCGCCGACGTATTGGCACCCCAGGACGCGCCGATCCACGGGATCTGCACGTTGTTTCGATCCAGGTTTTTTTCGATGTAAATGACACCGTTTTCGTTCAGGTCCCAATTGCTCAAAATCGTAGAGGTGGGTGATCCCTCCAGATCGATGTTGGCCTTGAGCGCAGCGCGCAGTGGAAGTGTCGTTGTGGTCACCGCGAGGCCCGCGGCGACAATGCTGGTCAGTTTCATTTTTTCTTTCCAGGGGCAGTCGTTGGATTTCGCGGCCCGAAAAAATCTCAAGTCATGCTCGGAACGATTATTCGTCCTCACACGAAACGGGAATCAACGGACGCGCATTACGGGGGATGCCAACGCTGGGGACTATGGCGTAGTGCCGAGGATCCTGGGGAGACGCCTGACGCTGGTGAGGGATTAGCGGCCCCAACCAATCCGGGTCAAGATTTTATTTATCAACGGGTTACGGAATTTCAGGCCCTTACAGTGAAAATCTTTTGGCCCACGCATACCTCGCGAACTTGTCTCAACTTCCCCGGTAGGTGGAATAGGCCCAGGGGGTGCAGAGCAGAGGGACGTGGTGGTTGCTGGTCTGGTTGGTGATGCGGAAGCGCACCGGGACCACGCCGAGGAACCCGTCTGGATCGCCGAAGTAGCTGCCGACGTGGAATCGCAATTCGTATTCGGCGGGTATCAATTCGTCGTCGGATAAAAGCGGGTGATCGGTTCTTCCGTCGGAGTTGGTCACAACGTCCCGCAAGGTCGTCCCCGTTCCGGTGAGCAATTCGATGCGCATGCCGGCGGCGGGCCGACCGGTGGTGAGATCGAGGACGTGGGTCGAAAGTTTCATTCGCCGGTCAGGTCAGCGAGCCGAAGGCGCGCAATTTTCCGAATCTCTGCCAGTGACGTTGCCACTTCCGCGGGCTGGTCGCGCGGGAGCCGTTCTTCGAAAGCCTTGAGAATGGCGTCCTTCCGGTTTTCGCGCGCGCAGATCACGAACGGGAATCCGAAACGTTCGCGGTAGGCGGCGTTGCGGTCAGCGAGCACGGCGCGCTCGTGATCCGTCAGGTCATTGAGCCCGGCGGCCGCTTGCTCGCCCGTTGATTCCGGGGTGAGTTGGCCCGCCGCCGCGAGTTTCCCCGCGAGATCCGGGTGGGCGCGAATGAGATCGAGTTGTTTCCCCGGATCGGACGAAAACACGACCATGCTCATGCCGTAAAACAAACTCTCCACCGAAAAAAACGGGCGCATCCGCGCGGTTTCGGCGACGACCCACGGCGACGACTCCCACAGCCCGCCGAGCAGACGCACAAAATCCGTTTCGGGCAGTTCGTTCAATTCTTCGAGCGTGACCCGTGCCGTCGTGTCCATCGTGCTGGCGTAGCGCGTTTGGCGAAAAACGACAACCTCCCTGCCCCGTTTTCCCATCTGCCCCGGGCGGGCGAACCTGCTATCGTGCCGCGCATGGCATCGCTTGGCTCGAATCGTTACGGCAAACAGCACGTTCGTGTGTTGCGGAAACATCTCAGCGGCTCGACCCAGTCGGTCGTGGAAATTTCCGCCGACGTGCTGGTCGAAGGATCGTTCGACAAAGCCTTTCTCGGGCCGGACAATTCCCAGATCGTGGCGACCGACACGATCAAAAATACGGTGATCGCACTGGCCCACGAACACCTCGGGCCGTGCATCGAAGATTTTGCTTTGGTCCTGGGCCGCCATTTTCTCGACCGTCACCGCGGCATCGATCGCGCGGCCATTGAGCTGCGCGAACGCGTATGGGAACGATTGAGCATCCAGGGAAAACCCGCCGCGCATTCGTTTCACGCGCCCGGTCTCGGCGAACCGTTCACCCGGCTCGAAATCACGCGCGTTGGCGCGGAGTTGCGGTCCGGCGTGCGGCACCTCGTATTGTTGAACTCGACGAGCTCAGGTTTTGCGGGGTTCGACCGCACCGAATTCACAACTCTGGCCGACACCGACGACCGGATTCTTTCGACCGAACTCGACGCAACGTGGAGGTTCCTCGAGGAAGACGCGATTTACCGGGAAGCCAATTCCCGCGCCCGCGATGCCTTGCTTTCGGTCTTCGCGAACAATGCCAGCCCGTCGGTGCAACGCACACTTTTCGAAATGGGTCAGGCCGCGCTCGAAGCGGTTCCAGAAATTTCCGAAATCACTCTCCGGCTGCCCAACCGTCATTATTTCCCCGCCGACCTCACCCCGTTTGGCATCACAAATCCCAACCTCACGTTTCTCCCTCAGGCCGAGCCGCACGGCCAGATCGAGGCTGTGATTCACCGCTGACACCCGCCAGTCGTCCCGGAGCCGTATTGTTTTTGTGACCCGTCGTTCGATCACCGCCACGCTGCCGCCCGAGCGCCGGGCCGCGGTCACTGCCATTGGCTGCGTGTCTCCGCTCGGCCTCGGGTG
>JBGTDR010000046.1:0-41220 GCA_041748215.1 Chthoniobacterales bacterium
TTTGCCGCGAGCGCGAGGAGCGCGCCGGCCCCTCCCGCCGCCGCCAGCCGCCCGGGGCGCCGAGGCGAATCAGTTAGTACCATTGCGATCGCAAAAACCGCTGCCGCGTACGTAAGCCCCATACCGTCAGAATAGTTCCAAAACAAACTTCGCCACACCCACGGATGCAGCACCGCTAGCGCCGCAAACAACCGCGCGGTCCCGGCGGGAACAAAAGCGCGGCCCACCCGTGCCAGCGAAACAAAGAGCGCCACGATCATCGCCGCGCGCAACAGCAAAAATCCTGTCTGCAATCCAAACACCCGGTCAAACAGGATCGCCGGGACCAGCCACGCCAGCCGCAGGCTGTAATACGTGACTCCGAACTCCTCAGCCAGCTCGCGGAACCCAAAGATGTAGCCCGTGTAAACCCAGGTATCGATGAACCCGAGCTGAATCTGCGCGCCGTGGCAAATGCCCACCACGAATGCCGCGATCAGAAGGCCCACCACGGCGTCCCCCGCCAGCGGGCGGGTGCGAAACCACGCAGCGGCATTAAATTTATCCACGTTTACGAGCGACGAGCAGAAGCGAACCGCCCGCCGGGAGCGAGATTCCACAATCCATTAAAAATTCGTCCACACGCATCGCGGTTGCCGCAACGAAATTGACGAACCCACCGGGTGACAGATCGCGAATGGCCTGCGCCGTGGCGTCAGCCGCCGGTGATGAGCCACGGCGTTTGAGAACGAGCGCGGGCAGCAGTGTTGTTACGAACGACGAGACCCAGCGCACATCGAATCCCGCCTTGCCGACTTTTGCCACGAGTTCGTTTCGCGAATAACGGCGTTTGTGACCGCTCGCCACGTCGAAACCGCTCCACAATCGCTCGTGCTGCGGCACCGTCACAAACAGCCACCCGTCGGCCCGCAACGCCGTGTGTGCCCCTCGGAGTGCCGCGACGTCGGCGTCGAGATGCTCCAGCACGTCGAAAAATCCCACCGCGTCGAACGCGTCCACGAAAGGCATTCGCGTTGCGTCGAGCTGGCAAAATCGCGCCCGCGCCACCCGGTCGCGAGCAAATGCCAGTCCGCTCACAAACGCTTCGGCTCCCACCAATTCATACGCAGGAAATCGCTCGGCCAGACCCTTCATTACAAAGCCCGTGCCGCACCCAATCTCGAGCACCCACGCCGGACCAGGCCCGACGTATTTCGCAAACGCACGCAGCAGAATGCGATTCCGCGCCTGAAACCAAAAGCTGCTTTCCTCGATCGCGGCGAGTTCGGGGAAAACCTGTTCCGGATAATCTTCTCCACCGTTGGCGAGGTCGGGCGCAAACGCGGGGAATCCGGCCACGCGCTCCGGGGCCGACGCGAGCAGACGTTCGATGGCGTCAGCGGACGTCGTCACTTGTTCACTGGATCGAAAAAGTCGATCACCGTCCGCGCGATTTCCACGGCCTGCGTTTCGCCCAATTCACGGAAGAGCGGCAGCCGCACTAGCGTGTCGGAATAATGATCCGACCGCGGCAGGTCACGACCGTCGTGACGGCTCTCGAAATACGGACTGCGGTGCAACGACTGGTAATGAAAGACGGCGTAAATCCCCGCCGCGCGCAGGTGAGCAATCAGGCGGGTCCGTTCGTCGAGTGACGCGCACACGATGTAATAAAGATGCCCGTTCACCGAATCACCGGGTCGGATCAACGGGACGCCAAAACCGAGCTTGTCCGCCGCCGGTCGCAGAACGGAATCGTATGCGTTCCAGATCGCGACGCGTGCCGCCTGGATTTGGTCGAGGCTTTCCAATTGCGCCCAAAGCGTCGCCGCCGTCAGCTCCGATGGCAGATACGACGAGCCGAGATCAACCCATTGGTATTTGTCCACTTCGCCGCGAAAAAACGCGGATCGGTTTGTCCCTTTTTCCCACAAAATTTCGGCTCGCGCGCGGAGCTCGGGATGATTGATCACGAGCATTCCACCTTCGCCGCTTATGATGTTTTTGGTTTCGTGAAACGAAAACGTCGCCAGGTCGCCGATGCCACCAAGCGGCTGCCCATTGGATCGCGAATCCACCGCCTGCGCCGCATCTTCGACGAGCAGGATGCCACGCTCGCGAGTGAACCTCACGAGTGGCTCCATCTCGGCCGCCGTGCCACCGTAATGCACCACGACGATCACAGCCGTCTGCGGTGTCACCAATTCGAGTGCCGCTTTCGCATCGAGGTGCGGTCGCCCCGGTTCGCTGTCCACAAACCGCAGCCGCGCCCCACGCAACGCAAACGCGTTTGCGGTCGAAACAAACGTGTAGGACGGCAGGATCACCTCGTCGCCCGGCTCGATGTCCGCCAGAAGCGCGCACATCTCCAGCGCATCGGTGCACGACTGGGTGAGCAGACATTTTCCGAATCCGTAGCGCTCTTCGAAAAATGTCTGGCATCGCCGGGTGAATTCGCCGTTGCCCGCGGTCTGCCCGTTGGCAAATGCTTCGCGCACGTAGTCGATTTCGTGCCCGCTGTAGTACGGTTTGTTGAACGGGATCACTTGATCACGAGGTGGTAGAGGTCCTCGACCTTGTGGAAACGAAAACCCATCGCGATGTGCAGATTGATGATCGCGAGGTTCGACGTGGACATCGGACTCGCGAGCGACCGGCAGCCACGCGCGAACAATTCCCGGCACGCCAGCGTCCAGCACGCTTTCCCCAATCCGCGGCCGCGATATTCGGCTCCCATTGCCTGAAGAATGAACGCTTCGCCCCGAAACGCAAAAAAGCCGGCGACCCGGCTTTCGAAAAACACGGCGAAATAATCTCCCGATGCGTGGATGTCGCGCACCCAGAAATTGAAGCGATCGTCCGCGCGCGCCCGCTCGACCTCGAAATCGCGGTGGTAATGGCTGTTCGTGAACGCCCGATTCGCAATGGCGAGCAGGTCATCCACCGCGGCATTCTCGCTCAGACTGACGCCTTCCGTGCGATGCGCGATCAGTCGCTCGGGCGTCAAGAGCCCTTCGATGCTGGTGTCGCAGTAATAAAATCCCAGCTCATGCAGCGTGCGTTTCGAGGCCAGCGGATCGATCCGCACCGTGTAATTTCCGGGCGCAAGCTTCGGCACCAGATCACGCAACACGTCATCGTTCGCGCTCAGAATTTCAAAACACGGAACGCCAATCGCCCGCGTATTCCACGGCGTCGGCTGCAATACCGACTCTGCGCTGATCTCGCTCACACTGCGGGCATCCGGGGCACTCGCCCGGCGATTTCGCGCACCACGTAAAGTGGCCGCCGCTTCACCTCGTCATACACCTTGCCGAGATAAATTCCGAGGATGCCGAGATTACAAATGATGATGCCGCCCAAAAAGTAGAGCGACACGATCAGACTGCCCCAGCCCATCACGGGAAACCCGAAGAACAACGCCCGGAAAAACAGGTAGAGTCCGCCGAGAAACGCCAAAGCCGCGATGGCAAAACCGAACTGCACCGAGAGCCGCAGCGGTTTGTCCGAATACGCGATAATGATGTCCGTCGAAAGGCGGATGCGGCGTGCGAGTGAATAGCTCGACCGTCCGTCCGGACGCGCGGCGTGCTCGACATCGACGATCGCCGCCGGAAATCCCATCCAGTCCACGAGCCCGCCGAAGTACCGAAGCTGTTCGCGCATCGAGCGATACGTTTCGACGACCTTTCGCGACACGATGCGGAAATTTCCGATCTGCGAGTCGTAACGATTTTCTGCCAGCGCGTTGAAGACGCGCGTGAAGATTGCCGAACCAACCTCCTGCAGCCACGGGTGACGGCGCCGTATTTTTCGCGCGTGCACGACGTCAAATCCCTCCTGCGCTTTTGCGTAGAGGCGCGCGATTTCTTCCGGCGGATCCTGCAAATCTCCGTCCATCACCACGATCCATTCGGCGTCGCAAAAATCCAGGCCCGCCGTGATGCCGTAGTGCTGGCCGAAATTTCGGCTGAACTGGATACCCGTTACCCGTTCATCCTTGGAGGCAAGATCTTTGATGACCGCCCACGAACCGTCGCCGCCACAGTCTTCGACCAGGATGATCTGGAAATCCGGCGAGATCGCGCCGAGTGCGGTTTTCAGCCGCTCGTACAGCTCCCGCACGGTCCGCTCGGAGCGGTAGATCGGGACGACTGCGGCGATGTGAACCATAAAAACAAAGCCCGAAGTCCGGGCCGCGGTCACCCTTTGATGCCGATCAGGATGAAGCTCGGTTCGATCCAGCACACCCGCGAAAAAGCACCCAGCTCCGCCGTCATTTGTCCGACCGCCGCCATCACCCCCTGCGCCGTCGCCTGGCGGCCGAGCACCGCTTCGTCCGGACAAAAATCGTGCCACATCACGATGCCCCCGCTGCGCACAAGTGGCAACGCCTTGCGCGTGTCGTTCATCACGACCTCCGGCTCATGGCCTCCATCAATCAGGCAAGTGTCAAAAAATCCATCCGGATAGTTGGACGTATCCCACTCCCGCGAATCGCAATAAATTTGGCACACCCGGTTGCCCAGGCCGCGCAGGAGATACTTGCGTCCGATGAAGGTCAGGTTATCGGTCTGCGGGTCTTTCGCCATCACGACGCCGACGCGCTCGGCCCATTCGCGAAGCTCTGGCAACTCGTCCCGGTATGCACCGTAAACCTTGGTACCCTCCTTCGTTTTTTCCCCCAAGGGCGGGTTCAGTGTCCAGACAGTCGCCTCACACGAGTCGAGAACATAACAAGTGCCTTCCCCCTTCCACGTTCCAAACTCCAGGTGCCGACGCGGCGCCACGGTCCGGTATACGTAACGAAAAATCGGCGAATCATCGTCCTCCATGCGCCAGTCGACATACGCCTTCTGCCGCGACGCCTCGGGGTAATCGATCGGCGTGTCTGCACCGAGAAACGCGGGCAATTCATCGACCGGCAGGACGGTCACCGGGGGCGGCAGCATTATCATGCGCTCCACAGACTCCGGATGGATTCCGCCGCCGTCTCGTCATCCAGACAGCGGCCGATCGGAACGTAACGAATTCCCGGATCCGACGCGACCTCCGGGCTGAGACACCGCCAGAAATCGACCACCGTCACGTGATCCCGACCGCGCAGAAAATCCCCGGCACCCAGTGCGCGAAAAACCTCGTCCGGAGTCGTCACGAGCACGACATCCGCGTCTTCGAGGCATTGATCCAGATTCTCGGCAATCAAACCGTGATATTGCAGCGGCGTCCGGGCCGTTTCGCTGGCGAGCGGATCGTAGCCGATCACCCGGTAACCTGCGTCGGCCATCGCCCGCGCGAGGTAAACGCCCGGCGATTCCTCGACGACGTGAGACAGGGGTTTGTATGCGAGTCCGAGCACGGCAACCGTGTTCGCGTTGCCAACCAGCGGTTTGAGTTTTTCGACAAACCGACGGGAGAGCGATTGGTTGTAAGCGTCGTTGGTCTCAAGGATCTCGCAATTCGCGCCGAGGTGCGAAGCGATGAATCCGAGCGCGACGTTGTCCCGCGGAAAACACGGCCCCGCAAATCCCATGCCGCCTGTGAGATATTTGCGCCCGATGCGCGAATCGGAACCAAGGGCGTCGGAAACCACGTCCACGTCCCCACCCGGCACACGCTCGCAGAGATCGGCAATCGTGTTCGCGAACGAAATCTTGAGCGTGACGTAACTGTTCAGCGCGATCTTCGCGATTTCGGCGTTCTCGATGCTCATGCGACGCACGACCGGATCCTTCAAACAAACCTGCCGGTTCACAGCCTCGAGCGCCGCGCCACTGCGATCATCGAATTGCCCGACGAGGTAAAAATCCGGATTCAGAAAATCGCGGATCACCGTGCCGAGCGCGATGAATTCCGGGCTGTAACACAGACCGAAATCCGGCCCGCACGTTTTGCCCGATTCGCGCTCGAGCACAGGCAGCAGGCCGTAGCGCGTTGACCCGGGCAGCACCGTACTCGTCAGCACGATCACGTGATAACCATCTTTTTTCGCCAGCGCCTTCCCAATCGCCCGGAACGCGTGTTCCGCGTATTTGATCGAAAAGGCTCCCCTCTCGTCGCTCGGCGTGGGCACGATCACAAAGCTGATGTCCGATCCCGCGATCGCCTCCTCGCTGCTCATCGTCGCACGGAGGCGCTCCTGATTGGCGGTGATCATTTCCTCCAGCCCGGTTTCCTGGACTGGTGCGCGGCCGGCATTGAGCGCGTCCACGGCGTGACGCGACACATCCACGCCGATCACATTGAATCCCCGGCTGGCCATGCCCGCCGCCATGCTGGCGCCCAGCTTGCCAAGACCAAAAATTGAAACATCCTTAATCATAAAGTCGGTAATCCCTTGGTGGTTCCAGTCGTCACCGCTGCCTCGCTGGCCGCCGATGAAGCCAAAAAGCTCTCCGGATGCGTCCGAAACCGCGTCATGTAGTCATCGTAGGCAATCTTTTCGCCGTCCACCAGCGGTGTGAGCCGGTCGAGCCAGCGATGGACTGAACCGATTCCGAGTGCCTCGAATGCGGAGCGCTGGGAGAGAATCAATTGCGCCGCGCAATCCGGCAGATCAAACAGCGCGTAGAACGCCACGAGCTTCAGGAGTTTGCCAACGCCAACCGTAAGCCCATTTTTGGCGGCGTAGAGCGGGTCCGCTAAATCACGAAAATAGAGCGCGTCGCCAAATTGAGTCTGCCCGGTCTGGGTCTGCGCCGGCAACGGCAGGACGAACTTCGCCGGAAGGTGATGCCGCGAGTATTGGGTCGTTGTGAGAGAAAACAGCGTGAACCCTTGCTCTCGCAAAAAACGATCAATGTTTGCGAACGTGTTGGAATACGGGTGAGTCCGGCCATGAAACGGTGTCTCCACGTGAATTCCGAGCACCGCGCGGTCGGCAAGCAGTCGCTCCGCCCCCAGCAAAACCTGGAGATCAGAACCGTCCGTATCGACTTTCAAGAAATCAATCGGGACGGCGGAACGGTCTCCCGCCGAAAAAAATTCGTCGAGCGTCACAGTACAGTCTGCCTGGCGCATGTCCGTATCCTGGCGATTAAAAACTTCCTGTGCGTAAATCCGACCGGTGATTTCCTCGAATTTCAGCGCCGACGTGATCGGCAGACTCCAGTTATCGTGATCTGCTGTCGGATCGGCGAGAATCCCCGGCGGCACAACTTTGTCCGGGCAGCCGACAAACAGGCAGTGATACTCCTCCGTCGGAATCCGGCGAGCCGCGTTGAGACGCTCCGACTCCCGCACGATCGGTTCAAATCCCGTGACGATCAACCCCTCGCCAAACAGCCGCCAGAGCTCCGGGATTCCTCCACTCGCGCCGACGTCCACGTAGCTGACCGGGTCACTGGCGAAAGCGTCGTGCTTGACGAGGTATTTGACGAGGCCGCGTGATCGTGACATCGTGTTTTTACCCGAGGCGGGGGTTCACCCAGCTCTGCACCCCGTCTTCGAAAAGCATGTTTCCGTACGGGGTGGCGTGTTCCGCGTTCAGACTGAAATCGTAACGGCAGTGCCACCCGTGCGCACTCAGTAGCTCGCGCAGACCCGCCTCGATTTCAAGCGTGTGCGTGCCGATGTGGATGCGCGCCACTTGCCCATCCATCAGGTCGATCGCTGAGCTGATCGCCGCCAGTTCCTCGCCCTGAATGTCAAAATCGATCAGATCCACCCGGCCGAAGTCCGCCAGCACCTCCGCGAGCGGCTTAACGGAAACCTCGATCAACCGGGATCCATTGCGGCGGACAAAAACCTCGTGGCCGAAATAGCGGTCGCCGCCGTCCGGGGTGATCCGCGCCAGCGGGACTTGCACCAACCGCTGACCGTACCAGGTCCGTGGGTCGGCTTCCGGTTCCGTGGTGGCCGTGCCAATTGTGAACATCGCCGACCCAGATTCCGCCCCGACCGCGCAGGCATACACTTTCATCTCGTCGTCGCTCAGGCCATTCAGCTTGAGGTGATTTTCCAGCCATCGTGCGTGCGCCGGCTCACCTTCAACGGCACCAATTCGGATTTTTGCAACGCCGCGCTGCCGGGCGGCAAGCGCCGCACGGCACGCCCACCTCCCGTATCCGGCGCCGATTTCGAGCATCGTGTACGTGGCACCGCACTGATCGACGGACTCGAGCACGTCAATCCACTCAAAATATTCATTGTCGAATGCCTGTGTCTCGAGCGCGATCATCCGCTCAGTGCCAGGCGGATCGCTCGACACGTAGTCCCGGTGTCCCAACGTCCCGATAAAATCGACTTCGCAGTCGGCCGGCACGACCCCCGAGAACGGCGTAAATTTTTCGAATATCGGGTGACCTGCGAAATCCATCACTACGGCTCCGGCCTTACCGAGCCAGCCGGCCTTTAATCAGCAGGTGCCAGCCAAAGTGTTGCTCGAGCGCGCGAAACATTTCCTTCGGCATCGTGGCAAACCACGGCTGCAACTCGTATTCGTACTTCAGATACTTTTCGATGACGTACGGGAAAATGTGATCCTGATCGATGGCGGTCACGTCGTAACCGGTCATGAGCGCACGCACTTCGTCCGGCGTATAGGTGAACGCAATCGGACATCCGGACTGCGCTTCCGGTTGATCAAATCCCGCATCGATCATCGCAGCCTTCCACGAATTTTTCGCGTAGAGCATCAGACGAAATTCCGAGTCTGGCGTGAGGTAGCTTTTGGCTTGTTCGATCACGTTCGCAGGATTCGGCGTGTGGTGAATCACGCCGAACGAATAAATGAGATCAAACTTTTGGGCGGGGACGACGTCGGCAAGCTGCTCGGCATTTCCGAGGTAAAACGTGCCTTTCAATCCGAAAACGTCGAAACGTTTTTTGGTCAATTCCAGGGACGCACTGGAGAGTTCGAATCCGGTATAGTCCGCACCGGCGCGGGCGAAATTGGTCGCGTCCGTGCCGAGTCCACAGCCGATTTCCAGCACACGTTTTCCGCGCCAGTTTTCGAAATCGGCGAACGCGGGGATGTGCGGCTCGACCATGTATTTGCGGGCTTCGACCTGGTCGAAATATTCGCGTGTGCCGATTTCGGCGGTCGAATGGCGGATGTTGCAAGGGCGGCGATTCCAATAATCGCGGACGTCATCGAGTTCTGCGGCGGAGCTGCTCATGAAAAAAGGAGGCGGTTTAGGCGGGCGGATGCGGGAGGGGCAGTGTCTTTTGGTAGGATCGGACGGAGCAAGGAGTTTTTCCCGTTCAGACGAGCGAAGGCGACGCACTGGCTTTTTCCAACAGGCGCACGTCGAACGGATTCTCGTTTTGCAGGCGGTCCCGCCATTCCGCGGTCAAGGACCAGCGGCGCGCGTAGGTTTCCCCAGCCACATTGGTGCGGCGGGAAATCGGGGGCAAATCAAGTGCGTCCGTGAGTCGTTTCATGGCGGCGGTAAAATGTTCGGTGTCCGCGACAAGCCAGAACCGATCGAGTGCTGCCGAAACGCTCTCGAACGCCGCCTCGTCCGATGCCGCGCGGCCGCCCACCAAGGCGTCGTGCAGCCAATGCGTGATCCAGTTTTTCCGCTGTTTCACGAGCCACGTCCCGGGTGTCTCGATCGTCTGACCCGCCTGATCACGTTGGGCCATTTCCCAATTAAAATGCGAAACGAGCCGCTCCGCGGGATCGCGCAGACACGTCACCCAGCGGATCTCGCGCCCCCCCAGTCGCTCGCCAGTGTGGTGCGTGACGTCGTGACCGAAAACCAACCGGATCCGGCCAAGTTCCCGGGAGTCCATTTCGGAAAAATGCGGCAACCCCAAACGCCGGACTTCGCTATCTGCCCGGCCGTCGAGATGAACCAGTTCGTCGTTCCACCGGAGCAGGTCATTGCAATGGTGGAAGACGGACATGCCCGCCGTCTTCGGAACGTGCTGAAACAAATAAACTGTCCCAGTCGATGTACGCCCGCACCACTTGGCCCGCAGCGTCTCCTGGCGGCGCACCTGGTAAAAGCGCCGCAAAAAGCGCCGGTGATGGCGCGTCGGCGCGAACCATTGTTCAACGTCCGACGGCGAATATTCGGTTTTCGCGAAAGCATCGGCAAATCCTGACACCGTCCGGAGCGCCCGGGAGTGAACGGTTTCCGGCAGCCCGCCAGCCCATCGCGGTACGTCGTCAATTCGTGTGACCGTTACGGGCACCCGACCCCGGGGCACTTCGATCCGGCCACGGGCGAAATCGTAATCCGGCATCGCCACCGGATCCGCGCCCGCGGCATGAAGCTGGCGGGCAAACCATTCAGGTCCTTGCGCGGTCCCGGTCGGATCATTGCGATTGACCAGCGCCAGCCACACCGGATCACCCACCACGACCACAAGGTGCGCGAAGTCACCTCCTTCACTCGCGTCGGTCGTGGACCGGGCATCGTCGCCGAAAAAACTCGCACAGACCGCCGCCGCTTCGCTTGACGCCGCGGTGATCAGCACGGGACGCGTCATCATTTGACGAGGCCAAGACGGCCAGCCCAGCCGAAGAGCCGCTCGTAACCGGCCAGACGTTCGCGCGCCTGCGCAATCTTCACTCGAAAGTCTTCTACGGTTGCGGCCGCCTGGTTGTGAGCCGCGACCGAGACCTCGAGCTGTGCGGTAAGATCAGCGATTGCGGCGCGCATCTTTTCCTGGCCCGCTTCCATCTCCGCCCGAAACTTGTCGAAGTCGGCACGCTGTCGCTCGATCGTTCCACGGTATGCATCCGTAAAAAGGGTATCCGCATTGTAAACCGGCTTTACAGCGGCGACGGGCGTCAGAACGTCCGCCCGCTCGCTGGCAGGCACCGTGTGCCGCTGCACGCCCGCTCGCGTGCAGACTGTTTCGTCGAGCGGAATGTCGCGCAGTCCCCACGCGTCGGTGTTGAAGTCGATGGCCGTTTTGCGCTCCGCCATGTCGAGCAAAAGCGGTTCCACGGCGTCGTATTCCAGCCACCCAATTCCCTGCGCGCGCAGCCGGTCGTAAAGCGGTGCCGATTGCTCCTTCACGTAACCGGACCCGAGCGAATGCTCGACGTGGAAACACACCGCAGGAGGCAGCAAAGCCGTTTCGCGGAATCCCGCCCAGTGCGCGCAATTCAATCCGAGCGAGTCGATATGCAGCGAAAACGTCTCGAGCTCGGGGTATCCGTGGATCGCCGCCCAGCCATCGCGATGCAACATCGTGAAATCGCCGCACGCATCGAGGTGCAGCCACTGCGGCGGCACGGTATCGCGCGCGACCACGGCGAGCGCACCATCGGTCTCGACATCGAAATGGCCGGTCGCCGCCATGAATTCGGCCAAACGCTCCGGCGACTCGTCCGATTCCTGCAAGGCTACGAGATCGTCGGGTTTCATCCGGCGATTTTTTCGAACGAGGTGCGACCACGCGAATGTGAGTTTTTCGTCCAGCGGAGCGTCCACCGGAATGCTCGCATCGACATCAAATCGATCACACCGGTACGTCCGGTCTTTCTTCAATCTCCTCCCCGCGATCAGCGCCGTCAACTCGTCGGAGAACACGATGTCGATATTCGTCGCGAGCACAAACTCTCCCCGCGCCCGGCGGATGCCCGCGTTCTTCGCGATCATTTGGAAAAGCGGCAGGACCCGGCCGTACCGAATCAAAACGTGCCGCTCCCACGGCACGGTGATGATGCGACAATCGACCCATTCGTCGTGCTCGTTCCATCGGATCACGTCGGCCAGCGGCGGGCGGTCCGGTGGAGGATTCCACTCCACCAGGATCAGCTCCGCGCGAAGCCGGTGTTTCCGGCACTGCTGCAGGAAGCTATCGACGAAAATCTGGGTGCGGTAGAGCGTGTTGCCGCCGTGCTCGTCGTTGCGACTGGTGGCGACCAGGGAGAGGTACGGGGACTCGTTCATGGGTGGGGATTCGGCGGTGTCTGGCTGAGTTGAGCGCGCAACGCCGCGACTTCGGATTCGAGCGCAGCGAGTCGGCGATCGAGTTCCGACCCCGACGCATTGCGTGCCTGCAGCTCGGCGGCGGTCAGATTCATGAGCTGGTTTGCTTTGCGGATTTCCTCGTGCAGGTGTTCGAGCTCACGCAGCTTTTTGACGATCTCCGTCGTACCGAAGAGCAGCGCATTCTGGTTTTCGAAATGAACTGCGACCGAATTGTTGCGACGGATTTCGTCGAGCAGAAAGGCACCGTAATTCACGAGTCGAACCGTCCGCTCGATCCAGGCCTTGAGCTTCGCAATCACGAGGTCACCTCCCCGATCGTGCTGCGAAAAGCGTCTTCAAACCGATCATCTGCCGGTTGGCACGCATCCAGCGAGCGCCACAGCCATTCCGCGATGAGATCATCGGAAAAAAGTCCCGCCGCCCGCGCCGCGTTCGTCCGCAGGTGAGTTTGGGCGTCGGATCCCGTCACGTTCGCGACGGCCGTTGCAAACGCTTCGGATCGGTACGAGCACACTTCACCCACCCCGAATCGCCGCACAAAGCGGCTCGACGCCGACGACTCACTCCCGATCACAATCATCGGAAGATTCCCCGCCGCGACACTCGTGACGAGTCGGGTCGGAATGCTGTATTTCGCAAGCCAGTCTTCCTTGTCGTCGGGAGATGACGGCAGGACACCAAATTGGTATTCGCGCATCTTCGAGCAAATCTCGGCTTCCGGCAGCGAGCCCTTGAAAACAAGCCCGTCCTTCGCCAGCGCATCCGGGTCGAATTTGACGTGGCCGCCTGCGTTGCCGTACCAATCGATGCGCACACCCGAGCCACGCAAGACGTGCCGGATTTCTTCGAGCCACTCGGCATTCCAGATATTCCCAAGGAGAATTCCCGCGCCGGATTCCTTGATGTCCGCTCGCGCCACCGGTGACGAACACACATCGCGCGAGCTCACCAGCGGCGGCAGCACAAAGCAGGTCACGCCAAACTTCTCCGAGTACGCGTCCCGCATTTCGGGCGAAATCGCAAAGACCACCGCGGCCTTGGCAAACGCCTCTCGCAGCAATGCATCGGAAATGCGGGGCGTCGTGAGGTTCTGGTCGTCCATCACGTAAATGAGGAGCGGCAGCTCGCGCGCATCCTTCATCGCCAGCGCGAGATGAAGGTCCGATTCATCGAATGGCACGCACACGATGCGGCGCAATTGGTACGGCTTCAACGCAGCGAGCGTTTTCCGATACATGTTGTACCGCCCGGCCCGCCAGCCGCTCACGAAAAGCTGGACCGCACCAAAATCATTCCGGCCATAAGCCTGACACGTCCACGTGTGAAGAATCCGCCGCGTGTCCGGAAACATCCGCTTCATCAGGATGCCCGTGCCGTGCTGGCCGTTAACCTCGACGTGCGTGACTACGAGATCGAGTTCGAGCGATTCCAGCATCTGAACTCCGCCGTATTCCGGCAGCGCCGGATCAAATTTCGCGACGGGCCGATCCGCGGTGATCAACTCGTCGAGATAGACGCGCAAACTTTTCGCGCGATCGTGGAGGGCCGTGAGCTGGCTCATCGTGTGGGCACCGGTGTCAACGAGTTGGTCATGGCTTTGCGGTGAATTTCGTAATCGAGCGTGTTGCGCTGGCGAAAATCCTCGCGGTCCGCCGCCGTGAGATCCATCCCCGGCAGCGGGCCGGTTGCCGGATTGGCGTGCGGAAGCGGACGACCCGCTAAAAACTGGATCGCCATCCGGGCTCGTCGGACCGTCGCGGAATCGATCGCTCCGTCGAGCACCGTCCGCATCCGCTCGAGGAGCCCGCGCAACGCCGCGTCACCAGCCTCAACGGCTCCAATGAAAAAATATCGATCCTGCGCAGCGGGATCAGCGTCGCACCCAAGGCGTTTCGCGATGGGATTCTCGAGCGCTGCGAGGTATGAGCCGAGGGATCCGTAAAGCGCTGGCTGCGCCGCGGCAGTTGCGGGATCGCGCGTAACCACGTGCCGATAATTCGAAATTGCTGTCTCCAGCGGATCGCGGACAAAGGTGAAAATCGCGAATCGACCCGGGTTTTTCCAAACTTCGGGATAACGCCGGGGCAGGAGATAATCACCGTGCGCAAAGTGTCCGCACAAAATCATGTCCGCGGCGAGCCGACCGGTGCTGGCCGGAAATTCTGCCAGCGCGTCAGGCACCCCGAGAAAAAGCGTGTGATCCTCAATCATGCCAAACGCCCCCTGCAACCAGCCCCGCAGGCTGGTTCCATAACTTTTCGGCAGATGATTAAACACAAACACGGGATCTGATGGCCGCACCAGCCGCCGTGGCGGCACGGGCAGCGGAAAAATTCGGGATCGGGCGAGCAGCCGACCAGTCGCCAGACGCTCCCGGGCCGCTTGATAAAATGCGGTGTCCCGCGGATTCCGCCGCGCAAACTCCGACCGCAACGCGGACGAAATCTCCTCAGCGGGAGCTTCCGGACCACCGAACGCTGCGGTCAGGGAACCGGAATACGCCAACAGCTGGCGAAAGATTTCGGCCTGCCGACGTTCCCCGGCATCGTCCGCCCCGGAGTCAACGCGCTCTGCCAGCGCCCCGGCCAGCTTCCGCAGCGAGGGGTCCATGTCATTCGCGACGAGCACGCCGTCAAACATCGCGAACGATGCCTTCCGCGAGCCGAGGGCCGCCGCCAGCGCGGATGTCAGCGGCTCGACGCGCGTCGTCAGAAATTTCTCAAGTGTTTGGAATCGAGCCGGTTTGCGTTCCGGCAATGAAGGATCGGTTCCGACGAGATGCCGATAAACCGCGGCTTGCACGTCACAGGGATCGGAAATCAACGTCAGGCGAAACACGCCCGGATCGCGCCAGAGGCGTCTATGCCGCCGTTGCACACCACCGGGAAAAAATCCAGCGAGAGTACTTTGGACGTCGATCAATTCGTCCGGGACGGGGTCAACCACGGCGTCCGCGGAAACTGCTTCCGGAGGCTGGTCGTCACGGTAGGCCGTGGTTGCGCACAGCACATGCCGGAGGGTGGCCGAGGGCACACCGGGTAACTGGATCCACAGTATCCCTCGGAGCCGTGCCGCCGAAGGCATCACTCCGCAGCGGCAACGCGCAGCACCGGATCGGGCAGCGCGCGCCCGAGTTCCGCCTCGCAGCGATCCGCAAGCAATGCCACGGACGCATCGTACAACGCGTAATCCCGTGGATTGTTCCGCCGAAACAGCTCCACCGCGTCCGCCGTCAATTCGTACGGTTTGCGTTTGGTCACGTTATTCACCGGCACCTGCACCGTCGGCTCTCCGATTAAATGGCTGAGAAGATCAATCGACATCTGCAGATATTCGGTGACCCCAACAAAAAAGTACGTTTCCAGAAACGTGCGCGCGGCACCGTCTTTCCAGCCCAGGTGGTGCGCCATCGGATCGCGCACACTGCCGAGATGCTCCTGCACCGTGGCGACCGTCGGCTTGCCCTGCCGCTGACGGTAAAAGTACGCGGAAATCGCACGCTCCATTGGTTCTCTCAGCACGGTCAGGATGCGTACGTTGCCCTGCGCAATTTCCGCCGCGTACCGTTCGCGCGGTCGCACGCCGTCGTGGATCAAATGTCCGCAGATCATCGTGCGATCGGTGAGCGTCGCGAAATCGACCTTGTTTTTCACAAACGCCTGCCATGCTTCGGCGTTCGCTTTACCCGGAGGTTTTTCGAGAAGCAGATCGAAATGATTTTCGCACGCAAGGCGGAACGCCTGACCTCCGCATTTCGGCACGTGCTGGTAGATGTAATAAAACGTCTCGCTCATGGATTGGATTGGTTGGAGGGCATTCACGGTTCGCGACCGAGCTCGGTGAGGCAGCGCTCGCGGAAGAGGTCCACCGCTGCCTCGTAGAGCTCGTAATCGCGGATGTTGTTTGCGCGGAAGATCTCGATGACCTCCGGCGCAATCTCTGGTTTGGCCCGATCTTTGGTCACGTTGACGCGCGGCACTTCGACGGGTTCCCGCTGGATAAGGTGCGCGAGAAGATCGCACGTCATCTGGAGATGCTCGGTCAAGCCGACCAGGAAAAACGTTTTGAGAAAACTGGTGGCATGCCCGCCCGCAAATCCGAGGTAACGGCTCATCGGATTTTTCGCCCGCTTCAATCGCTGTTCGAATGTGACGCCCAACTTTTTGCCGTTTTGTTTCGCGAAGGCATGGCCGGAAATGAGCCGCGCGAGGGGCTCGCGCAGCACCGTGACGATCCGCACATTGCCGAGGGCAATCTCATCCGCGTAACGCTCGCGGGGGCGCACTCCGTCGTGGATGAAATGGCCCGAGATCAGCGGGCGCGGGCCGAGATTGGAAAAATTCACCTTGTTCCGGATGAATGCATCCCACTTTTCCGGATCGTCTTTCGAGGGCACCTCTTCGTGGGTTTCCGTGAAGTACGCCTGGCACGCCTCGCGAAACGAGGTGCCACCGCATTTCGGTACGTGCTGATAAATCGTCACGATCTGCGGGACGGCGGCACTCATGGCGTTACCAAATCCGGGGCAGCGTCGTCCATCGGCGGGAGCTCGGCAAGTCCAGCATCCACGCACTGCACCGCTTTCTCGTAGATGAAATAATCGACCGCGTTCCGACGCCGAAAAGTCGCCAAAACGTCATCGGGGATACGCTCGGCCTGCTCGTCACGCCGGGCGCGATTTTCGTGCGGCAGGCCTTTGCTGCGGATTTTTTTGAGCGCCACGTTCATCCGATCCACTGCCCGACTGGCCGGGGCGTCCGCGTAAATGCTACTGATGCGTTCGATCAAAACCCGGAGCGAATCAGTGACCCGATCCGTCACTCCGAGAAAAAAGTACCGCGAAAGTGCCGTCTCATAGTTGCTTTCATCACAAGGAAAACAGCCCGCAATCGGGTTGTTGGCGAGGCTCAGCGCGCGGGCCAGCGGGAATTCCTCCATGGTCTGGCCCTTGCGATTCCGGCCGGAGCGGAACGAATAATAATATTGCGAGATCTGGCGCTCCAACGGATCGCGCACGAACGAAAACAATTGATAACGCGGGTTTGCGAGCACGTCAGGATATCGGTCCTTGAGATGCATCGCGTTTGATGTGAAGTGCCCGATGAGCAGGTCGTCTGCGACGAATCGCGAGAGATCATACGGCAGGGACCGGTAGTCTTCCGGTGCAGCGAAGGTCGATTCGTAATCGGTGTGCGTCGCCATGAAGGTCCGGAAATAAACGCGCAGACTCTGCCCGTAACATTTCGGCACATGATTAAATACGAGGACAGGATCGGTGTTCATGCGTGCGCAGGTTCCGGTATCGCCAGACGCCGCAAACGTCGGATATCCGCTGCCAGCCGCTCGCGGGAGTGGGCGTAAATCCAATAATCGAGTCGGTTCCGCCGTTCGAATGCAGATTTTTCCGCCGGGTCGAGGCGGGCAATCACTTCGGCGATCTGTTCCGCACGATCCTCGCTGTCAGCGTCCGGTTTGCGCACGTATTCACGCATAAAATACCGGGCGCGCGCGACGTTCGGAGTTTGCGCGGCGCTGGCAAACAGCTCATCGGTTTTTGCGGCGAGAGCGTCAACCGCCGCGGGTGCCTGCTCGGAGACGCCGAGGAAAAAGTATCGTTTCAGCACGCGGCGGTAGTTCCACCATTTGCACCCCATCGCACTGGCGTAAAGATTTGAACGCCGCGCGCGCAGGACTTCCGCAAACGACGCTTTGGGATGGCCATCCGCCTGGTTTAAATACCACGTGTAGCCGCTCGCCTCGGACCGCAATGGCTCGGCGAGAAACGTAAAAAGCAAATAACGAGAGCCTGCCAGGATTTCGGGATATGCATCCCGCAGCCGAACCTCGAGTGGTAACCCGTGCCCGCGAAAACTGAAAAGTTTCGTCGCGGACAGACTGTCGGCGTCGATCCGATGGATTTCGTCGGGCGTCCGCGGCATGCCGCCGAGTTCCCGCGATTCATCGTAAACGACCACGAACGCACGATGCATAAAACCCGTGAGCGATCGCCTTTCGATGCCGGAAACTGCATGATAGATCAGCGCGGGCTCGCCGGCCGGCGGTGTGAGCGACGGAGATGCCATTTTTAAATGCGCGGTGAGCGCACACCGCACCGCAGCAGCAAACCACTCAGCTGCGCGCGAAATTGTTCACCGAAATACAATCGCGTCATGCGGCGGCGTTCCCGCGGATTTGCGACAAAATCGGGCCGCAACCAGCTCATCTCGGTTTTCCCGAGATCCGCCATCTTCGCCGAGGTTTTTTGCTCCGGATGCACACGGAAACAGCCAAGGAATCGCGGCAGCCGCACGATCTTCGCCCCGGCCTCGCGGAATCGCTGGAGCAAATCCCAGTCGAGCGCAAAATGGAAATCGACGTTCAACTTCCCACCCGTTTTTTCCCAGAGCGAACGCCGCCAGAACAGCGTCTCCTGCGGCACGTAATCGAAATAGGTGAGAGCGTCGCTGTGGTACGGTGGTGTGACCCAGCGGCCGATCTCTTCATCGTTTTCGTTGATGAGAATTCGGTGGCCATAAATGACATCCACGTCGGGATTCTGGTCGAAAAAACTGCCGATATGCAGCAACGCCCGTGGCATGAGCAGGTCATCGGAATTCAACCACGCCATGATTTCGCCATCGACCATGCTGAATGCCTTGTTGATCGCGTCGGCCTGGCCTTTGTCAGGCTCCGATTTCCACTGCAGCGTGTACTCTTTGGCCAGCTCCGTGAGCACGGCGACCGTCTCATCCTGGGATGCGCCGTCGTAGAGCGCATAACGCAGTGACGGGTATGCCTGATCCATCACGCTGCGGACCGTTCGTTCGATAAACCGGCCTTGATTAAACGTCGGTGTCACGATGGACATCGACGGATAACGCCCGGTGAAATCCCCCGGATCGAGCACCTCGGTCCGGATCGGGCGAGGCGGGTATTGCCGCAGGTTGCCCATCCGCATCGGCAGCTGGTTCAGACACGTCTGGAGTGTCCGGTCGATCCGGGAATTGATGAAACGCTCAATCCGGGATTCTTCGGACGGCGGCAGCGGAGCAGTAATATTCACAAAAAAATTGAAACGGCTACTCGTCGTCCTCCGTCTCCTCCTCGGCGGGAGGCACCTCTGCACGCGACAGGATGCGGTTGTCCACGGTCCATTCGCGCGGCTGGTAAAACCGGTTGTCGAGCCCGTTCTTTTTGAGCGGTTTGATCTCGAACCGGTCGCTGCGAGCCCGGGCCACGAGGATGCGTTTGGTGTAAACCGAGACGCGTGCCTGGTAGAGGCCCGGCAAGAGCGCCAGCCACGGCATTGCGAGCTTGAATTCGTAGTCACCCGGCGGCACGTCGGCCATGCGTCGCAGGTCGCGCTTGGCGCTGAATTTCGCCATCACGACCTCCTCGGCCGAATGCGCCAGCGTCTCGAAGGTGGGCAGCTTCATCATTTCGACCATCACGTTCAGCTGCCGGACATCCTCGGCGACGTGCAACGTGAAAGCGATTTCCGCCGGCAGCTCATTCGCGAGCACGACGTCGTCCGCCGCCACCACACCCCCACCCGGCCGCACGGTGATGGACGTGAGTTTGCCATTTTCGCTCTCGATCTCGGGATCGACGTGGAATCCCAGCGCGTCCGTGCCCTCACGGGTCTCGCCGTGCACCGTGGTGCCTTTGCGGCGGACATCGTCGGCGTAGCGTTCAAGCACGGTGCGGGCGTCACCCGCCATCTCGACGTGGCCGCCAACAAGGTAAATCGCGGTGTCGCACAGGGCCCCGAGGATATCGGGCGAATGGTGCACCACGATGAACGACGTGCCTTTTTTTCGAATCTTGTGGAGTGCATCAATGCACTTCTGGCGGAACCGCAGATCGCCGACCGCGAGCACTTCGTCCATCAGCATGATGTCCGGCTGCGTGTGAATCGCGCACGCGAAGCCGAGGCGCGCGATCATGCCCGAGCTGAAGTTCTGCACCGGAGCGTCGAGCGCGTAGCCGACCTCGGAGAAATCCACGACCGCGTCGAACCGCTCGTCGATTTCCTCCCGCGTCAGGCCGAGGATCGTCATGTTCGTGTAAATGTTCTCACGGCCCGTGAGCACCTGATTAAATCCGGCTCCGAGCGCCAGCAACGGGGCGAGTCGCCCGCGCACCTTGACTTCGCCGGTCGTCGGTTTGATCAAGCCGGAAATGATGCGCATCAGCGTCGTTTTGCCGCAGCCGTTCATGCCCACCAACCCCATTGCCGCGCCACGCGGCATGTCGAAATCGACGTTGTGCAGCGCCCAGAACTCGCTTTTGCGCAACTCTCCCGTCCGCGACGGCAGCCCGACCAGCTCCCGGCCAATCGCCTGCACGCCGTAAAGCAACGACCGCCGCAGATCGCGACAGAAGCGCTTCGAAACCCCGCGAATCTCGAGCGCCGGTTGGTTTTTGTCCGCTCCGTCCTCCTGATCCGGCGGCACCTCCGCCGCCACGCTCATCTGGCTCTCAAGCATGCTACGCACTCCACCTTTCGATCACGATCGGCATCGACGCCCGCAACAGCGCAAATCCCGCCACCGAAAAAACCATTGTCAGCACCGAAACGAGAAAAAACTCCGGCAGCAGCGTGAGTGCCTGCCCCGTCGCCAGCTCGCGCGCCGTTACCAACATCGGCGTGGCCGGATTCCATCGCACCACCAGTGCCCACCAGCCATCGTTCGACGGATCCGGCATCGTAAAAATGACCGGCGTTACGATCATTCCCGCCATCACGATGTACTGCATCGCGTTGGCGATATCCTTGTACAACAATCCCACCGGAGCCAGAAACAGGCCGGCGACCGTGCCGAGCATCGCCAGCAAAAAGATCGCGACCGGCAAAAAGGCCGCCGTCCAGGTGACCGGCAGTTGGTAAACGATGCAGGCCACCGCGATCAGCAAAAACTGAATACCGATCGTCACCGACATCTTCACGAGGTGCGCCACGATCAGCGCCTCGCGCGGAAAACACACTTTGGTCAAAATTCCGCGGTTGCTGGAAAATGCCGACATCGGCCCGCGCAACGCTTCAACGAACATTTGCCACAGCGCCATGCTGATCAAAATGTAGGCCGGATTTTTCGCCACGTTGGTCGTGAAGTCCCCAATGGTAGCAAGGTCGTTTTGACGCAGCACCGTCAGGCCCACCGTCCACGCGATCGGCGGGATCAGGAGCCAGAGAACACCGAAGATCGACTGGCGATATTGCGCTTTGAGGTCGCGGATCGCCAACATGGTGGCCAGCTTGCGGCTGTCGCGAATATCCCGCCACAGATCGCGGAAAAACTGGCCGGGTGACTGGAACGTACTCTGCGCTCCGTAGACCACGACTTGATGGTGACCACTTTCGAGACTCATCGACGAACCGGAATTTCCAACATCCTGCTGCGATCAGAGCGCGTCGCATTCGGCCAGCCACAACGCCGCCGAGGCATCGCTCGGCATACGCCAGTCGCCCCGCGGCGAAAGCGCCACCGTGCCGACTTTGGGCCCGTCCGGCATCGCCGAACGTTTGAACTGACTCGTGAAAAACCGCTGATAAAACGTGCGCAAAACTTTTAGAACTTCCTCGTCCGAATAGACATCGGCGAATGCCTGCTTCGCAAGAAAGTAAACTTTGGCCGGCCGGCAATGGTGGCGCACGGTATGAAAAAGGAAAAAGTCGTGGAGCTCGTAGGCACCAATGGTGTCCTCGGTTTTCTGAACGAGTTCCCGGCCGGCGCTCAACGGCAGCAATTCCGGCGTGATCGGTGTCGCGCAGATGTCGCGCAGCAGATCACCGGCCTCACCAGCAAATTCTTCGTCCGCACACCACTCGATAAGATGCCTAACGAGCGTTTTCGGCACTCCCGCGTTCACGTGATACATCGACATCTGGTCGCCGTTGTAAGTGCACCAGCCGAGTGCCAGCTCCGATAAATCACCCGTCCCGATGACGATGCCCGCGTTCTGGTTCGCGAGGTTCATCAATATTTGCGTCCGTTCGCGGGCCTGCGTGTTTTCGTAGGTCGCGTCGTGCAAACCGTCGGGCTGCCCGATGTCCGTCAAATGTTGCGCGACGGCCGGGCCGATCGGAATGACCCGGCTGGTCGTGCCGAGCGCTTTCGCCAGACGCTCCGCGTTTGATTGCGTCCGGTCCGTGCTGCCCGGTCCGGGCATCACGACGGACAGAATATCCTCCGGACCGCGCCCGATCATCGCGAGCGCATGTATCGTCACAAGGAGTGCGAGCGTGGAATCCAGGCCGCCCGACACCCCGATCACGGCCGTACGGGATCCGGTGTGCGCGAGTCGTTTCGCCAGACCCGTCGATTGGATTGCAAAAATCTCCCGACAATGTTCCGCCCGCCGCGCCGTATCACCAGGAATGAATGGGCGAGCCACCAGCGGCCGACGCACCGGGGTCGTCGCGCGTGGCAATTCCGGAAACGCAACCACAATCCGTCGAAACGCCCGCGCCGTGCGCGCAGCGGAAAACGCACTGCTGGCCAGTCGGTCTCCCGTGATGCGTTGCAGATCGATGTCCGCAATTTTCAATTGGGTCCCGAAAGCGAATCTCTCCGTTTCCGCGAGTTGCTGCCCGCATTCAGCGATCAAGGCGTGACCCGAAAACACGATGTCTGTGGACGACTCGCCCGGCCCCGCCGAGGTATAAAGGTAGGCAGCGAGACAGCGCCCGCTCTGCTGTCGCACAAGATCGCGGCGGTAGGCCGCCTTGCCCAGGATCTCATTACTCGCCGACGGGTTCACCAGCACGGTTGCGCCCGCCACCGCAAGAGGGCCGCTGATTGGCTCAGGACCCCACAGATCCTCACACACTTCGATTCCGATGCGCAGCTTCGGTCGGGAAGGATCGACAAAGATCAGATCCGCGCCAACCGGGACCGTGTGACCGTTCACGACGAACTCGCCTATTGGAAGTGTCGCACTCCGAGCGAACCAACGCTCCTCGTAATATTCCTGCGACGTCGGCAGACACGTCTTTGGTACGATGCCCGCAAGGCCGTCCACGCCAACGAGCGCCGCGCAATTGTATAGACGCGAATCGATCTCCATCGGCAGACCAACGAGAGTGACAACACCCGTTTCCGCAACCGCCGACTCCACTTCTTTCAGCGCTTCCAAAGCCGCGTTGAGCAGGTGCGGCTGATAAAACAAATCCGCGCACGTGTATCCCGTCAGGCACAGCTCGGGAAAAACGGCCAGCTCCACACCATCCTCAGCCAGCTCCCGAAGCGCCGTCGTGATTCGCTCGACGTTGAAGACCGGATCTGCCACCCGCAGCTCCGGCACGCCCACGGCCACCCGCAGATAGTCGAACTCGGCAATGGATGTTTTCATTTTCAAAATCAGAGTGCGTTCAGTGGCCGAGGTCGACGGTTCTGCGTGGCGGCCCGGACATGCTGCCGCCCATGGCCAGCCGTGATCATTTCGGGACCCATTCGCAAAAATTCTTTATCGCTGCCGATCATTCGGCTTCCTTCGCTCGAACTAAATCCGCGGGTGTCCTCGCCCGGCGCAAGCCCAAAACGCACGACGCCACCTCGACGCGGCGTCACCTCCAACGGGACCCATTCGACCAACCACACCGGCTGGCGTCCCTCCCAGCGCCATCGCCGGAACGTCCGGAAATGTCTGCTTTGGCCCGGGAATACAACTCTTCAAGCCCAGAACTTTGCACCGCAGCATTCGCCGACATCAACCTTATTTCCGCCCACCTTGTCACCGCGCGGAAACCCCGCTCGCGATCCAGCCCCCACATCAGCAGCCACCGGAAGGATATGGGCCCTTAGGCACCCGAAGTAACGCAAGGATCTGTTTCCACTACAGTGGAGATTGATCTGCTCAACAAGCCGGACTGAGACAGATTCCCACGCCAACGATCACGGTGTCGTTTTTTCGAAAAAATCGCCCAGATCGGGATCAATGATGAGGCGCAGACGTCCGAATGCCTTTTCGACTTCGACCGCCCAAAAGCCCGAGATTTGCGTCCCCGGGCCATTTCTCATGCGGAAGTCTGAAAAGGTCAGACAAAATTTCCCGTTCTTTTCTTCCAACTGCCACTCCGACACGTCAGCAACCGATCCATCGGAATATTCACGGCTATACGAGCCGTCAGGCCGTAGTGTTAGCGATCCAAACTCGTTGTCTTTCGAAAGATAACGACCAACGACATCGCTTTTCGAAACGACTACTTTCGCGCAGCCGGAACCGACGAGGATGAAGACTGCGAGCGGTAGCCAAAGCGTTGATCCAAAGAACCATTTCATCGGTCGGTTGTGGGATATCCGGGCCTATTGGACGTGATGCCGCCGTCCATAAGCTTTCATCATCACGTCAAATTCGCGAACTCCATCGTAATCCGACCCAAAGAACCCTTGAAACGTGCCAACCAGTTTAAGTTCTCCATTTTCGACTCGCAACGGCCACAACGGAATTGATGTTTCCATTCGCCAATTCCTCTCCACCCCAAAATCGTCGATTTTTCAGGAATCGTTTCACTTGCTCCGCCACGGCAACATACGCCCGAGTCAAAACGTAGACCTTGCTCCACGTGTATTCCTCGATGGGATCAGCGGAATATTATCCCGCATTTTTCATCACGCTTTGAGTCAGCGAGCGAAACACACTCTCGTCGAGATCACATGCCGCACGCACCACTACTGTCAAACTCCCGCGCTCTTCGGTCGATGCGAGTTGGGAGAGCGTGCCCACGCCGGTGCATTCCCAATTCGTTAATGAGGCCGCACCCACTCATCTGTCCGCGTAAGGTGGAAGCTTGCTCCAATCGCGCCGCGGACTCTCGCTCCGCTTTACATCGCTTGCTCGCGCTCCCTCATTACTGGCGGCGGATGCGGACGACGGCGGCTTTTTGAAGTCGGCCCGAATCTGTCCGGACACGGAGGGTGATGCGGTTAACGCCACTACGGAGTGGCACGGTGACCCGCCACCGCGCCGATCCCCTCGCCCGGTAGAGGCGGCTCCCGAGACGGTTGTTGGCGGCCAGGATTGCCTGCACGCGACCACCCGTTGCCCGGCCTCTGATGACAAATCGCGATCGGTTGGTAGTAAACGTCGATGTCGAGGGTCGGGTGACCTCGACCAGAACTCCGCCTCGCCCCCGACCGTAAAGAAATTGAACTCCGCTGATGTCGTCATCCTGCAACGCGTCCAGATTCGAGACGCTGCTATTCATGACCGCGCGGACATTTTGGCCAAATTCGTCCGGGTGATCCAATCCCAGCACGTGTCCGAACTCATGGAGCGCAACGCGTCGCAGATCAAAAAGGGTGTCACCACTGGTCGAATTCCGCAGGGGGCCGCGGTACGAATTCCAGTCGAGGCGCGTGTTAAAAACAACGTCCGCCTCGGTCCGTCGGTTGCCGGTGCGCCAGAGGGTCGTGATCGCGATGGCACCTCCAAACGACGTGCCGTAGACGTTTTGCGCAAAAAAAACGTTATTCACGTCATCACCCTGGCGAACCGGGACGGTCGAATCGCGAACGACACGGAATTTCAGATCGCGCATTTCGGCGTTCCACAATGCGAGCGCCGCCTCCGCGGAATCGCCCCACGACGCCGATCCATCGATCAGCCGCCCACCCGACGATCCCAGTTGCAGATGCATCACGACGGTTCCGTCCGGCCAGCGCGGTCCGAGCAGTGAAAATCCCCAAACCGAACCCACCAGCACCGCTCCTCCGGCCATTGCAGCCAGCAATCGTTTCGTCGCGTTCATGGAGCCCCGGCGCTGCCGCTTTGATACGAAAGGCGTTCGTTCCCGATGCCAGCAAGTTCCCGATCTCGCATCATTTTTGGCGAATACGAATTTCAGCGACGGTGAGAAGGCGGTTCGATGATGTTCGAACGCGTACGGTAATGCGATTCACGCCGGGGAGTAACTTGACGCCTGCCTGCCACCTATCGACTCCGAACGCACGGTAGGTTTTTCCTCTGATCCGATTGTTCCTCAAGAAAACCTGAGTGACCTGGCCGAGAGTGGCCGTACCGCGAACGGAATACTTTCGCTTCTTCGTACTTACCAATGAGCGGCCCGGCTGTTTCACCGCAGCAATCTCACGGCCCTTTCCATACAGCGATTGAGCGCCAATGATGTCATCGTCCTGCAATGTCTCGAGATCCGAAACGCGGCTGTTCATGACTGCTTTCACGTTCTCGCCCGCTTCGTCGGGGTGGCCGAGGCCCAGCATGTGGCCAAACTCGTGCAAAGCGACCCGCCGGATATCGAGGATTGCTCCCCCCGCGTTCGACCTACGCAGCGGCCCGCGGTATGAATTCCAGTCCCGATTCTCGTCGAAAAGCACGTCTCCTTCCGAGTTGACACCGTTCTGCCGCCAGCTCACTGCGACGGCAACGGCATTCCCAAATTCCTGCCCGTAAATGTTCGGCGCGAAGATCACATTATTCACTCCGTTCGCGGGTCCAATCTCAGCCGTCGAGTCGCGGACAACGATGAATCGAGTATCGAGCAGCTGATCGCTCCACAGCTTCAACGTGCCTTCAACCACTTCACCCCAGGAGGCGGAGTTGTCAAAGAGGCGACCGGGCGACGGCCCCAATTGCAGGTGCACCACAACCGTGCCTGCTGGCCAGCGAGAGTCTAGCAGCGCGAAACCCCATACGGACGCAACGAGGAAACCACTGCACGTCAACGCCAACGCAATCCGTTTAACGGCGTTCACTTTCCCTTTACCTCGCGAATGCGCTCGCGCAGCCCTGCCTCGAACTGGGAAAGATCTCCAGTGTTCTTCGCGATCGCAGAGGTCGGCTCTCCAAGGGCCGACACGACTGCCGACCCGGAGCCCATCAACTCTTTCATCCGGGCAGGAACTTCGACGTCGCCATCCGCCACTTGCAACGCACCGTCCGTCCACCCGATTACGGGACACGCCAGATTTTTTTCCGCACTAGCAAACACGATCCATTCTTCGCCCACGGCGAAGACGGGCATTCCGTCCACGACCATCTCGACCTCCCCAACTTTTCCGCCAAGAAATTCCAGCGTTTTCCGCTCCGCCACATCGCCCTTGTAAGCCGCCAGCCTCTCGAACGTGACCACCGTGAAAATCGCCCGGCCCTGATCGGTCGTCCGCATTTCACTGGCAACCCATGTTACGCGTCCCCGAAAAATCGTTTCCGCATCAGCAATCTGTTGGTCCACGGTCAACGGGGCCAACGTGGTCGAGCGCGCGACCCCCACCGCGCAAAGGCCCGCGATCAGCCCAAGTCCCGCTGAAAGAAAAAGTCGAGTTATCACGAGAGATGATAATCCACTCCAGCCGAAAAACAAAACTTAGTCACCCAGCCAGGCCGCGCAGTCCCAGCCGAGCACGCGTTCGATTTCACGTATTTCCCAGAACAACGTCTCGCGCAGGAAATTCCGTGCCTCGGGATCCATCGGAGCTTCGTAAACGGCCGTGCCCGCCCGGCGCGGACGCCAATCCGTCACAGGGTCGAGTCCGAGAAAATCGACCACCCGATTAACGACCGCCGCCGGGTCGGAGCGCAGATCGTCACTGCGCAAAACGAGCGTCTGGTTTGCGGGAAAAAATCGGTTCATGCGTCGCAGTTGCGCGACGTAGCGGCCCCGATCAACGTACGAATAAATCCTGTGCTGATCGGGCAGCGCCTCGCGGCAGCGATCGGGCTCGCGCCGGATCGCCTCGAGGAATGGCACGGATTCCTCGCCGCGACGTCGCGTCATGTTCCAGTGCGAGTAGGCACGGTCGATCGGGTTGCGCAGGACGGCGATCAGCTTCATGTCCGGCCGGTAGTCCCAGACCCGGCGCATCACCGGTTCCCACCAGAGGTACGAAGGCGTCACTTCACCCACGCAAAGGGTCGCGGGTCCGGGCGAAAAATTCGCGTGGTAGTCGCGGTAGTTCTGTGACGCGTCCGCGAAATTTCCGTCGAGGTCGAAAAAATGAACCTCCTTACGCGTTGCCATGGTGATGGCCGGATGCTGGCGCAGATACCAATCGAGCGCGGTGGTGCCGCCTTTTTGCACGCCCACCACCAGGAAATCCACCAGCCGATCAGCCATTGCGACGACAGTCCTCGCGGGCGCTACACTCCGTCAACGCGAAAGCCCTCGCCGGCAAAAAATGCGCTCACGCGGGCAGGGTCGTCACCCTGGAGTTCGATCTCACGGTCCGCAACCGTGCCGCCACAGCCGCAAGCCTGACGCGCGCGCCGACCGAGATCGGCCAGATCATTGGTCGAAAAATGCGTCGCAAAGCCACTCACGACCACGACCGTTTTGCCACCCCGACCGGATTTCTCGCGTCGTAGCACGACCCGATCGGGTGAATTTTTGGTGGGCGGGGCTGGCGTCGGATTTTCGGCGGGGCCTTCGGGAAGGCCCGTGGCATCAAGCCCGGCGAAGGGATTGACTGCCAGCGCCTCGTGGGACTCAGCAATCGGAACGCGTTTTTTCACCACGCCCAACGACGCTCAACGACCACTCGAATTCAACCCGCCTCTCAGGCGACAGCCTTGCCCGACGCCCGCTTGCGCATGTTGGCATCGAGAATCTTTTTGCGCAGGCGCAGCGACTTCGGCGTGGCTTCGACGTATTCGTCCGGAGCGATGTATTCGAGGGAGCGCTCGAGGCTCATCACGAGCGGCGGTTGGAGCGAGATGCCCTTGCCGTCACCCTGCGAACGCATGTTGGTCAATTTTTTGGCCTTGCATGGGTTCACCGGCATGTCGTCGGGACGGGCATTTTCTCCGATGATCATACCCTCGTAGATTTCCTCCTGCGGTCCGATGAAGAGGCGTCCGCGCTCCTGGATGGTGTCGAGCGCGTAGGCCATGCTCGTACCGCCTTCCATGGAGACCAGCACACCTTTGGCGCGGCTGGGGATGTCGCCCTTGTGCGGGCCAAATTCCTTGAAAAGATGGCTCGCGATGCCGTGGCCCTTTGTCACGTTCACGAGGTCGGTTTCAAATCCGATTAATCCGCGCGTTGGGATCGTGGCCTCCACCAGCACGCTGTGCGGGTTGTGCTCCATGCTCACGATTTCGGCTTTGCGGGTCGCCAGCGACTGCAGGATGTCGCCAAGATTTTCCGGCGGCACGTCGACGTAAAGTGTCTCGATCGGCTCGAGCAGGCTGCCGGATTCGTCGCGCTGAAAAATAACTTCCGGTCGCGACACGAGCAGCTCAAATCCTTCGCGTCGCATTTGTTCGACCAGCACCGCGATTTGCATTTCGCCACGCGCCTTGACGTCGAAGTGACCCGCATTGTCGGTGTCGCTGACCTGAATCGAAACGTTCGTCCGGGTCTCGCGGATCAGACGGTCCTTGATCTGGCGGGCCGTCAGCAATTTGCCTTCACGCCCGGCCAGCGGCGAATCGTTCACGCAAATTTTCATCGAAATCGTGGGCGGGTCGATGTCCACGAACGGGATGGCCTCGCGCTCCTCGCTGTCGACGAGCGTTTCGCCGATGTAAATTTCTTCGAAGCCCGTGATACCGACGATGTCGCCTTCGCTGGCGCTTTCGATCTGAATTTTTTCAAGACCTTCGTGGCTGAAAAGCGCGGTGATGTTGGCGCGCTTTTTCTGACCGTCCTTGCCGACGCAGACGATGCTCTGGCCGACTTTAACCGAACCGCTGATGATGCGGCCGTAAGCGATCCGGCCGAGGTAATCGCTGTAGTCGAGATTGGAGACGAGGAACTGGAAAAAGTCCTGGTCAGCTTTCGGCGGCGGCGGGATGTGTTTCACGATGGCCTCGTAAAGCGGCTCCATCGTTTCACTTTCCTGGTCGATCTCGGCCTTGGCGAAACCCTGTTTTGCACTCGCGTAGATGTGCGGAAAGTCGAGTTGCTCGTCCGTTGCGTTCAACTCCAGGAAAAGCTCGAACACCATGTCGAGCACCTTGTGGGGACGGGCGTTCTCGCGATCGATCTTGTTGATGACGACAATGGGCTTGAGACCATTTTCCATCGCCTTGCGGAGCACAAACTTCGTTTGGGCCTGCGGGCCGTCGTGCGAATCGACCACCAGCAACACGCCATCGACCATCTTCATGATGCGCTCGACCTCACCGCCAAAGTCGGCGTGACCCGGGGTGTCCACGATATTGATATGATAATCGTGCCAGCGAAACGCGGCATTTTTGGCGCGGATTGTGATGCCTTTTTCCTTCTCGAGATCCATGGAATCCATCATGCGCTCGTCCGTTTTCTGGTTGGCGCGGAAGGTGCCAGCCTGCTTGAGCAGTTGATCCACGAGCGTGGTCTTGCCGTGGTCGACGTGGGCGATGATGGCGATATTGCGAATGTGTTCCATAGGTGCGTCCGGGAAAATCCGGACGCGCACTATGTCGGCGGTCCTCTACCGTGTCAACGGCTCGTCCAAAGAGATTCCGACACCTGCCGGAGCGGGGGATCAGGTGGGATTCTGGTCCCGGAGCAGGCTGGCTGGGCGGGATTCGTCGGACCGCGCCGAGACCGTGTCGGACCCTGGCAGCACTTTGCGGATGAGTTTTGTGAGGCCGCTCTCGGCCGCTTCTTCGTCGGCGGTGGATAATCGCACCGCCTGCTCCCACGTCGCCGCGAAGCCCGGAGCCTGTTCCCGCATCCGGCGCACGGCTCCTTCGATGATGTGCAGGTGGCGCATCTCCGCCCGGCCGGGCTTTTGTTGAAGCGTGGCCACGCTCACCCGCAGATTTTCGTTCTGCTCCTTGAGCGTCGCGAGGTCCTTTTGCAGTTGGTCGTTACCGCTCGCGCTGATTTTGAGGTGGGTATTGAGGTGCTTCTGGAGCTCGGTCAATTCACTCGCGAGGCGTTTGTTTTCGCGCTTGAGACCGGATCGCGCGTCGAGCCCCATTTTCCACAAAAATCCCGCCACCAGCAGCCCCAACCCGAGGCCCCACGTGAACGGATGCTGGAGCACGACCCACAAAGTTTCCATCGCGGCACGTTAGAATCGCCGTTCCGCAGCGCAACCGAAAAGACCGCGGCCCCGTCGCGTCAGAGAACAACGCCGGTGATAATCACCTTCTGGACCGCCGATACCTGTTCCTTGTTATCGACCGCGGTGATCCGAACCGGGTTCCGCCCGATCAGCGTGCGCACTCCCACCTGGAACAATCCCGTAGCCGGATCCGGCGTCCGCGTGCGCGTGACGTTACGCAGCGAACCGTTCGCCCGCGCCACCTTGAATCGGACCCGCACCGACACCGCTTTTCCATCATCGGTCGCCAATCCAGCCACTCGAACCACCGGTGCTGACGTCGTGATCCGGCGCGGGCCAATGATTTTCACCTCGGGAGGATTTCCGGCCTGGAAATCATAGACGATGGTGACATTGGAAATGCGATTCTGCGAAATCGCGCCGAAGGAGCCAGCGACACCGATTCCCTCGAAAACCACCAGATTCGGATCGAGTGCGGCGACCGTTCCGCTCCCGACTCCGTTCGTGTAGGCGACGTCGGTTGCAGTCGCTCGAATGTATAAAGCGACTCTCTCACCGCTTCCCACTGGAATAGGTGCTGCGAACGGGATAATCGGTGTTGGCACGAGCGCAGTTGCTCCGACCAGAGACGTCGCTGCAGCCGTCCAATTGCCCGGAATCGCTTCGCTACCAACATAGGAGCCTGCTTTCTGAAAAACGTCGACTGTGTCCGAAACGGTGTTTGTAAAAAACGCCATTCGCAATCCGGTGATTTCGATGTTTTTCAGGGCGAGAACGTCAAACATTTCGCCGTCGTTGCCGTTGCCTCCGACATACGTCGTCGAGAGCTCTTCAGCGCCTCCAATTCGGATTGTTCCGAAGCAGACCAGTATAACCGTCAACACCAACGAACACCACACACGACAAGGGGTTTTCATGGGAGGAGCCTTCGAAATCACCGACCACTAAGCAAGCAAATAATCCGGAGCTAGGGCATTGGAGAGCCCGCCTCCGGTGTGTTCACGTTTCGGAAAAAAATCTCCTCCGGGCGTGTGATCGGGCGCACCGCGAGCAGGTCGGCCGCGACGGCGCGACGGACAAAATGTTGCATCGAATGATCCGGATCAACCGCGACCTCCGCGGCCAGTGCGGCTGCCCTCCGTGGATACACTGCCGCCAACGGTTCATAAAATCCGTCGCGCGCGCCGACGATACCCCGTTCGGGCGTCGTCGCCGCCAGCAATCCAGAGAGATATTTCGCGGTCATTTCCGGCAGATCCACGGCCAGCACGAGGATTTGCTCATGAGTTGCCGCGGCCAGGGCCGCCGACACACCGGCGATGGGTCCACGGTTCGGCAATTCGTCCGGGATCACACGCGCATTCGGCACCGAAAAATCCGTCCGTTGACCGCAGCAAATCAAAATATCCTCCGGTTCCATCGACGTGAGCGTGATCAATTGGTGCCGCCACAGCGGAATGCCACGCCACGGCAGGTGAGCCTTGTCCGAGCCCATCCGGGTCGAATTCCCGCCGACGATGAGAGCTGCCGCAAACGCGTTCATGGTGAATCGCTGGTAACGCGGATGATTCCGTCCGTCAAAACGCGCGCCCGCAATCCCCCTCGACCTTTCAGCGCCGTGAGAGCACCGGGTGCAAAAGCCGTGTTCATCCACTCGCACGGCGCGGCCTCTTTCATTCCGCGAAATTGCACGCCCTGGATTTCGAAATCACGCCCTGCCAGCGCGTTCAGATCCAACCCGCGGGTGACGACGTTGCGGCGAAAAACCGAAACGTCGCGCGTCGTCACGTCCAATGATCGGCACACATCCTCATACGTTTCCCACGCGAAGAATGTCACCTGACCATCATAACCCTCGGGAAATTTCCCGGGTTTGAAGTCGAAAAAACGATCTCCTTCCAGGCCTTTGCCCGCCACGCAGCTGGCCTCGGACACCGAAATCGCCGGATGATCCCCGGGGGGTTTGCCATGATGTCCGAAAAAGTTATGTCCCGGCGACAGGAAGATACGGACAATTTCGGCGTTGGCCGTCATCTCTGAGATATCGCCCGATCAGCCCGGGCCGGCAAGTCCGCCGCCTTCAACAACAGGCGCAACCCGCGCCAAAAACTGCCATTACCACGATTCCAGCCAACAGGATCCATCGGTTCATGACCGGTGAACTATCCGCCCCGCTTTCGTAAAGCAAGCGTCCCGCTTTCGGCTCGTCCCGTTCCTGCCCAAGAGGCAAAAGCGAACCCCGCGTTGCCGCCGTGCCACCATCTGTTAACTTCCCCACCGTGATACGCCCCTCGACTCTGGTCTCCGCCCTCCTGGCCGTTTTATGCGCGGCGCTCCCCCACTCTGCTTCAGCCGATGCCCTCAACGGCAGCCCGCTCCGCCTGCCACTCGGCACGGTTTTTAAGGGACAGGAAAAATTCGACCGACTCGTGCGACAGGCGGTCGATGGGAACTGGCGCGCGCTGCCCCTTGGCGAACGCACCGCCCGCGTCGGCCGCGCTTTGGTGGGAACACCCTACGCGAATTACACGCTGGAAATTCACGACCGCATTGAGGCTCCCTCCGCAAATTTCAACGGCCTCGATTGCTGGACGTTTTACGAGATTTCGCTCGGATTCGCCCGCATGCTGCGCGTCAAAAGTGGGGATTACCGGCCCGAGGATCTCCTCGCCATGATCGAGATCGAACGCTACCGCGGCGGTCGCTGCGATGGCAATTACCTCTCTCGCATGCATTTCCTCGAGGAAGTTTTTGCCGACAATGCCCGGCGCGGATTGTCCGAAGATCCCAACCGGGCCCTCGGTGGAGTGCGCATCACGCGCAACATCAAGGAAATGACCGCGATGTGGAAAAGCTACCGTTACCTCCGCAACAACCGCGACCTCATCCCGCGCATGGGCGAAATCGAACGCCGCGTGTCCGCACTGCCCGTTTATCACGTTCCAAAAAATCGCGTGGCCGGCATCGAATCCGAACTGCGCACCGGAGACGTCGTGGCCATCACGAGCACCTGGCACGGGACCTACACGCACCACGTCGGCATCATCGTCCGCGAAGGGAAAACGGCAAGATTCCTTCACGCCACCTCGGATCGCAGCAAAGGCCGCCAGGTCGTGCTCGACCGACGCATTTCTCAATACCTCGCCAATTCGAGCAAAAGCGCCGGCATTCTCGTTTACCGTCCAAGAGACCTGTGAGTGCGGCCGAATCGCCCGTTTTCGAGGCCGAATCCCATTCCGATCTCGCGTTTGGCGTGATTGGTGCTCAGATATTAGCAATCATAACAACATGAGAACGGGATGAAGCTGGCCGATTTGATTCAGACGAGCCGCGCGTTGGGTCAAACACTGCGTGGCATGGCCGAGCTCGGCGTCGATAATCGTTTGGTGTATGACGAAGTCCTGCGAGCCGCCCTCACCCGGAGCTCTGAAATTTACGGGACCTGGACCGTTTGGGAGCCCGGAGCTTTGGACGGCTGTGATTCCCGGTTTCGCAATTATCCCGGTCACGACGCCACCGGGCGTTATCTGCCGTCCTGGTACCGCAACCGCGGTAAACTGTGCGTCGAGCCGAATACAAATTACGACGACCAGGACGGCCTTGGTGATTATTACCAGATTCCCCACCGCACTCGCAGCGAACGCACCGTGCGCTTCAGCGAATACATTCCGCTCTCCGGCGAACAAAAATTTTTCACCTGCCACATCGTCCCCCTGATGCGATCCGACCGTTTTCTCGGCGTGGCTGGGGTCGACGTGCTTCCCGAAACCATCGAAGACGAGCCGTGTCGGCAGGCGTCCCCATTCTACGGACTTTCCGCCCGCCAACGGGAGGTTTTGCACTGGATCGCCGCCGGAAAAACCAACGTCGAAATCGCCATCATTCTCGGCGTCAGCCCCCACACCATCAAAAATCACGTGTCCGCGATTTTCGAAAAACTCGGCGTCGAAAATCGCCGGGCGGCCATGCTCATCCACCTCACCGATCCCGACTCCCACGACGCCCACGAGTAATCCCATCGCGACCGCGAGCGATCACTCTTGGGCGCGTTATCGTTTCCGGCCGACGATCACGCGGTAGATCAGCAGCAGGACGAACGAGCCGAGGACGGCGATGCCGAAACTGCCGAAGTTAAATCCCGTCACGTCGCCGAATCCCAGCTGGGTGCCGATCCAGCCGCCGACGGCTGCTCCGCACACGCCGAGCAGCGTCGTGATCAGGCAGCCGCCCGGATCTTTGCCGGGCATGATGAATTTCGCGAGCGCTCCCGCGATGAGGCCGAAGATGATCCAGGAGAGAAAGCCCATGGGCGGAGTTTCCGCGTCCGTTCCAGAAACGGCAATCGGAATTCCGTGAATATTTGCGCAGAAACGGACGAAACGGTTCCGGGAAAACTTCCGTCTTCACCTCGCGTCCGGCAATGGCATGATACCGCGCGCCTCATCCCCCGCCCAACCGTGACGCTCCCCTGCTGCCTGCTATTTATCATGAGTCTTTCCCTCGCGACAACCAACGCGGCGCAACCACCATCCGCCGAATCCTCCGGACCGCCACTCCGCATCTACCTCGCGAACGATGACCACACCGATTACATGTGGACGGCGGACGCCGAGACGTACGACCGCGTTTTTGTCGAGATGCTCGACTATTACCTCGACCTCGCGGACGACACGAAAGATCGCCCCGGGCCCTACCGCAGCCGATTTAACGCCGACGGCAGCTTTTGGCTGTGGAACTACGAGCGGCAGAAGTCGCCCGAGGATTTCCATCGATTGATGGCAGCCATCGCGGACGGATCGATCAGCGCTCCGCTCAACGCTCTCGTTTCGTGTTACGGGGGCCAGCCGGCGGAAGCGGTTTTGCGCGGAATGTATTACGCCGGACGGCTCGAGCGAGCGTACGGCGTGCGATTTCCCCAGGCCGTGGCGATGGAAAACCAAACGCAACCGCTCGGGCTGGCCTCACTCTGGGCAGGAGCGGGCGCGCGCTACAGCTGGAAGGGCGTTTGTGCCTGCGCCAGCCGCATGCCCCAGCCCCCGCTGAGTCGGCGGGAGCACGAGATTTATTGGTACACCGGACTCGACGGCCAGCGCGTGCTCATGAAGTGGCATTCCATTGCGGCCGGAAACAATAAATCCATCGGCGGTTACGCGGAGGCATTTGACCCGGTCAAATCCATCGAATTTCTCGAATCGAATCCGGAGTTCCTCCGTCGTTACCGCGCGCCGGGTGCCGACCGACCTTATTCCGTCCGCGGAGCATTTGGCTTTGGCTGGGACGCCCTCGACCGCAAAACCGGCCAGGTCTATAAGGCCAACGAAAAGGATTACCCGTACACCGAACATTTTCACGTGATCGCGGAGGAACACACGACCGCCGATCGTCAGGTGATCGCGTCGAACCAGGAGGATTTTTTCGCAGACTTCGAATCGCGCTACGGCAGCCAGATTCCCAGCGAATCCGTGACGCACGGCAACGAATGGGATCTTTACAGCGCGTCCCAGGCCGAAACGTCCGCCCGCGTTCGCCGATCCGTGGAAAAATTGCGCGCCGCCGAGGCCCTCGCCACCACCGTGAGCCTGCGCCAACCGGACTTTCTCGCAGATCGGACCGCAGCTCGGGACGAGGCCTTCATGGACCTCGGACTTTATTGGGAACACGATTGGACGGCTGACGGGCCCGTATCCCGATCCGCGCGCGCCGCGTGGCAGGAGGCGCTCGCCGACCGCATCGAGACCTACGTCGATACGCTCCACGCTGACGCCTCCACCGCGCTTGGTGGGCTCGTGGCGGGAACTCCGGACGGTTCCCCGCGATTTCTGGCCTTCAATCCTCTGGGGTGGACACGAACAGATTCCGCCGATTTCGCCTACGATGGTCCCGCGGAAATCACCGTCCACGATCTCACCGCAAATACGACCATCCCTCATCAAATCGTGACGAACGGTGACGCGCGCCAACTCCGAATCCTCGCGACCGACCTGCCGCCATTCGGATATAAAGTTTATGAGATCCGCCCCGACTCCAGGGACCACATCCCCGGAGATGCCGCAACGTTCGACGCCGCTTCGGGCAGCTTCGAAAACGATCGTGTCGCGCTCGTGATCGCACCCGACGGGTCGATCGTGAGCCTGATCGACAAAACGCGACCCGAACACAACCTTGTCACCGAGATCGACGGCCTCGCGCTCAACGACCTTTCAACCGATACCACGCCAGCGCAAATCAGCGTGATCGACCGGGGCCCGGTTTCCGTGACGCTCGAGTGCGTGCGCGGCGGGAAACCCGTCCACACAACCCGAATCACGCTCCATCGGAATTCCGAACGCGTCGATCTCCACAACGAAATCACCGAAAATTTCGGCGAAACGCAACACTGGACGTTCAGCTTTAACCTCACCGATCCCGACATCCACACCGAGGAAGTGGGAGCGATCATCCGGTTAAAGCGGCAGGCTGACGGTGGTCACTACGCCGACCGCAACGCGCGCACCGACTACGCAACGCTCAATCATTTTGTCGATATCTCCGACGGCACCGGCACCCGCGGCGTGACGTTGTCCAATGCCGACTGCGCTTTTGTCCGGCCCGGCCGAAGCACTCCCGAGGAACTCGACACGGCCACTGCCCAGCTCAACGTCCTTGCGGGCGGCCAGGTTGATGGCCCCACCCTTGGCATTCAGGACCAAAACGGCGAAACGCGTTTCCTCCAGCGTTTCGCCCTTCGCCCGCACGGCGGTTACGACCCGGCAGGGGCCATGCGTTTCGCCCTCGAACACCAGAATCTTCCCGTCACGGCTTCAATCATCGGAAATCCGGAAGCGCACCTGCCCGCCACGACCCACAGCCTGCTCACGCTCGACCACCCTGGCGTGCTCGTCTGGGCCGTCAAACCGGCGGAAGAAGGCATCGCCGACGGCATCATTGTCCGTCTATGGAACGTCACGTCCGAAATCGCCGAAACGACGCTCACGCTCGATCCCGCGCCCACCAGCGCGCGCCGCACGACGCACGTCGAGACCAACGTTGATCCGGCTGATCTGACTGACGGCAAGCTCACCGCTCGATTCGCTCCGCAGGAAATGCAGACGTTTCGCCTGATCACTCAACGCACTCCGTAGGACGCGCCCCAAATGACCCCTCAACACCGTTACCTCGCCGACGCATCCACGCTGAAACCCGGGGAATCGCTGCGCGGCCCGGCCCGCATTCTCGACCTCCACGGACGACGCGGCCTCAACCCGACCAGCATTCACACTGCCATTCAGCTCGTCGGCGGCCACACGCTCAACGAACCGCAGGGCACGGTGATTCTCTGGTTTTTTGCGATGGAAGATCTCGCGGCCAGCTTCGTCGCCGATCACATGAAGATCGATAATCCGTTCTTCGACAACTACACGTTCCTCAGCGATTTCGAAATCCCGCGCGATTATCCGGCCAGCAACTTCTGCTTTCTCTGGAACCGGTTCAACGAGCTGCGCGCCAAGTTTTTCAAAGGCACAGTTTATCCCACGCACGAAGGATTTGAGCCGCCGCAAAAAGCCTGGGTCCAGGCCGTGCCGTTCAATTACGTCCAAAAATTTCGCTGGTATCAGTTTGCGGTGACGTGGGACGACGCCGCAAAAAGCGCGTCACTTTTCGCGAATGGCGTTCACCTCGGCACGAGCGACCAATTCAACACCGACTTCCACCGCGATCGGGCGGGCGAAACCCTTTACGCAGGCTGCCCGGCGCTCTGTCACGGTGAGATCTCGTTCTTTGATCGCGTGCTGACGGGCGAAGAACTGTACACACTTTATCGCGACGGAGCACCGGACTACGACGCCGGGATCGAACGGGAACTGCGGCACCGGTTCGAGGGCGCGGAACTCGAGGAGTTCACGTTCACGCCCGGCCCGGGATGGACGAAACAATTCGCCGTCGATTTCCAGGATCCGTCGGACCTCGACCAATTTTACGTTCAGGGTCATGCCGCCTCCGTCCAGCCCACCGGAAATTCGGAAGGCCTGCTCATCCAGACGCCCAAACTCCGCTACGGCAGCCCGGAAGCCTGGGGCAGCCAGGTTTACATCTGGAGCAACCGCACGTTCGAAGGAAACATCTACGTCGAATTCGAATGGAAGGCGCTCGAACCCAACGGACTCAGCCTGCTCATGATTCAGGCATCCGGCATGACGCGCGAGGACTTCATGGCGGATTACCCGAAAAAAACGTCCGGCACCATGCAGGCCGTTCACGCGGAAAATGTCCGCAACTACCACTGGGAATATTACCGCGAGATGAACGACGTGCGGAACGATGTCGGCACCGCGTTCAGCCGCAAAAATCCGTTCGCGTACCGGATAGGTTTCGGCAGCGCCCCCGAACCATTTGCGATCGGCGAGTGGCACAAATTGCAGATGGTCCAGATCGAAGGCAAGGTCCGCGGCGCCATCGACGGCAAGGTTCTCCTGGATTTCGAGGATACCTCACGCACGAACACAGGCTGCATCCTGAACTACGGTCACATCGCGATCCGCTGCATGGTTCACACCACCATGGTCTTCCGAAATCTCCGTGTTTACACCGACGCCCTGCCGTTCACCGAAGTCTCGCCCGCATCTCTCCCGGAATCCGGCGGGACCTGACTCACCGCACCAGGCGGTCCCGCGCGAAGTCGATAAACACCCGGATTTTCTGCGAGATATACGGTCGCGCCGGGTGGAGCAGCCACATCGCCGGGTTCGAAAAATTCGCGGCGCGCACCGTCCAGCCGGGAAAAAGATCGACGAGTAGGCCGGCGCGCAAATCCGGATCCACGATCCAGCCGGCTTGCAGCGTCACACCGCAGCCAGCCAGCGCGCATTCCCGCAGCGCGAGGGCATTTGACGTGCGCAGCACCGCGCGCAGCGGCACCTCCTGCCAAGGATCGGCGGATCGCTGACGGAAGCGCAGCGTGGAATCGAAACCCGGCATGTCGAGGAGGAGCGCCGCGTGGCCCGCAACTTCCTGCGGGTGCGTGGGCGTGCCGTACCGTTCGAGGTAAGCCGGACTCGCGCACAAGTGCGTGTCCATTTCCGCCAGGATCGAGGCCACCGCGTCCGAATCGCGCAATGGCCCCAACGCGATTGCGACATCCACGCCGTCGGGTCCGAGGTCTGGCGGGGCGTCGGTGAGACGCAGATCAAGGGTGATCTGCGGGTAACGGGCCTGGAAATCCGCCAGCCACGGCACGACGTTCAGGAGACCGTACGAGGTGGGACAAGAAATCCGCAACTCACCCGCGGGAACCTGCTGGACGTCAGCCACCCGGGCCCGCGCCGTCGAGAGCGCCTCGAGCGCAACCGCGATTTCCGTCTGGTAAATCCGGCCCGCATCGGTCAGCACGACCGAACGTGTGGTGCGCTGGAATAGCGGCACACCCAGCTCGGCCTCGAGGGTCTGAATCACGCGTGAAACCCGCGACGGGTCGAGCTTGAGCTCCCGCGCGGCCGCCGAGAGGCTGCCATTCCTGCATACGCTGGCAAAAATCTGGAGATGATCGGTGTCCACCTGTGCGCGAAACGCAAAGGTGTCATGTTTTCCTGATCCTATCCAGTGCCGCCGACCGGCGACATCGTGGCGGCGATGAAAAAACCGTCACTTCTTCGGATCGATTCCAGCGCCCGCATCGAAGCATCACACTCCCGCGCCCTCGCCGACTCGGTCGTCGCACGCCTGCTCGAGCTCCATCCCGACTGCCGAGTCACCCAGCGCGATCTCGCGCTCGCGCCCGTCCCGCACATCACCGACACAACCATCGCGGGATTTTACGGCGGGGAATCCTCCCCCGGCCTCGAGCTATCGGATCACCTCATCGCCGAGCTTCTTCAGGCCGACATCATTCTGCTCAGCGTGCCGGTCTACAATTTCACGATCCCATCCTCGCTGAAAGCATGGGTCGATCACGTCGTTCGCATGAACCACACGTTTGCAGTCGATTCGGCAACCGGTGGTTTTGTCGGCCTGCTCGGCGGCAAACACGTCGTCATCTGCGCTGCCTACGGCGTGGCCGGTTACCACGATGGTCCGCTCGCATCTGTGGATCATCTCCTGCCCTATCTGCGTGATCTTTTCGGATTTCTCGCGGTCGCGGACTTCACCTCCTTCGCTATCGAAGGCTCGTCCACCGAGCCCGAAAATCTGCCCGATCGCATGCGACACCTCGCCGCAGAAATCAACGAATGGAGCCCGGCAATTGCCGTGGCTTGACCCACGAATTTCCACATCATGTCGAATCTCGCCTTTCTCGGCCTCGGCGCCATGGGCTCCCGGATGGCTGCCCGCCTGCTCGAAGCAGGCCACACCGTCACCGTTTTTAACCGCAGTCCCGCCGCCATCGCGCCGCTCATCGCCGCTGGGGCGTC
>JBGTDR010000047.1:0-11735 GCA_041748215.1 Chthoniobacterales bacterium
GTCAGCGTGGGTCTGCTCAGATCGCGTAACGAGAAATGGCTAACCGATTTTGGACGGCATCGGAATATCGATGTCGAGCATGGAAACTATGGGTTCGTGAGGCGAGTGAGTGTCAGAATTCCGTGCGGAGACGAGCGTAAATTACGTCCGCAGTTTCGTCATCCGATGCGTTGCCAGGATTGGCGATGTGCTGCATATCGACCGAGAGCGGATTGAAGTCTGTAACCTGGAACCGCGCAGTGATGCACATTCTGTCAACCGCAGGCATCGAACGGCGGTGCGACGTCAAGCCAACCAAACTCGAATCCGAATTCAAGTCGCCTACTTCGGCAAAAAGAGCCCGAGCATGAGTCGTGACATGCCGCTGAAAAGCGACGAGATCCCGAAGAACAAACCGAGCACCGCGGCGGAATCAGCCGGCCAGCGATTGTACACCATCACGCCGAGAACGAGCGCAGCCACTCCACTCAGCAGCATCCACGGCCATCCCGCCTGCCCACGCAACCGTAGGGATCCGATGATCGAAAACACACCTTCAACGATTAGGAAGACCGCGAAGATCAAAGTGATCACCGCCACGCTTGAAGCAATGCAAACAAGCAACACGACGCCCGCGACGATGCGGATGAGCGCAAAAACCGCCTCCAGCACGCGATGCGTGGCGTGTTTGCTGAAGATCGCCAGACCCAGGGAAATGACACCGCTCACGAGCACAAAAATTCCGAGCAGCTGCGCAATCACGAACGAAAACAGATACGGGCTACCCATGGCCATAAATCCCACGACGATGGAAAGCAGACCTCCGGCGATGAGCCATCCGCGGCTCTGAGCGAGGGAACTACTGGGCGCAACGGCGGCGTTTGTTGTCATATTCTCCGTCGCCATATCACCGCGGCAAACCAACCGCGAGCCACAAAATTTTTCTTCCAACCTCTAGAGTACCAACGCCGCAACGAGGGCAAAGATCGCCCAGCAGACCAGCATCGGGAGAACGGTGAACTTGAGGATTTCGCCCTCACGGTTGGCGAGGCCCAGCACGGCGCAAACGGCGACGATGTTGTGAATGCAGATCATGTTGCCCATGGCAGCCCCGGCCGATTGCAGCGCGAGCAACGTTGCGACCGGCACGCCGGTTTCAGCCGCAATGGCCGATTGAATGCCTCCAAACGTGAGGTTCGAAATCGTGGCGGAGCCCGCAAAAAAACTGCCGAGAGCGCCAAGTGACGGCGCGAAATATTTCCAATAATCACCCGCCTCGCTGGCGAGTGTCTGGCCAAGAATCATGGTTGAAGCGGCCTCGCCACCGGTCATGAGGAGCTGAACAAAAACGAGCGCACCGAGCAGGGCGACGACGGGCTGTTTGATCCGGGTGACCGTTTCCCTCACCGCGTTAGTCGCGGACGAACCCGCGCGAAAAATCAGCAAGGCGAGAGCCGCGGTCACGACGAAGGGAATGATCGACGGTACGTAGAGCACGGCGTGAGACCAATCGAGCCCCTGCCCGAAGATGTTGTCGATTTCGACCACGAGGGAGGAACTGATCGTCAGCTCGCCCAGCGGACCGAGCGGCAAGGCAAGATTGGGGCTCGCAGACGTCAGCCATTGCCGAAAGCCCAGAAACGGGATGCGGGTGACCAGCAAAATCCCAATGGTCGCTAGCAGTGGCGTGAGCGCGACCAGCACCCGCCGGGTCAGCAACGGTGCAGCTAGAGCCAGTTTGTCGGACGACGTGCGGGCGAGACCAATGCGGAAATGAGCGAGCAGAATCGTGACAATCAACCCGACCGATCCGCCGATCACTGAGGGAAATTCGTCGTTGAACCGGGCCACGAGGAGCATGGGCAACACGCAAGCGAGCAATGACGCGACGATGAAAACGATGTTTGTCCGGATCGTACGCCAGTCCGTGACAAAATGCAGTGCGATCACCGGCACGACCAACCCGGCCGCAAACTGCAGGACCGCCGTCTGCCAACTGAGCGCAAGCAGGTCGTCTCCGCTCAACTCCAGCGCCGCGAAACCAAACCACGTCGGCGTTCCGACCGCGCCAAAAGAGACGGACGATGAATTCATCACCAGGCAAAGCATCGCGACGCGCAGCGGCGGAAATCCCAGCCCCGCGAGCACGGGCGCGGCGAGCGCCGCCGGAGTGCCAAATCCACTCGCCCCCTCAATCAGAAACTGGAACGCCCAACCCACAATCATGATCTGGGCAATCGGATTCGGCGACAGCTCGCCCAGCCACGCGCGCAACACGTCCATCGCGCCGGATTTTTCCATCGCGACAAAAAACAGGATCGCACCAAAGACAATCGCGATGGGCGTGAGCGCGTTCAGCAATCCGGCGATGACGGCGGCATTGAGCAAGCTGGCGGGCGACTGGAAATACAATAGCCGGATGGCGTACGCGACGGCCGCTGCAAGCGCGAAAGCGAGCGGAGAAGAAACCGGCCGCGGTTTCGTCATCAGCCAGACAAGCAGCGCGATGGGAAACGCAGCGAAGGCAAACGCGGTCATGCGTCAGCAGAATCCCGTACCACCCGTACGCCGAACGCCGCGCGCAGCCACGAGTCGTTGCTGATCAGCTCAACGACCTCCGGGCCGCAGTCGCGTTCCGAAAGCACAGTGTGAAAATCAGCTTTCAAAGTCGGGGCGATTCGCACCGCTTCGATCCACTCGTCCCGGTCAAACGGATCATCAGCGATCGCCTGCCAGAAGCTGGTTGTTTCCAGCAATGACGTGATGCGTTCGGAGTGAAATCCCCCCTGAAGTCGACTTACGAGATACGTCGCAACACCGACCTGCAAGCCGTGTGATCGCGGGCGGGCACTGATGGCATCCAGCGCGTGAGAGATCAGATGTTCGCTGCCGCTGGCAGGCCGTGATGACCCACAAATTGACATCGCGATGCCAGTCATCAATAGCGAGGTACCGAGAAGACGCACTCCCTCGGCGTCGCGCTCGGGATGAACGAGAAATTGATTGATGCTCGCGTCGGCAAGCACGACTGCAAAATCGTCGACCGGCGTGCCCCGGGCGTGGAACGCAAGTTTCCAGTCCGCGACCGCCGTGAATTTCGATACCAAATCCCCTACCCCAGAGAGCCAGAGCGTCATCGGCGCATCCACGCAGACATCGGTATCGAGAATCACGCCGAATGGCATGGCAGCCGGCAGCGATCGACGGCGGCCTTCCACGGTGAGACTCGACTGCGGGCTGCAAAATCCATCGTTCGATAACGACGTCGGAACCGATACGTAGGGAAGCCGGGCAAGAAACGCGACGTACTTGGCCACGTCGAGTGCCTTGCCGCCGCCGAGCCCGATAATCGCCGACGTCGCCGGATCGATCTCCCGAAAGATCGATACCGCCGATTCGAATGTCGCATCCGCTACGGCCACACAACCCGCCAACGAGATACCTTCGGATCTCAACGCCGCGAGGGCCCGCGCCTGAATGGCATCGTGAAGACCTTCACTGACCAGCAGCAGCACATGCTCAAAACCCTCCCGCCGCAGATACCTACCGAGCCGGTCGAGCGCTCCCGCTTTCACCCGGACGAGCGATGGAATCGCAGTTTGCCTTGGCATCGACACGCCGCGCACCCTGCCCCACCTGCCCCGCAGCCGTCACGAGAATCCTCCCGAATTCCGATCGTCGCTGCGACTCTCCAATCTGGCAATCGACCCCGTACGTTACAACGCGCGGGGATTAACCCTTGTGCCCAACTTCACCGATTCTCTAAATCTGAGCCCGCGATGAAACCGCACAATTCCTGATCGTCGCCCGCCCTTCGTGACAGTCCCGTCACGCTGACAAGCTGGCCGCGTCAGACCAGGCGGAATCAGATTCCTCCGATGCTCCCAATTTCATATCTCACCGCCCTCCCCATGACCCTTCCAAAAAACAAAACCAAGATTGTCGCCACCATTGGGCCGGCTTCGAGTTCGCCGGAAATGCTCGAGAGCCTGATCCGGGTGGGACTGAACGTGGCGAGGCTCAATTTTTCGCACGGAGCATTCGATCAGCACGCCGAAGTGATCACGCGGATCCGGGTGGCCGCGCAAACCGTTGGTCGCCGCGTCGCCATCATGGCCGACCTGCCCGGACCGAAAATGCGAATCGGCCGAATAGAGCCCGGCCCAATCCAACTGATCGCCGGACAGCCATTCGTGCTCACGAGCGAAGACTGTGTCGGAGATATTGAGCGCGTCTCGATGACGTTCGAGCCCCTGCCCCGCGTAGTGAAACGCGGCGACCGGCTCTTTCTCAATGATGGCCTCGTCCAGCTTGTGGTCGAGCGGGTTGCCGGTGCCGACGTCCATTGCATCGTTGCCGTTGGCGGCACTCTCAGCTCCCGCAAAGGGTTGAATCTTCCCCGGATCAACCTCGGCATTTGTGCCTTTACCGAGAACGACCGGAAGTGTCTGAAGTTCGCTCTGGAACATGGCGTCGATGCCGTGAGCCAGTCGTTCGTCGAATCGGGTGCCGACCTTGCGGCCGTGCGTGAAGCCGCCGCCGCGCTCGGGAAAAATCCGTTTCTGATCGCCAAAGTCGAACGTTGTGAAGCCATCGAACGCTACGATGAAATCCTCGCCGCCGCCGATGGCATCATGGTTGCCCGTGGAGATCTCGGCGTCGAAGTACCCATCGAAGAAATGGCGATGCTGCAAAAGGACCTGATCTTCCGCGCGAATGTTGCGGGCAAACCGGTCATCACCGCCACGCAAATGCTCGAATCCATGACAACGTCGCGCTTGCCGACTCGCGCCGAGGCAACCGACGTCGCCAACGCAATTCTCGACGGCACCGATTGTGTGATGCTATCCGGCGAATCCGCCGTGGGGCTTTTTCCCGAAGAATCTGTCGCGATGCTCGGTCGAATCGCGGCATACACCGAATCGCGCCGACCGCGCGCGTCAATCACCACGTTGCGCGCGCAGCTCCACGCCCAGGTCGAACATTTCGACGACAAGCTGGCCATGGTCGTCGAGTCGGCTCTGGAAATGGCACCTTTCGCGGCGCTCGTGGTTCCGACACAAAGCGGATCCACCGCGCGGGCGGTGAGTCGGTTCCGCCCGACGCCTTGGATCCTTGCGTTCAGCAGCGACCCGGCGGCCGTGCAAAACCTCGCATTCTCGAGCGGAGTTTATGCGCTGGAGCTCGCCGAAGAACCCGATGACTGGCCCGTTTTCCTCGCCGGACTCCTGCCGACTCTCGGCCTCACCGTTGGCAACTTTCTCCTCGTCGCCGGACCATCTCGCCGAAATCCCAACGCCAACCACCGCGTCGAGCTGATCTCCCCCAAGCCCCGCGCCTGATTCCGCATGCAACTCGAAAGCTTTACGACGTTCAACCTGGCGATCCTCGTCCTCGCCCTCGGCAAATGGCTCACCCGCAAAATTCCGTTTCTTCGCGAGTTTAACATTCCGGAGCCCGTCACCAGCGGACTATTGATCTGCGCGCTCACCGGATTGCTCTTTGCGTTCACCGGCGTCGAAATCGGTTTCAACCTCGAGACGCGCGACTTCCTCCTCCTCTATTTCTTCGCGTCCATCGGTCTGAACTCCGACTTCAAGACGTTGTGGGCCGGCGGGCTCCCCCTCGTGATCCTCGTGTCGATCACCATCGGCTACATGTTCCTGCAAAACCTGACGGGCGTTGGCGTTGCGTCGCTGATGGGGCTGAACGAGCTGGTCGGCATCATCGGTGGATCCGTGTCGCTACTCGGCGGACACGGCACCACGATCGCGTGGGCACCGACATTCGTGAACGAATACGGAATCACCAACGCGAGCGAGATCGGCATCGCGTGCGCGACGGTCGGCTTGGTGCTCGCCTCGCTCATGGGCGGCCCCATCGCGCGATTCCTCATCACCCGGCACAAACTCGAACCCAAAGTCATCGAACAACCGGACGTCGGAATCACTCACGAAAACAAAACCCAGGAAATCAGCTATTTCAGCCTCCTGCGTACCCTCTTCTGGCTGAACATGAGCCTTGCTCTCGGCGGCCTGATCCAAGGCGCGCTGTTGTCCGCGGGCATCAATCTTCCGCTCTTCGTCTGCTCGCTGTTCGGCGCGATCCTGCTGACCAACACCGTGCCGCGCCTCGTGAAAATTCCCTGGCCGGCCGGAACGCGGTCGCTGGCCCTCGTGTCCGACCTTTCACTCGGCGTTTTCCTCGCGATGTCGTTAATGAGCCTGCAACTGTGGACCATCGCCGACCTCGCTGGTCCGATTCTCGCGATGCTCGGGGCGCAATTTGTCCTCTCCGCACTGTTCACGCTGTTCGTGGTTTTCCGGGTGATGGGACGGGATTACGAGGCCGCGGTCGTCTGCGCGGGATTCAGCGGCATTTCGCTCGGCGCAACGCCCACCGCGATGGCGAACATGACGGCCGTTGCCAAAAAATACGGCCAGGCGCACAAGGCATTCATCATCGTGCCGCTGGTGTCCGGATTTTTTGTCGACATCAGTAATGCCATCGTGATCCAGCAATTTCTGAGCTGGTTCGGATGATTCCTCCCGCCCACGACGGTGGGAGTTGAAATCGCGACGCTGCCGCGATTTGATCGCTGCACGATGCGCTTCCCTGTTCGCCAGCATTTTGACCGTCACTTCCGGGGACATCTCCGGATTTTTCTCACCGGATTGCTCACCATTCTCCCGCTGGGCGTCACGATTATGGTCATCGGATGGGTTGGCACGCTGCTGGCGCAACTTGCGGGTCCCGGCAGCCTGCTTGGCTCGATGCTGGTGGTGATTGGCATCACCGTTTCACCGACTCCCATCGTTGCTTATTTTATCGGCAGCATCGTGGTTGCGGGGCTCATCTACGCGCTCGGAATCGCCGTTCAGCGGGGATTCCAGACGAGCATTCAGTCCCTTATCGAAACTCGCATCCGCGCCTTGCCGGTGATTGGCAGCATCTACGATCTCTCCAGCCGTTTCGTCGGCATGCTCGACAAGAAGGAATCGACGGATCTGAAAACGATGAGCCCGGTGTGGTGCCATTTCGGCGGCAAGGGAAACACGACGGTCGTGCTCGCGCTGCTGCCGACTCCCGAGCGCGTGATGCTCGGGGGCCAGCCGCACCACGTGATCCTGGTGCCGACGGCGCCCGTGCCCTTTGGTGGCGGATTGCTTTACGTGCCGGTGGATTGGATCGAACCCGCACCATTCGGCGTGGACGGACTCACCAGCATCTACGTTTCGATGGGTGTGACTTCGCCGGGCATCCAGGTTCCAAAGATTCCGCCGCGCGAATCCGGGCTGCCGCCGGCGGTTTGATTTGATCCCGCTTCCCGCGGATCAAAGAATCTACTTCTTCGCCAGCGCCTCGACGGCGAGGTTTGCCGTGCGGATGGAAAATCCCCGCTCGCGCAATGCTGTGCGGGTTGATGCAGCGAGAGGCAAATCACCCGTCGCCAATTCAGCGAGGAGCGCGCGGTCGATCCGATCGAGTTCCGGTCGCAAATCCTCCCGCAGTTCCAGCGGCCCCCAGGGCGGCAATTCCGCGCCGCGGCTCCACAGCCGGATCACCGAAGCTTGTTCCGAACGCGAAGCAGCCATTTGCTGCGTGAAAAATTCCCCCACCCGCTCCGGCGGCAGGCCCAATCGCGAACCCGCTTCGATCCGGGCCGAAAGCACGTCGCGTTCGCGCTCGGCATCGAGAATTGGCTGGCTGTTTTGATATTTGGCCCACGCAACTTTGCGCGCGACCTCGAGCCGCTCGATCATCAATTGCGTCAGGCGGTCAGGCGCGGAAGGTTCCGTAACCGACACTCCACCAAACAGCGATGGCACGCCCATCATCGCGGCGAAAATGAACAACCGAATCACGCGGTGGCACCAGATTTGCGTCATCCGGTGTTGATAGCACGAGCCGCAACCGCCGGCAAAAGTTCCGTGCGTGATCTCAGAATGATGGCTCCACTCCGACCTTCTCGAGGTTCATGCCCTTGGTTTCGATCCCAAATCGCCAGGTAATCACAGCCCCCAGCAGCGAGGCCACCGCCAGCAGGATCAGCAGCGTCGACGTGCCGATTTCGTGCAGGAGGATGGGAAACAAAAAGGCCGTGAGCACCGCCCCGATTTTCGCAAACGAGGCCGCAAACCCCGCGCCCATACCCCGGATGCGCGTCGGAAAAACCTCGCCCGCGAGCAGATACGTCATCGCGTTCGGCCCGAGATTCGTCATGAAGTTGAACAGCATGAACCCCGCAAAAATCAGCGTCATTTTCGTGACGCCATCGAATTGAGCCGAGAGCGCCGCGAGCAGCAGACCGGCCGCGCAGCCAATAAATCCCAGCACTTGCAACCGGATGCGGCCAACCCGGTCGGCCAGCAGGATCGCTCCAACGATGCCGACGATGAGCAGGATATCAATCACCGCCGCTCCTTTCGCAGCCAGCATGTCATTGAAAATCACGTCCGCGAGATTGCGCGGATGTTCGTTCTCCGCCCCGAGCGTCGCGACGAGGATCGTCGGCGTAAAAATTCCGATACCGTACGTTCCGAGGTCCTGCAAAAACCACGGGACCGAGGCGAGGATCGTTGCCCGCCGGTTTTTCCGGCTGAAGAGGTCGGAGAATTTTGGGTTGCTCTGATGACCCGATCCCGCGGCGTGCGGATCGGCGATTCGAACGTGTTTTGGATAACGCGGCTTGCGGTCAAGAAGCCGCATAGTTTCGTGCTCGGCGTCCGCGATGCGGCCACGCGCGACCAGCCACGGAGCACTCTGCGTAATGGAAAATCGCCAGATCAACACGATCACGGAGGGAATGATCGCGGTCGCGTACATCCAGCGCCAATCGGCCAGCGTGCCGTCAGATTTCAGAATCAAAAAACCAATCGCGGTGCCCGCGAGTGCGCCGACGGCCTGAAAACCAAATGCTCCCAACACCAACCGGCCCCGCGCGCTGCTCGGGATGCTCTCGGAGATGACCAAGTGCGCCGTCGGGTAATCGCAACCCAGCGCCACGCCAATCCCGAACAAAAAAACCACCAGCCAGAAAAAACTTGGGCTCAGCGCCACGCCGATCAGGAAGACCGTGAAGATCACCATCTCGACGATGAACATTTGTTTTCGTCCAAAACGATCCGCCAACCCGCCCAGCGCCGTCGCCCCGATCAAAATCCCGAAGAGCGTCGCCGCGCTCACCAGTCCCTTCTGCGTCGCGGATAATCCAAACTCCAGCACCATCAGCGGCAGAGCCACCCCGGTCATGAAGACAACCAGACCTTCAAAAAATTTGCCGGCGCACGCGAGACCCCAGATGCGCATTTGCATCCCGGTCAGAGGAGCGGATGCGACCCGCGTGCCGTCCGGCCAGTTCGGCGTTTCGTCGATGTATTCCTGGACGGTCTTCGCGATCGGATCGGTCATATCAAATGCCTCGGCCGGCGGGCGGTTTCCGCAGCCGCGAGAGAGTCGGGATTTCGCTCACGGCGACGCAAGCGCAGAGTTTGTGACAAATCCGTCATTTTTCCGGCCGCTCCGATTTTCGCCAGGACTCGACGCCCCGCCAAAGCACTGCTAGATCGAAATCATGATGCGGTTCTCCACCCTGATCCTCCTTGTTGCCGGTGCGCTCCTCGCGACGCCGGATTCCCTCCATGCCCAGGCGCGCGATCCTCGCGGCGCGCTCGCGGCCCTCGCCCAACTCTCTCCCAACCTGACTCGCGGCGTTCTCCGGGTCACCGCCGACAACGGCAATCCCAATCCGATCACGTGGTACATCCAGGCGCGGGACCGTTCTGACGGCAATCGGCAAATCGGCATCATGGTCACCAACGGCGTGATCGCCCGCCAGCGCCCGCGACTCGACCTGCGCCAGGCGCTTTTTCCCGGGACCGCCATCACGCTCTCCCAAGTCCGCGTTGATTCGAACGAAGCTTTCGCCATTGCCCAACGCTTCACGCGCGCCAACAGCTTTCGCCTCGGCACGGTCAGCTACCGCCTCGAACAGGAAACGCCGAGCGCTCCGCCCATCTGGTCCGTCTGGTGTTACAATCTCGAAGGCCGCTACATCGGATTTCTTCGCATCCTCGCAACCAACGGCAGCGTGATCGAAACCGACAATCTGCCGAACAGCCCACGGTAACTCGACCGGTCCGATCGTTTCCCGAGAGCTTCCCGTCGGGACGCTTCGGTTTGTCGGAATACTCAGCGGCCAAACACGAACAGCGCCAGGAACGCGAGGAGCGTGACGACGGCGGCCACCCACCAGATTGGGTGCAGGCCACGCGGCACGGGACTTTTTCCGCCAAATTCCTCCGCCACAAACGCGTCGTAATCGAAGTCATCATCCGGAAGATCGAGCCCGTCCCCGGCATCTTCACGCCAGCCGGATCGGTAATCCGCCCCGCACTCCGGGCACGCCAGCGCCTTCCGCGGCACATCCTCCCCGCACACCGGACAAACCTCAGGCGGCGGACGGTGGTTTGACATGTCGGAACCGTACGCCGGAGGAGAGGAATCTGGAAATCAGGAATTCACGAAAGTGAATCTGGCTCGTGAGCGCTCGGGAAGATAATCGCCGCTTTGCCTGACCCTGCGGTGAAGTGGCCTGAAGTCAGCCCATTTCGTCCGCGGTTGCTTCGTCCGGAATGGATTCGAAAATCGACTTCGATAGCAGCGCGAAGGCAGCGGCACCAAACTGGTTGTCTTTCATGTAGCGGACACCGGCAACGCCACTGGATTTAGTGCGCGGCTGAGCTGGGAGCGTCACCGTTGAGGACGGGAAGTGGTGACGGTGCGGACGGCACGGAGCGTCTGGCCCGAGGAAAGGGTTTCCTCGATAAAGGTCAAAAATCCCCCCTCCGGGTGGCAGGGAATGACGTCGAAGGGCACGAGCACGTCGCCGGCGCGGAGCACGTTTTTGTCGTGCGCATCGAAGACGCCGAGGTTGTCGGCGGCCCGGTAATAACCCGAGGCGGTCACCCGATGAAATCCCTGCCCCGCAAACCACGTATCGATTTCATGTTCGGTGACCGGGTGGATATCGAAGCGGGGTTGGGAGGTGACGATGGCAAGGTCGCCGTCGGGCTGGAAAAGCACGCCCTCAAGACGGTTCAGAGCGGGCACGAGCTGGTTGTGCAAGGCGAGACGCTCCAGGTAATCGATTGGGGTGGCCTCCCAGAGGTGGAAGCGGCGGGCGTCTTCGCCCGAGGCGACAAGTGCGAGATCAATCCCGGGGGAGAGTCCAAAAACGCCCTCACGCGTGACCTTGAATACCCGCCCGGCAATCTCGAGAACATCATGTTCCTGTCCGCCGCGAACCAGCCGCGGGATTATGGCTTCCGTGTCTAGGAGCAAGCCCAGACTTTCTGCCCATTCACGAAGCGCAGTTTTCTGGCGGGCGAGAGAGGGCGTCCCGTGTGGGCCGCCATCTGGCGATGCGCTTCCTCGGACGTGATCGAGAGCCGGGAGGATAAGATCCGATCCATCTGCTCCGGAGAAATCAAGGGCTTTACGGGTTGGAAATTGCGCTTCACCAGTCATACCAGTAGCACCGGGAAGGCATGAGTCGCAAGCGGGGTTTCATTCTATTGCCTCGCAAATCAGCGCGAGAATTTTCTTCCAGCATTTGATGTGGCAGGAGGACGCGAAGCAGGCTGCAGTAAATTTGCGCACTTTCCAACACGGCCGTAGAGGAGACTTTCCAACCTGCGTGAATTCGAGAATTTTCCGTTGGCTCGCCGGAACGCAAAAACGCCCCGGCCGGGGCC
>JBGTDR010000048.1:0-4355 GCA_041748215.1 Chthoniobacterales bacterium
CCGCTGACGTCGGATGCCCGACGCATCACGCTCGTCGGCACGCTCGCCGAGGATGTCCGCCAGCAACTCGGCTGCTGGACGCTGCTTTGCCGGAACGACACCGCCGCCGCTGAGCTGGCCAAACAAACCGACGCCACCACCTGGTCGTATCTCGCCGCGCTGCGCGACCGCGCATCGACCGCTGGAGCGACACTCGATTACATCCCGGCCTGCGGGCCGGTGCCAGGTGCGGCGGCTGCGGACGAATCGGCTGGAATCGAAACCGCCGTAGCGGCAGCGCACCAGTCGGACGTCGTGATCGCGGTCGTCGGTGATAGTGACCACTGGTCAGGCGAAGGTCGGGACCGTGCCTGTCTTGACCTCCCGGGTCGCCAGCAGGAACTCCTCGAGGCCCTGCACGCCACGGGCAAACCTCTCGTTGTGGTCCTCGCGGTCACAAAACCTCACAGTGTGCCGTGGGTGAAAACCCACGCCGCCGCCGTGGTGTGCGCCTGGGGATCCGGGATGGGCGGAGGCAGAGCGCTGGCCGACCTGCTCTGGGGCGATCGCGACTTCACCGGGCGGACGCCCGTGACGTGGCCGGCCCACGTCGGACAGACTCCAATCACCTACGACCGCGTCCCGGGAGCCCATTTCGAGGGCTTCAGCGGTGGACCAAACAATTCCGTGCCCAACGCGCCGCGCGACCCGAGTCGCGACCTGAACATTTGGCGTCTCGAAAATACGCGCCACATCGACCTGCCCGCGGATTGGGTCCACGGCCTCTGGCCGTTTGGGCACGGGCTTTCCTACGCGACGATCACGATATCGGAGGTGGAAATGTTCCGCGACGATTGGCGGATCGGCGACTCCCCACTGGTGCGCGTCGTCCTCGAAAACCACGGCGCGCGCGACGGCCTCGCCGTTGTTCAAATTTATGTGCGCGACGTCGCCGCTTCGGTCACCCGCCCGGACCGCCGACTCGCGGCATTCGCACGCGTTCCGGTGGCAGCCCAAAGCACCGCGACAGCCGAAATCGTGATTCCCTCCGCGGCACTCGAGCTCACTGATGCAGACGGCGAACAGGTCATCGAACCCGGAGAATTCCACGCACTCGTCGGCCTGAGTTCCCTCGTCACCGCGCTGAAAATTCTTCCGTTCCACGTCTCATCGTGACGCGTGATACCCGCCCGCCCGCACCCCAATCCATGAAAACGCTCCGCATTCCCCACACCGCCCTCGACGCCACCCGAATCGCTTATGGCTGCATGATGATCGGCGGCAAGTGGGATACCTCCCCGCTCACTGCCGAGGCCCGGACATCCGCCGACGCCGCCATTCGCGCGGCGCTCGACGCGGGCATCAATTTTTTCGATCACGCCGACATTTATTGCTGCGGCAAGTCGGAGGAAGTTTTCGCCACGGCGCTCAAAGATTCCCCCGGTCTGCGTGATCGCCTCATCCTGCAGTCGAAGTGTGGCATTCGCGACAACCGCTACGACTTCAGCTACGAGCACATCACCAAATCCGTCGATGGCATTCTCCAGCGCCTCGGCACCGACCGGATCGACATTCTGTTGCTGCACCGGCCGGATCCTCTCGTCGAGCCCGCCGAAGTCGCCCGCGCGTTCGACGAACTTCACGCGGCCGGCAAGGTTCTGAATTTCGGCGTCAGCAACCACACCGTCGGACAAATGGAACGGCTGCGCCGGCATCTGCGCCAGCCAATCGTCGCCAACCAACTTCAGTTCAGCCTCGCGCAGCCTGCATTGGTGACCGAAGGATTTCTCGCAAACCAAAAAGGCACCGAATCCGCGCTCGCCACCGGCATTCTCGATTATTGCCAGCTTCACGACATTCTCGTGCAGGCGTGGGCTCCGCTGGCCGGCGGTCGGTTGCTCCAGCCCGACCCCGCAACGCCGGATGCCACCACGCCCGTCGCGGCGCTCATCACCAAACTCGCGGGTCAGTACGATGTCTCCGCTGAAGCCATTCTCCTTGCCTGGATCCTGCGCCACCCGGCGGGAATCCAGCCGGTGATCGGAACGACCAAACCTGAGCGCATCCGGGGAAGTGCGAAAGCCGATGGCATCACGCTCACCCGCGAGGAATGGTACGCGCTCCTCACCACGGCTCGCGGCAAACGTATGCCCTGAGCCCGTTGGTCGCGCCGCCCCCAACACCCGTGAAATTTTTTTCCCTGCTGGCCATCCTGGTGCCGCTCGCGTCGGCTGCGGCCGACGTACGGCTGCCCGCGATTCTTTCCGATCACATGGTGCTTTGCCGCACCGAACGCGTGCCGATCTGGGGCTGGGCTGATCCCGGAGAAGACGTGACCGTCACGTTCGGCGAGCAGATGGCAAAAACAAAAGCCACGCCCGCGGGGAAGTGGCGCGTGGATCTGGATCTCGCGTCATCCGGCCCCGGGCCATTCGAACTCACAGTCGAGGGGAACAACCGGCTTGTCGTAAAAGACGTCGTTGTCGGAGACGTCTGGGTCGCCTCGGGTCAGTCGAACATGGATTGGCGCGTCAGCCAGTCCCTCGAGGCAAACGAAGAAACCGCCCGCGACCCCAACCCGCTCATCCGCCAGTTTTCCGTCCGACAAGCGACGGCGATGGAGCCTGCCGAAGATTGCGAGGGCCAATGGATCGTCGCCTCACCCGCCACAGTCGGAGAATTCACCGCCATCGGGTATTTTTTCGCAAAATCCCTCTCCAGCCAGACCGGCCGCCCCGTCGGCCTGCTGCACGCGTCGTGGGGCGGCATGAATATCGAACGTTGGATCGGCGAACGCGGTTTCGCAGGCGACCCCACCCTCCAGACCCGGTCCGAAGAAATCCTCGAACAAACCCGCGCGTCGATGGCCGAAGTCGCCGCTTACCAGACCGCCCTCGAAAAATGGGAAACCGCCCGCGATCGAACCGACGTGCGTTTGGGCGACGCTTCCACTTTCGCGGCTCCGGATAGTTCCACCGCAGGCTGGCAGCCCGTCACGCTGCCCGGAACGCTGGCTGACGCGGGTTTGCCGGATGCCGGAGCGATCTGGCTGCGGCGCACCGTGGATTATCCCAAGGTGCTGAGCGGCACCCAGCTCAACGTCGGTTATCCCGATGGATTCGTGGAGGCTTATTGGAACGGCGATCGTGTCGGCAACACGTCGCCCGACAAGTTACCTCCCGGCAACGTGGTGTCATTCTTCGTGGCCGAAAACCAGATCCATCCCGGGTCCAATACCATCGCCCTGCGCCTGTTCCAATCCAGCGGCGGCGCGGGCATATCCCGCCGCGATCCCAAATCGTTCCAGATCGATTATGGGCGCGTAAAACTCGATGGCGAATGGCTGGCCAAGGTAGAGCGCGCCCTGCCTGCGCTTTCTCCCGACGTCCTGCAAACCCGCCCGGCCACTCCGGTGCCCGTCCGCCCGGCGGCCGCACCGTCATCCATGTTCAACGCAATGGTCCATCCTCTCATCCCGTACGCCATCAACGGAATTTTGTGGTACCAGGGGGAATCGAACACGGAACGCGCCGCGCAGTATGCCACCGCGCTCCCGCTCCTGATCAACGGGTGGCGGCAAACGTGGGATTGTCCGGACGCGGTCTTCCTCATCTGCCAACTCGCCAACTATCAGAAAAAAACCCCCGATCCCGGCGAGAGCAACTGGGCGGAATTGCGCGAGGCCCAGAGCCGGGCGCTCGCTCTTCCGCGGACCGGCCTCGCCGTGCTCATCGATCAGGGCGAGGCGGACGACATTCATCCCCGCAGCAAAAAAGAAGCCGGTCACCGACTCGCGCTCGCCGCCCGCGCCCTCTCCCACGGCGAAGCGATCCCGTTCAGCGGACCTGTGTTCGACTCCCAGGAAATCGTGGGCGACACGATCCGGATAATATTTCGCCACATCGACGGCGGACTTGCCGCGCAACCTTTGCCCGAGACCTTCCGTCCCCGGTCGAATCAACCGGAGACTCTCCCGTTGGTTAAACCCCGCCCGGCGAGCGAACTCCAGGGGTTTGCGATCTGCGGAGAAGACCGGAAATGGGTTTGGGCCGACGCACGCATCGACGGCGACGAAGTTGTCGTCAGCTCGCCGGACGTTCCCGCACCGGTCGCCGTGCGCTACGCGTGGGCCGACAATCCGACCTGCAACCTCGTGAACGCAACCGGCCTTCCAGCCGTTCCGTTCCGAACCGACGACTTCCCGCTGACCACTCGCGACGCGAAGTATTAGCCACCCGACGGCTCTCAGCTCCGGTGCTTGTGCATTTGGCGGTAGGCTGCCGGGGCGATCCCGAATCGTCGTTTGAACGTTCGCGAAAAATGGAACCGATCGGTAAATCCGGTCCTCTCCGCGATGACGTCGATCGCGCGCGCGG
>JBGTDR010000049.1:0-45506 GCA_041748215.1 Chthoniobacterales bacterium
GCGCGGCGGTCCGGGCAGGGGCGGACGACTTTTTTGATGCGGGTGAAGTCGGAGGACGCGGCGTGGCGGCAACGCGGGGTGTGGGCCGTGGCGTGGGTGTTGCGTTGACGCGGGGAGTCGGCGACGGTGTCGGGGTCGAAATGACAACCGGCTCTTCGCGACGGGATTCCGTGGTCAGCAGGTTTTCCGGGGTCGGTGCCGCGGTCGGCTCCGGAGTTGGCTCCGGAGGCGGTGGAGTGGGTTCTGGAGTTGGTGCGGGTGGTGGAGGTTCCGGCTTGTCGAGCAGAAGCACTTCGAGCGGAGGTGGAGTTTCGGCTCCACCGAGTTCGGGGGCATTCGTCCGCGCCTGCCAGAGCAGAGCGAGATGAAGGCCGACCGAAAGAATGATGGCCGCGAGGAATCCCGTGGTTGCGCGGTTCATTCCGCGCCGCGCGTGTCGTGAACGAGATGGAATTTTACCGCGCCGACCTGGCGGGCGCGATCCATCAGATCGATGAAGACGCCGTAATCGATGGTGCGGTCTCCACGAAAATGCACGGGAAGCGCTGGATTCGTGGCGAGGCGGGCCGCAAGCCGTGATTCAAATTGCGTTCCGGGGGCAGGCTCACCGTCGACCGTGATATTGCCCGCGCCATCAACGCTGACGGCGATGGCCACAGCGTCCGGGGTGGCCGTTCCGGTGGCCCGGGGCAAATCAAGCGGCAGCGAGGGCGGCGTAAAACTCGACGTGAGCATGAAAAAAATCAGCAGGAGAAAAACCACGTCGATGAGCGGGGCCAGGTCGATGGCGTGGCTCGGACGTTTGGGACGGGTGAACATCGCCGCGAAATCAGGAGACCGTGGACCAATCTTCCTTGGCCGGTGCGCTGCCGATCTCGGGAACCGGGCTGGCCTGATCAAGCACGTCGTCGAGTGCGGCCACCGACAGTTCCATGCGACGCGCGATCTTGTCGGCGTGGCTTTCGAAAGCGTGGAAGGCGGCCATCGCCGGGATCGCGACGAGCAGGCCGAAGACCGTCGTCAGCAACGCCTCCCAAATGCCGCCTGCCAGGTCGGCCGGTTTGGCCGATCCCTCCATCGACTGGATCTGCGCAAACGCTACAACCATACCGACCACTGTGCCGAGCAGCCCGACCAGCGGGGCGAGGTGCGCAATTGCGGCCAGCACGCGCAGGCGGCTCTCAACGTGCTCGAGCGTGAGCGACCCCGTTCTTTTGACAATTTCAAGCCGGAGTCGTGGGTCGCGGTGCCGGTTCACCAAATACGCATGCACCGTGCGGGCGACCGGATGGCGGCAGCGGGCGGCGTCGGCGATGGCATCATTAACCCGACCCGCGCGGATTGTGCCGAGCAGGTGCTCGAACCAGGCGTCGGGCCGCAGGCCGTAATACAGATAGACAGCGGTGCGCTCCAGGATCACGGCTGCCGCGAGGATCGAACCGGCGAGCAGGACCCACATGAGCGGACCACCGCGGAAAAAATAATCGACCAGGGAAACTTCGTTCACGCTGCGGCCGGTTATGCCGGAATTTCGTCCGCCCACGCAAGGTTGATGAGATTCGCTCTCAACTTCCTACTTGAAACTGAGTCCCACTCTCCGTTCCATGCGCGCTGCTGATGAAAAAATTTGTCGTAAAAAATCGGGGGGCGTGGGGTTTTGCCGGGCTCGTGATGCTGGTTGGGTGGCCGCTTCCGCTGGTTGCGCAGGAGCCGGAGGTTGAGCGTCTGGAGACCGTTGAGGTGGGCGCGGATTACGATCCGTTGATTTTGGGCCCGTTCCTTCCGGACGTCGAAGGAACGCGCATCAACGCCGGAAAAAAAACATCGAACATCGACCTCACGGAGCTGCCCGAAATCATTAACGACAACTACCGGCAGGTGATCGCCAAGACTCCCGGACTCATTTTGTCGGAAGAAACGTCGCCTCTCGTGAGCATCGGATACCGCGGGTATGAGCCGCACCGGATGCAATATTTTCAGGTGCTCGAGGACGGCATTCCGATTCACGCCGACATGCTGGGATATCCGGAGGCCTACTACACGCCGCCGCTCGACGCGGTGGAGCGCATCGAGTTTGTACGCGGCGGAGCGGCGTTGATGTACGGGCCGCAGCCGGCGGGTGCGATCAATTTTGTGATGAAAAAACCACCGGTCGACACGGCGTTTTCGCTGGAATCGATCAATACCGTGGGCAGCTTTGGGCTGTATTCCAATTTCACGGGATTCGGCGGTACGGTGGGCCGACTAGGTTATTACGGTTATTACAACCACCAGCAAACGGACGGTTTCCGCGAAGCCAACAGCGATTTTTTCCTCAACGCGTGGGGCGGCACATTTGCCCTCGACGCGACAGGTCCACACCGGACGTATTTAAATCTTACGGCGTATGACGAGGTTCACGGCGAGCCGGGCGGGCTGACATTGAGTGATGGACCGAATACGGTAAACTACACCGACGACCGCAACGGCACATCTCGTTTTCACGACCGGATGCGGATCAGCCGTTACGCGGTGGCATTGATTCACGAGTGGGACGTATCCGACCGCACGCTCATGACCTTTCGCGGCTGGTGGGATTATTACCGCCGTTACAGCCGCCGCCAGCGCGGGGGAGGATTTGGCACGCTTCCGACCGGACCGGACGCTCAGACGAACTCGATCGAAACCCAGCAGTTTTACACGTTCGGGATCGAGCCGCGCATTCGGCACGACTGGGACCTCTTCGACCAGACCCACACCTTCACCGGCGGAATGATGCTCTACAATACCTATTCGCCCCGAACCGATGCCCGCGGCAACAGTCCGACAGCGATGACCGGCCAGATTCGCAACCAGAGCGACCGGCAGAGTTGGTACTATTCGATTTTCGCCGAAAACAAGTTCCAGATCGGCAAACTTTCGATCACTCCCGGCGTGAGGTTGGAAAACGTCTGGCAGTCGGTGCGGGAAACCCGGAACGTCACCAAGGAGGAAACAGGCGAAGCGTTCGTGAACGAAACAGTTTACAACTTCGTGCCGCTCTTCGGACTGGGTCTGGAATATTCGTTCACTCCGGAAATCCAGGCGTATGCGAACGTCTCCCAAGCCTACCGCCCGCCGATCTTCACGCAGGCCGTGCCCACGACGCCGAATACCGTCGTCGCGGGCAATCTGGACGAAAATTTCGTGTGGAATTATGAAGTTGGCTTTCGTGGCGACCCGGTCCCGTGGCTCACGTGGGACACGAGCTTTTTTATGGTCGATAGCTCCGACCAGATCGGTTCGCGCACGGCCGACAACGGAAATCTGACGATCATCGAGAATGCCGGGCGCTCGTTCACGTACGGCTGGGACCTCGCCGCGGAGCTGGATTTCATCGGGCTCGCCGACGCCCTGTTTAATCGCCCACCCGAGATCGAGGGGGAAACTGCGAGCAAGGATGGCAAGAGCGTGGTCAGCAAAACCACGTTCGATCCGGCACCGGCGCACCGGAGCTGGGTGGACACCTACGGTTCGTTGAGCGGATATTCGGCACTCACGCTGATGAAAGCGGAATTTATCAGCGGTTCAAACAAGGGGAACACGCCGCAATATTCGCCCGATTACATCTACCGTGTCGGTGTCATCTACGACTGGCGCGACCGCTTGAAAATTGCGTTCATGGGTAGCTTCATTGGATCAAGTTTCGCCGACGACACCAACACGTCGCAGCGGTTCATTCCGGCCTACGATCTGTGGGATCTCACGATCGAAGCGAAGGTCTATCGCGATTACGTGAGTGTGATCGGTGGAGTAAACAACGTGTTCGACCGTGACTATTATTCCCGCATCCGCGCGGACGGAATCGATCCAGCTTCCCCGCGAAATTGGTACGCGGGAGTCAAGGTCGAGTTCTGATCAACGTCAATTAAGGACGTGTCCGTTAGCCCATCGGTGAAAAAAGGAATCGAAATCCGGACCGAGACACGGCGCGATACGCGTCGATCTGGCTGCCTCGCATAGATTCGAACTATGACAAAGTGATCCAGAATCACTTGTGCTACCGTTACACCACGAGGCAAATGCGCCTGCCGCGGAATCCCGGGCAGGCGGGGAATATGCGGGAGAACGGCGAGCGTGACAACCCCGTTTTCGGCACCGTCGCGAAATTTCGGCGGCGCGGCATTTCCCATTTGGTGCTCCGTGTGCTAGGTCCGAAGGATGGTGAATTTTCGTGCGTTTGGTTTTGGCGTGGCCCTTGTCGTGTTGGTGATCGGTGGCACGTTTACAGGCTGCAGCAATATCGGCGGCGGGCTGCCCCATGGCCAAACGCAGGTCCGGATCACCGGGCACAGCCGCCCGGAAATTGAGACCAAGGCGGAGGAGGTTTTTTTCCGTCACGGCTTTGATTTTCGCGGAGCGGGACCCGAGCGTATGGAATTTGAAAGGCGGGGCGGTACTCTCGAGAACGCGCTTTACGGCAACTGGACGTCTCAGGATACGAATACGCGAGTGACGCTTTTCATCACGCAAGTCGATCCCCTCACTTACGACCTGCGGGTGCGCTCGATCGTGGTGCGTGATTCATTCGGCGGTGATTCCGACGCCCGGCACTTCGACGTTTCGGGCGGTCGCTACCGAACGATTCTACGCAAGATTCGGAACGAATTGAACTGAGGCGGATTTGGCGAATTGTTCGCCTTACGGGACTCGCAGGGTCAGCGCAATTCGTCCGGGAGTTTGGCCTGGAGATTTTTGATGCGCTGCACGGAATTTCGGTGGCAAACGAGAACGGCGTCCGCGGTCTCGACGACGACAAGGTCGCTCACCCCGCAGAGCGCGATGGTGCGGGAATTTGCGATCACGATGTTGTTGTGGGAATCGAGCACGGCGTGGTCGCCTCGCAGCGTGTTGTCGGCTTCGTCGGTGCCAAGGTGGGCGGGTAAAGCGGTCCAGGTGCCGACGTCGTCCCAATCGAATTCGGCTTTGACCGCGATGACGCGTGACGCCTGTTCCATCACGGCGTAGTCGACCGAGATTTTCGGTAATTTTTCGAACGCCTCGTCGAGGTAGGCCTCGTGCGGGCCGGATGGGAAAGCGCGGATAAAGGCGGCCAGCGGTGGTACGAGCCGGTCGCATTCGCCGACGAACGTTTCGGCACTCCAGAGAAACATGCCGGCATTCCAGCCGTACGATCCGCTGGCGACGTATTCCTCCGCGAGGTCCGGATCGGGTTTTTCAACAAATCGTTTCACCTCGCAGATCGTGCTCCCGTCATCGCCGGATCTGACATCCGCACCCAACTCGAGATAACCAAATCCGGTGGCAGCGTAGGTCGGTTGAATCGAAAACGTGAGCAACGCTCCGGAATTCCCCACCGCGGCGGCCGCGTCGTGAATTTGACGCTGATACGTCGCGGCATCATGGATCATGGCGTCCGCGGGAAAAAGTGCGCAAATCGCGTCCGGGTTGCGAGCGCGTGCGAATCCGGTCGCCAGCGCCGCGGCGGGTGCGGTGTCCCGTTTGGCGGGCTCGACGAGAAAATTCGCGGGATCCAGGGTCGGCACCGCAGCGCGGCAGGCCGCGACCTGCACGGCATTCGTCAGCACGAACACCCGTTCGGCGGGGACGACGCCCAGAGCGCGGTTTACGGCCTCCTCGAGCAGCGTGCGATCGCTTACAAGTTTGAGCAGGTGTTTGGGCGTGCGGGTGCGGCTCATCGGCCAGAACCGCTCGCCGCTGCCGCCCGCCATGATGAAGATGAAAAGATTTTCCATGAATATGTTGGGATCGAAATGGATGAGTCAGCCGAGTGCCTGGATGGCCTTGTGCAAAGCATCGAGACGCTCCTCCCATTGCCGTTCGCGCTGGCGGTGTTCCTCGACAACGGCGGCCGGCGCTCCGGAAACAAACGTTTCGCTAGCGAGTTTCGCGCGCACCTTGGCGATCTCGGCTTCCACTTTTTTCACCTCGCCCGCCAATCGCGTTTTTTCCGTAGCCGCATCCACAACACCGGCGAGCGGCAGGTGAATTTCCCCAATCGGGGTCACGCAGACTGCGGCACCGGCGGGTGCGAAATCGACCACAGCGAGTGTTTCGGCATTGAGCAGGAGTTTGAGCGCGGGCAGCTCGTTTGCCAGCCAGTCCCCGGCCGGGCGCACGGACCACGCGAGTTTTTTGTTCGACGGCAGGTTGTACGTTGCTCGCAGGTTGCGGGCTTGGGAAACGGCCGCATGAAACGCGTCAACCCGGGAATCACCGATGGTGTCACCGACTTCCGGCCAGCCGGAAAATTGGATCGTCGTCGTGCCAAATCCGAGGCCGTGCCAAAGCTCTTCCGTGATGAAGGGCGCGTAAGGATGCAGCAGCAACAAAACGCGACGCAGCGTGTAATCGATCGCTGCCAACGTGCCAGCTTTCCGGGCGGGGTCGTTTCCGAAAAAATCCGCCTTGGCCACTTCGATGAAACGATCGCAAAACTCGCCCCACACGAAGTCGTACAGCGCCTGCGCGACGTCGTTGAATCGATACGCCGCGTATCCGTCTTCGATCCGCGTGATCGTGGCGTCGAGTCGCGCGAGTAAGTCACGGGCGAAAATCGAGAGCGTGTGCGTTGACGGATCGGCGTCCGGATCGATCGGTCCCTGAAGTTGCCGGAATCTGCATGCGTTCCAGAATTTGTTGCAGAAATTGCGGCCTTCGATGACCTGACTTTCGTCGAACTTGATGTCCTGTCCCTGCGGCGCGATGCGCATGAGTCCAAAACGCAGACCGTCGGCACCGACCTTCGCGATGAGGTCGAGCGGATCGGGAGAATTTCCCAGCGATTTCGACATCTTCCGCCCCTGCTTGTCGCGGATGATTCCCGTAAAAAAGACGTCCCGGAACGGCACCTCGCCCGTGTATTCCAAGCCGGCCATGATCATGCGGGCTACCCAAAAAAAGATGATGTCCGGCCCGGTCACCAGCACGTTCGTCGGGTAAAATTTTGCCCGCGTCGCGGCGTCCATTGTGTCGTGCGCCCACAGCCACGAAGAAAACCACGTATCGAGAACATCTGTGTCCTGAGTCCAGCCCTCACCCGGAGAATCAATCTGGCAGCGGGGTGCGGAGGAGGTTTCGGGGGTGTACCCGGAATCCTCGTACCAAACCGGGATGCGGTGGCCCCACCAGAGTTGGCGCGAAATGCACCAGTCTTGAATATTTTCCAGCCAGTGGTCGTAAACCTTCTCCCACCGGTCGGGGAAAAATCGGATGAGCCCATCCCGCACGGCGGCGCGGGCTTCGCCAGTTTGCGGGTAACGCAGGAACCACTGTTCGCTCAGGCGCGGCTCGATCGGAACGTCCGCGCGTTCGCTGAAGCCGACCGTGTTGTCGTAGGCTTCCTCCTTCACGAGAAGACCCAATTCGGCGAGTTCAGCGGCGGCTTTCACGCGAGCCTCGAAACGGTCAAGGCCGACAAAATCGGCTCCCGCGAGATCGTTCATCGTGCCGTCGGGATTCATCACGTCGAGAACCGCGAGGTCGTGGCGGCGGCCAATCTCGTAATCCACCTTGTCGTGAGCGGGCGTGACCTTGAGCACGCCGGTGCCGAATTCAAAATCCACGGCGTCGTCGCCGACAATCGGAATGGCGGGCTGGTTATCGAGCGGCAGCGGACGGCGAACGTGCAGTCCGATGAACCGCTGGTAGCGAGGATCCCGGGGATTCACGGCCACGCCGGTGTCGCCCATGATCGTCTCGGGCCGGGTGGTGGCGATTTCGAGGAAGGTGCCGGGTTCTTCCACCACTTCGACTTTGAAATGATACAGCACGCCCTTTTGCGGCTTCGGAATCACCTCCTCGTCGCTGAGCGCGGTGAGGGAAACCGGACACCAGTTCACCATGCGCGTGCCGCGGTAGATGAGGCCCTTTGCGTAGAGATCGACAAAAACCTCCTGCACCTTGCGCGCGTAATCGGCGTCCATTGTGAACCGCTCGCGCGTCCAATCGCACGAGCAGCCGAGCTTCTTGAGCTGGTTAATGATGATGCCGCCGTGTTTTTCCTTCCACTGCCAGACCCGTTCGAGAAAGGCGTCGCGGCCGAGGTCGTGGCGCGTTTTCTTTTCGTCCTTGCGAAGCTGCCTCTCGACCACGGTTTGGGTCGCAATGCCTGCGTGATCCGTGCCGGGCAGCCAAAGCACTTCGTGACCACGGAGCCGCGCGCGGCGGGCGAGAATGTCCTGAATCGTATTATTAAGAACGTGACCGAGTGTCAGCACTCCGGTGACGTTTGGTGGGGGGATGACGAGTGAATACGCGGGTTTCGGAGAGGTGGGATCCGCGACGAAACACCCATCCTCCAGCCAGCGGGCGTACCACTTTTCTTCGACGGCGGTGGGTTCGTAGCTCTTTGGGATTTCGGACATGGGACGCCGTTCATAGCAGTCGATGTGCGCGGGGGCAAATGCCCGCTGGTCGGATGGCGATTGCGCGATGGTGCGAGAAACCGCTTGCTTCCCGAGGCGTGCGTTTGGACTTTGGGGGCTCATGCGCGGCCTGCTTCCGGCGATTCTGCTGATCCTTTGCCTGCACACCGCCGATGCCGCCACGTGGAACGTGGTGAAAATCGGTGGCCGCCGTTACGTACCGATCTCCGACGTTGCCGATTTTTACCGGATGAATATCGCGGCTTCGACCGGTAAGACGTTCAAACTGACGTCGCCGGGCCGCACTCTTCAGGGCTCAAGCGGCAGTCGCGAAGTGCTCGTGAACGGCGTCAAATACATCCTGTGCTTTCCGCTTTCGAGTCGAGGCAACGACGTTTTGATCTCTGCCATGGACGTCACGAAGATCATCGAACCGGTTATGCGCCCGGGGAAGATCAAATCTGCCACGCCGGTCAAAACCGTGATCCTCGACGCGGGCCACGGTGGTCACGACAGCGGCGCGGTGGGACCGCTTGGCCGGGAAAAAAATTTCACGCTCGATGTCGCTCTGCGCGCTCGCGACCTGCTCAAGGCCGCGGGATTCGACGTCAAGATGACGCGGTCGAGCGACACGTTTATTCCGCTCGAGCAGCGCGCCGCCTACGCCAATCGGCACCCAAACGCCATTTTTGTCAGCATTCACTTCAACAAGAGCAGCACCTCGGGCGGCACCGGCATCGAAACCTACGCGCTCGCCCCGCGCGGCGTGCCGTCGATGGACGAGAAGAGCCTCAGTTATTCCGACTTCAAACAGAATCCCGGCAACGCGCGCGACGCCGAAAACATCGCCCTCGCTGCCGCAATGCACTCGGCGATGGTCAACAACCTGCGCATCACGGATCGCGGCATCAAACGCGCGCGGTTTCTTGTCATCAAAAACATCAAGATCCCCGGAGTCCTCCTCGAAGGGGGATTTCTCAACAGTCCGCGTGACTCCCGCCTGATCGCGACCCCGGAATTCCGCCAGAAGATGGCAAAATCCATTCTTCAGGCGACGCAAGCGTACGTTCGGTCGGTGAACGCCACGGAAAAGACCCCTCCACCCACTCTCGTCGTGGCCGGAGACGCTCCGAGTTCGGTTCCACCGCTTGATCAGGGGCCCAGAGAGTCATCGGAAGCGAAAAAGGATTCGGCTGCCGAGCAGACCGAGGTCACCCAGCTCACGGAAAAAAAGGAGACCGAGACTTCGGATTGATCTCAGGCGCGATCCCGGCCCATGTTTGTTGTGTGCTGGAAACTCCGTCCCCGCAGCGTCGCCAGGCAGACGACGATACGAATCGTTCCGAAGATCCTCATCCCGGGATGGGTCCAATCGGGGTGTTCGATTCGGGCATTGGCGGACTGACCGTCGTTGCGGCGTTGCAGCGCCTGCTGCCGTCGGAACACATCTTTTACCTTGGTGACACGGCGCGTGTTCCTTACGGCGGCAAAAGCCGTCGCACCATCGAACGATACAGCGTGGAAATCGGGGGGCTGTTGCTTGCCGAGCAGGCCAAGATGATCGTGGTCGCGTGCAATACCGCGTCCGCGCTCGCGGTGCCGCGCATGAAGGAGCTTTTCAAAACTCCGATCCAGGGTGTGATCGATCCCGGTGCTTCGGCGGCCTGCCGGGCCAGCCGCAATGGCCGGATCGGCGTCATCGGAACGCGGGCAACGATCAGCAGCCGCGCGTACGATCAGGCAATCCACGCGATCCGAGCTGATGCCGAAGTCTTCGCGGAAGCGTGTCCGCTGTTGGTGCCGCTGATTGAGGAGGGTCTTTTCGACGATCCGATTACCGACGCGGTTTTGCACCGTTACCTTGACCCGCTCGTCGCTGAAGGCATCGACACGCTCGTGCTCGGTTGCACGCATTACCCGCTGCTTCGCGCCGCCATTGGGCGAGTGGCGGGCGAATGCGTGACCCTTGTCGATTCCGCGCAGAATTGCGCCATCGCGGTCCACTCGGAGTTGGAGTCGCACGGATTGAGCGCTCCGTCACGCCAGATCGGCAGCCTGCAGGTCGCGCTCACCGACTCGACGGAAGGATTCCTCCGTGCGGCAGAACGCGCCCTCGATCTCACCATCGGTGACGTCCACCTCCGCGCCGTCCAGGCCGCGGGGTGAGGGGGAAGCGGCGATAGCTGACGCACTCACGCCGGAAATGCTCCGTTCGGTTCTTGCCAAACTGGCGCGGGTCCGCGAGAGACGCGGGGCGTGGCGGGAAACGACGCATCCGGCAAGTCGCTCACACTCGGAATCACGCTGATCACGGCGGCATTTTTCTGCGCGGCGGTCATGAGCGCGTTCAGCAAGGCGGCGATTGGTGTGCCGGCGCTGCTGCTCCTCTTTCTGCAGTACGGGATCAGTTTTCTCGTGTTTGCGCCTTCCGTGGCGCGGGAGGGCATCGGAATGCTGAAGACGGAGCACATCGGACTGCACATCTTTCGCAGTCTCGCGGGTTCGGTGTGTCAGCTTTTGTTTTTTCTCGCGGTGCAATCGATTCCGCTGATGGATTCCGTCCTGCTTTCAAACGCGGCCCCGCTCTTTATCCCGATCGTTGTTTGGATCTGGTTTCGGAAATCCGTGCAGCCGTTGGTGTGGGTGAGTTTGTTCATCGGGTTGATTGGCATTGTCCTGATCATCAAACCCGGGCCGCAGATGTTTCAAAATCCCGCTTCGCTGCTGGCGCTGCTGGCCGCGGTATTTTCCGCACTGGCTCTCGTGGCCACGGGCAAACTTTCCGAAACGGAGCCACCGATGCGCATCCTGGTTTACAATTTTGGCATCTCGACCGTGGTCCTCATTCCCGTGTGTCTTTTTGCGTGGAAACCGCCAACCGCCGATCAATGGCTGCTCCTCGCGGGAGTTGGGGGATTTTACGCGCTCACCCAATATCTTATCATCCTCGCGTACCGGCACGCGAATGCGGCGCAGATCTCGCCGTTCAATTACACGGTCGTCATTTTCTCCGGACTCATCGGCTGGTGGTTTTTTGGTAATGTGCCCGACCTGCTGGCAATTGCGGGCACCGTGCTGATCTGTGCGGGAGGCATTCTGAGCATTCGCGCCGGCCATCCGGAAGGCCACGTCCACGCCCTGGGTGGCCTGCATTGTCCAAATCGGAAACATCACACCTCCGCATGAAATACGATCCAAACAACCTGCCCGCCGTGCCGACCATCACGGCTGAACTTTTGCTGGAACGCGATTCCATCCTTGGCGAATCGCCCCTGTGGGACGAACGCGAACAGGTGCTCCGATGGGTCGATATCGACCGGGGAGAAATTCACCGGTTCGACCCGGCGACGCGCGCGGACACCCACCACAAACTCGGACAAAAAGTCACGTCCATCGCGCTACGGCAGGCTGGGGGACTAATCGCGTCGCTGCGCAAAAACGTCGCGTATTTCGATCCTTCGACTGGTGCGGTGGACCTGCTCGACGCGGTCGAAACGGATCAGCCGGAGAATCGTTTCAACGACGGCAAGGTGGACCGGCAGGGACGGTTTTGGGCGGGAACGATGAACGAGGTCCACGTCGGCCGACCCGAGGCGGCTCTCTACCGGTTCGACCGGCCGGGAAAGGTCACGAAGATGATTCCCGAAGTGACGATCTCGAACGGCACCGGATGGAGTCCCGACGGGCGCACGATGTATTACACCGACACCCTTCGTTTCGCGGTGTTCGCTTATGATTTTGATCCCGCCAGCGGCGTCATCGCCAACCGGCGTGTGTTTTACGAAGTGGAACCCAGTGCGAATGGCCTGCCGGACGGACTGACCGTCGACGCGGAGGGATTTGTGTGGAGTGCGCTGGTGAATTTCGGACGAATTCTGCGCCTTGATCCGGAGGGTCGGCTCGAGCGGACGGTGCAATTCCCCGCGACGCGCGGCACCTGCTGCACGTTCGGCGGACCGGACTACTCGGAGCTTTTCATCACGACCGCGCAGGAAAATCTGAGTGCCGATGACATCGCGCACCAACCGCTCGCCGGCAGTTTGTTTGCGTGTTCGCCGGGGGTTCGCGGCCTGCCCGAGACACCTTTCGCGGAAGGGTCGCCGGAGTAACGAATTTGTGACACAACCAAACGTGCGCAGGCACAAAACCACCAACCTGATTCCCACATGAAACTCACCGGAAAAGTTGCACTCGTCACCGGCAGCGGACAAGGCATCGGCCGCGCCATTGCGGTCCGTCTCGCTGAGGAAGGCGCCGACGTGATCGTCGATGACCGCAAGCTCGGCGAATCTGCCGCAGAGACGAAGGAGGAAATCCTGAAACTCGGCCGCCGGGTTTTTATGTTTCAGGGTGACCTCGCCAACATCGACGACAACCGGCGCATGATCGCCGAGGGTGTCGCTGCACTAGGCCAGATCGACATTCTCGTGAACAACGCGGGCGTCGAAAAAGGTGCCAATTTTTGGGAGGTCACCGAGGCTGATTACGATTTTGTGCTCGGCATCAACCTCAAAGGCACGTTTTTCGCGACGCAGGATTTTGTGAAACACCTCATTGCGACCAAACGCACGGGCCGCATCATCAACATCAGCTCCGTCCACGAAGAGCTGCCGTTCCCACATTTCTCAACGTATTGCGCCAGCAAGGGTGCGCTCAAAATGCTTTGCCGTGATCTTGCGGTCGAACTCGGTCCGCTCGGCATCACGATCAACAACATCGCTCCCGGCGCGATCGAAACCCCGATCAACACCAAGTTGCTGAACAGCCCGGATCTGCTTCAGGCGCTGTTGAAAAACATCCCGCTCAACCGACTCGGCCAGCCCGCTGACGTCGCGGCGCTGGCGGCTTTCCTCGCGTCCGATGATGCGGCCTACATCACCGGCTCAACGTTTGTGGTCGATGGCGGCTTGCTGCGAAATTACCACGAGCAATGACGAACCGGAGCGCGGCAGCCGGTCCGCGGTGGTTGCCGTTGTGTCCGAACGAAGCCGCCGCTGACGGATAAAAATTTTCTGATTTCCCCATTCGACGTTCCCCCTCCAATGACCCTCGATCCCCAACCCGCTGAAGTCGTCCGCCTGCTCGAAGACACACGTCGCGAGCAATTCTGGAAATTCTGGGGACCGTATTTGGCGGAGCGGCAGTGGGGCACCGTGCGGGAGGATTATTCCGCGGATGGCGACGTGTGGAATTCGTTTCCGCATGATCATGCGCGGAGTCGTGTCTATCGCTGGGGGGAGGACGGACTGCTCGGGTTGACGGATCGATTTGGCCGTCTGTGTTTTTCCTGCGCGTTGTGGAACGGGAAGGATCCGATTCTCAAAGAACGACTATTTGGTCTGACGGGGCCGCAGGGCAATCACGGCGAGGACGTGAAGGAGTTGTATTATCACCTCGACGCGACGCCGACGCATTCCTACGGCAAAGCGCTCTACAAATATCCGCAGGCGGCATTTCCGTACGACGAGCTGATTGAAAAAAATGCCGGACGCTCGCGGACGTTGCCGGAATACGAGCTGCTCGACACGGGAGTTTTCGAGGGCGAGCGGTATTTCGACGTCTTTTTCGAACACGCAAAAGCTTCCTCCGGCGACGTGTTGATCCGGGTGCGCGCGGTCAACCGCGGACCCGATCCCGCGCCGCTGCACCTCCTGCCGACGTTGTGGTTTCGGAACACGTGGGCGTGGGGTCCGATCCACGAAGAATGCACGGAGCGCCCGGAGATCCAGCAGGAATCGGCCAGCCGACTCATCGCGACCCACCGCGACATGGGAGAAACCATTTTGGATTTTGCACCTGGACCTGACGGCGCGCTGCCGTTTTTTTTGTTCACCGAGAACGAAACCAATACCGCGCGGCTCTACGGTAAACCAAACGCCCACCCGTACGCAAAAGATGCGTTCCACGATTTTCTCGTGGCGGGACGGACCGACGCCGTAAATCCAGCGCGAACGGGCACCAAAGCGGCGGGGCATTACGCGGTGACAATTCCTGCGGGAGGCGAAGTCGTTTTGCGGTTGCGGCTGGCGACGCGTGCGGCCGCGCACGAGCAGCCGTTCGACGATGAATTTGAAGACACGTTTGCGTTGCGGACGCGGGAAGCGGAGGAATTTTTTGCGACGCGCATCGATCCGGGCGTGCCTTTGGCGGAGCGCCTGATTGCCCGCCGGGCTTACGCCGGGCTGCTTTGGTCGAAACAATTTTACAACCTGGTGCAGCCGGAGTGGATGCACGGTGACCCGGCACAACCTGCGCCCCCGCCTGGCCACGCGATCCGGAATTCCGATTGGGAAAATCTCTTTAATCGCGACGTGCTCTCGATGCCCGACAAGTGGGAGTACCCGTATTATTGCACGTGGGACACCGCCTTCCACGCGGTCTCGCTGTCGCACGTCGATCCCGCCCTCGCCAAACAGCAGCTCACGCTCTTTTTGCGCGAGTGGTACATGCACCCGAACGGCCAGATCCCCGCGTACGAATGGAATTTTTCCGACGTGAATCCGCCAGTGCACGCGTGGGCGGCGTGGCGCGTTTACCGGTTGCCGTGGCTGCTACGCGAGAGTGACCCGAAATTTCTCGAAAGCGTTTTTCAGAAACTGCTGCTGAATTTCACGTGGTGGGTGAACCGCAAAGACCCGGACGGCCACAATCTGTTTGCGGGCGGTTTTCTGGGCCTCGACAACATCGGCGTCTTTGATCGCTCGAAACCGCTGCCCACCGGCGGTACGTTAAAACAGGCGGACGGCACGGCGTGGATGGCATTTTATTGCGTCCAGATGCTTTCCATCGCGCTGGAGCTCGCACAGACCGACGACGTCTACGAGGACCTTGCCTCCAAGTTTTTCGAACATTTTGTGCGCATCGTTCATGCGATCAACGAACTTGGCGGCACGGGGCTCTGGGACGAGACCGATGGCTTTTATTACGACATGCTTGAAGTCGACGGTCGCCACGAGGCGCTGCGTGTGCGGTCCATCGTGGGATTCATGCCGCTGATTGCCGCGACCATCGTGCCCGCAACTTACGAGGAGCGTTGTCCGCAATTTGCCGCCCGCGTGAAGTGGTTCGTGCGCAATCACGACGTGCTTGTGCATCACGTGCTGGAGGGAAACGCCGACGCGGAAGGCAGTCGACTGCTCGCCATCCCAACGCGTGAACACCTCGAGCGGATCCTTCCGTATCTCTTCGACGAGGACGAATTTCTTTCTCCTTACGGCATCCGGTCGGTTTCGAAATACCACGAAAAAAATCCGTACGTTTATTGGGCGGGCAGCGTGCCGTATTCGGTCGATTACGAGCCGGGCGAGGGCACGACGGGAATGTTCGGGGGCAATTCCAACTGGCGCGGACCGGTCTGGTTTCCGGTCAATTATCTGCTCATCGAAGCATTGCGCACGTACCATCGCTTTTACGGCGATTCGCTCACGGTGGAATTTCCGACGCGCTCGGGCCATCGCGTGACGCTCGGAGAAGCGGCGCGCCTGCTCTCGGATCGGTTGATATCGCTCTTCCGGCCGGACGCGGAAGGGCGTCGGCCGTGTCACGGCGGGGAATCGCGTTACGCCAACGATCCCGCGTGGAAAGACCTCGTGCTCTTCAACGAATATTTCCACGCCGACACCGGCCGCGGCTGCGGATCCAGTCACCAGACCGGCTGGACCGGATTGGTCACCGACCTCATCAACCTGCGCGCTCACTGGGATTTTTGACGATCCGGCGGCTGGGCGGCGGCGGTTTTTTTTCAGGCGAAGCCGGACGCAAGAGCGGCGCGCATTTCGGCGAGAGGAGCCGGGCGGTCGAACCAGATCTCGAACGAAAGGGCACCCTGGTGAAGGAGCATCGAAAGCCCGTTGGCGGCGCGGGCACCTGCGGAGATGGCGTCCTCGACAAGTCGGGATCGGCCCGTTGCGTAAACCGTGTCGTAAACGAGCAGACTCGGCGCGAGCAGGGCCTCGGGTACGAGTGCAGGGTCGGTGCGTTTCATGCCAATCGAAGTTGCGTTGACGACCAGATCGATCGATTCGAGCTGGGCGCGGATGGCGGCGAGATCGTGGGGAATTGTCTGGAGGCGGTCGGATGGCCCCGCGAGACGTTCGGTGCGGAAGAGGGGTTCGAGTTCGGTGGCAAGCGCCCGGGCCTTTTCGACCGTGCGGTTCACGAGAACGAGTCGCTCGCAACCTTCGAGTGCACATTGAACGGCAATGGCACGACCGGCTCCGCCGCCCGCGCCAAAAATCAGGATGCGCAAATCACGCACGTCCACGGAAAATTCCTCACGGATCGCACGGAGAAAACCGGGGCCATCGGTGTTGAACCCTGTCAGCTGGCCGTCCTGCACGGACACAGTGTTCACCGCGCCAATCGTCTGCGCTGCCGGATCGATCGCATCCAGCAGCGGCAGCACCGCGGTCTTGTGCGGAATGGTGAGATTGGTGCCGAGAAATCCTTGATCGGGCAAGGCACGCAAGGCGTCGGCGAGCTCGGTCGGAGTCACGTGAATGGCCACATACGAGGCATCGATGCCGGCGGCGCGCAGCGCGGCATTGTGGAAAGCGGGAGAGCGCGAATGCGCAACGGGATCGCCAAACACAGCTACCCGGGCAGGAGGGGAGATATTGCCGAGCGCTCCGGAGATCAGGTCGCTGGCGGGATAGGTTGTCATGACAGAAACAAATCGATCGTGCGGCGCAGACGGGTGAGCACGCGGTCGCGGCCGAGCACCGCGAGCATTTCGTAAAGCCCCGGCCCGACGGCGCGCCCGCTCACGGCGACACGGGCTGGGTGGATGAACTCGCCCGTTTTGCACGCGAAGTTCAGCGCCGTCTGTTTGAGTAGCATTTCGAGAACCTCGGGGGTCCACGGTGTGGCGTCGGTGTAAGCCGTGTGCAGTTGCTCGAGGCGGAGGAGCGCGTCGGGTTTTTTCAACGCTTTTTCCACGGCGGCGGGATCGTACGTGTAGGCCTCGGTGAACAGGAATCCAATCCAGTCCGGAACGTCGGAGAGGTGTTTCACCTTGGGTTTGACGATCTCGAGCGCCGGGAGGAGCGCCTCGCGGGTGCCGTACGGAATGGCAGCCTGCTCGATGAACGGAAGCGTGAGATCGGCAAAACGCTCGAGCGGCATGTGGATCAGGTGCTGGCCGTTCAGCCAAAAACATTTGTCGAGATCGAAGACGGCGTTGCGCCGATTGACGTGGTCGAGCGTGAACAATTCGCGGATTTCTTCGACGGTCAGAAACTCGCGATTGTCCTTCGGTGACCAGCCCAGCAGGCACAGATAATTGATCACGGCCTCAGGCGCATAGCCCTGGTCGATGTAGTTCGTGATGCTGGATCCGCCGTCGCGCTTGCTGAGCTTTTTGCCCTCGTGGTTCAGGATGAGCGGAATGTGGGCGAACTTCGGCGGCTCGGCTCCGAGCGCTCGGTAAAGCTCGATGTGTTTCGGCGTGTTCGACAAATGATCCTCGCCGCGAATCACGTGGGTGAGCTGCATTTCGATGTCGTCCACGACGTTGACGAAGTGAAAGATCCACGACCCATCTGGACGGCGAATCGTCATGTCGGGGTGCGTGCCGGGATTGGAAAGATCGAATCGCACGCTCCCGCAAACAAGATCTTCCACGGTGACGGGCTCTCGCGGGGAGCGGAACCGCCACGCCCCGCCATCCTCGTAGAGCATGCCTTTGCTCTGAAGCACCTCGAAGTGATTTTCGTAGATAGCGTTCCGTTCGCTCTGGAAGTACGGACCAAAATTTCCGCCGATCTGCGGACCTTCATCCCACCCGAGGCCAAGCCAGTTCAGGCCTTCGTAAATGACTTGATAGGCTTCGGCAGTGTTGCGTTTGGCGTCGGTATCCTCGACCCGCAGAACGAATGTGCCGCCGTGCTTGCGCGCGTAGAGCCAGTTAAAAAGTGCCGTGCGGGCGCCCCCCACGTGCAAAAATCCGGTGGGCGAAGGAGCAAAGCGGGTGCGGACAGACATCGCGCTACGATGCCCCAGGTCGAACCAAAAAGACAAGAGGCCACGCGTCCCTCTCGTTCGGTGAGGAGATGCGGTCGGCGACGGGTGGAAAAATCAGAGCTTCGCAATCCAGAACCCTCCGGGTTTGAGGGGCGAAAGGTGCGTTCATTTTACGTGAAACTCGCCGCGTGCTGGCTCGCTCGGGCGAGGACCCGGGCGAGGGCATCAAATTTAGCGGGTTTGTTCAGATATTCGTTCATCCCGGCGTCGAAGCTGCGTTTGCGGTCGGTCGGAAAGATGTCGGCGGTGAGAGCCGAGATGAACACCGGGGGTTTGAAGTCGTGAGTTCTCTCAAGGTTGCGAATCGCTTCGGTCGCCTGGATGCCGTCCATCTCCGGCATTTGTAAATCCATGAGGATGCAGGTGGGACGTTCGATGCGGAAAATCTTCACCGCTTCCCGTCCATCGCGCGCAACTTGTGCCTGGTATCCGAGCCTCCGGATGAGCGTCTCCATCAGCTTGAGGTTCACCTTGTCGTCCTCGACGATGAGAATGCTCAAGGGATGACGAAGGGCGAATCCGGTGTCCAAAGATTCGAGTGGTACCGTCTGGGTGGCAGATGCGACCGGGGCGACCGCGCGCAACGGAAGCGAGAGGGTAAATTCCGTGCCCGCGCCAGGTGGGCTGTTGACGGTGAGCGTGCCGCCGAGCAATTTACCAAGGCGATGGCTGATCGTGAGGCCAAGTCCGGTTCCGCCGTACCGACGGGAAATGCTGGAGTCCGCCTGGGTGAACGGCTGGAAAATTCGTTCGAACTGGTCGGCGGCGATGCCTGGACCGCTGTCCTGCACGCGGAGAACCAGCGAGGGCGGTTCGCCCGCGTCGGCATCGAGGCGAACCGCCACGAAGCCAGCCTGCGTGAACTTGATGGCGTTGCCAGTGAGGTTGAGAAGAATCTGGCGCAGCCGTCCGGGATCCCCGGCGACGAACGCCGGGATGGTTTCCGCAATGTCGATGGTGAAGGTGAGTCCCTTCTCGTCGGCCTGGCGGGCGAGCAAACTGCGGATGTCTTCAAGGAGTTCCCGTGGTGAAAACGGCACCATTTCGACCGTGAGGCGGCCGGATTCCAGGCGGCTGAATTCCAGAATGTCGTCGAGGATTCGAAGCAGGGCTTCGCCGCTTTGCAGAATCGTGCGCGAGTAGTTTTCGTATTCCGGCGACGGAAAGGTGGCGTGGGAAAGGAGTTCGGCGAAACCGAGGATTCCGTTGAGCGGAGTGCGAACTTCGTGGCTCATCACGGCAAGAAACTCGCCCTTGGCGCGTTCACCGGCCTTGGCCTCGAGCGTGAGTTTTTGCTCGAGGGCGAGGGCCCGGGCGAGGCGTTGTTCGCGCGCGCGGGCTTCGGTGATGTCGCGAAATGTCCAGATCCGTCCGTAATAATGCCCGGCACGATCGCGCACGGGTGCCGAATAGCGGTCGAGAATTTTGCCCGTCACGAGTTCGATCTCGTCGCGGTTGACCAAATCCGGATTCGCGAAAAGCTCTGCGATTTTTTGGGCGGCTTCGAGGGGATGTTTTGTCTGGCTGATCGCGAAATCGAGGATCCGGGGATTGTCGTCGCACGACGCGATTTCCGGTGGCAGGTCCCAGAGTTCGTTCGTTCGTTCGTTCTGGAGAATGATTTTGCCCGCGGCGTCCACGACCTTGATGCCATCGAGCGACGACTCGACAACGGCCTCGAGCAGGGTGGTTTTTTGCCGCAGAGCTTCTTCGGCCATTCGACGGGCGGTGACGTCGCGCTGGATGCCTACGAATCGAAGTGGACCACCGATTGCATTCTGAATCGGGGCAATGGACAGCTCGTTCCAAAACGGTGTGCCGTCTTTGCGGTAATTCAGGATCTCACAATCGAAGGGCAGACCGGCGTGAATGGCAGCACGCATTTCCGCAATCGTGTCGGGATCCGTGCCGGGACCTTGGAGGAGCGAACAGTTTCGACCGAGCATCTCGTCCTCAGTGTATCCCGTTATGTATGTGAAGCTGGCGTTCGCGTAGGTGATCAGGCGGTTTTCGTCGCTGATGAGGACACCCTGGGAGACTTCGCCGAGTGCCCGTTCGCGAAGGCGAAGCGCTTCGTCCTTGCGGCGGTGTTCGGTTACGTCGCGTGCGACGGCGATCATTAATTGATCGTGCTCCGACCAGTTGGCCGACCACAGGAGCTCGACAATTTTTCCCGTTCTGTGGAGGTAGCGATTTTCGAAGTTGGTGGTCTGGTTTCCGGCCATGATGGCAGCCGCCTCGGCACGCGTCATGGCCTGGTCGTCCGGATGGACAAAGTCGAGGAAGGCGTGACCGACGAGTTCGTCGGGTGCATAACCCAGGATGAATTCCGATGCCGAGCTGACCTCGGTGAAGCGGCCCTGGGCATCGATCGTGCAGATCATGTCGAGCAGCTTCTCCATGAAGAGGCTTTTCATACTTTCGAGGGCGCGGGAGCGGCGGCGATTTTCGGCGATCAGCAAGGTCCGCATGACGGCCGGGACGAGACGGGTGAGGTTTTGTTTCAGCAGATAATCCTCAGCTCCGAGCTGGAGCGTTTCGACCGCGACGTCCTCGCCTACGGTGCCGGAGACAACGATGAGCGGAGTGTCGCGACCGGACGTGAGCAACACCTCAATGGCCCCACGCGCGTCAAATCCCGGCATGCAATAGTCGGAAATCACAAGGTCCCACGCATCGTCCCGCAGGGCGTCCCGTAGTGCGGTCGCTGTATCCACGCGGTCGCAGGAAATCTCATATCCGCCGCGACTGAGATTTTCCACGATGAGAGTCGCGTCGTCGGGGGAATCCTCGACCAGAAGAAGGTGAAGTGGAACGGACATTCAGTTGGGAGTTGGGGGCGGTTCGTTGAGCAGCAGCCAGTAGAGGCCGAGGTGTCGGGCCGCCTCGACAAAAGCCGGAAAATTCACGGGTTTGCGGACGTAGCTATTGCAGCCCAGGCTGTAACAATCATGGACGTCCTGCTCCTCGCAGGAGGAAGACAGCACAATGACGGGTAAAAATCTGGTGCGTTCGTTGCTGCGGATCCGCTGGAGGATCTCGATCCCGTCGATCTTGGGAAGATTGATATCAAGCAGAACGATGGAGGGTGCCGGATGCTCGGCCGCTTTCTTGCCGAAGAGAAGTTCGAGAGCTTCGGCCCCGTCTCGCGCGACGACGACGGGGGTCGAGATATCGTTCTTCCGGAAGGCGAGGATGGTGAGTTCCTCGTCATCCGAATTGTCCTCGATGAGCAGGATGCTTTTTGTCTGCATAGGATGCGGGTCAAATTTGGCGGAGCGTGAAATGAAAAGCGGCTCCTTCGCCGACGACCGAATCCGCCCAAATACGGCCGCCGTGGCGATGAATGATGCGTTGCACGGTGGCGAGACCGATACCCGTGCCGGGAAATTCCGTTTCGCGGTGCAGCCGCTGGAAGGGCGCGAAGAGTTTGCCCGCGTAGCGCATGTCGAACCCTGCGCCGTTATCGCGGAGTGAAAAAACACGGCCGCCGGGCGTCTCCTCGGCGCCAAAGGAAATGCGGGCCGCCGAAATTTTGGTAGTGAACTTCCACGCGTTGCCCAGAAGATTTTCGAGCAGGATGCGCAGGAGATTCGCATCGCCCTGCACCATAAGATTCGCGGCAATCTCGACCCGAACGCGGCGATCGGGTGTCGCATCGCGCAAAGACTGGACAATCCGGCCCGCCAATTCACTCAGGTCCACGGACTCGCGGTGAAATTCCTCCCGAGTCACGCGGGAAAGATCGAGCAGGTCATCGATGAGCTGACTCATGCGGTGCGCTGCTCCAAGGACGCGGTCGAAATAACTCCGGGTCGTTGCGTCGAGCGTCGGACCGCAGGTGTCAGCGAGAATCTGGGTGAAGCCGGCGATTCCCCGCAACGGTGCGCGCAGATCGTGCGAGACCGAATAACAGAACGACTCGAGTTCGTGGTTCAAGGCTTCGAGTTCAGTCGTCCGGGCGACGACCCGTTGCTCGAGATCAGCGTTGAACGCGAGCAGCTCGGCTTGTGCGCTGATGCGCTCGGTGATGTCGATCGACAGGATGAAAATTCCGTCGGGAGTGGGGTGGCAGCGGACTTCGAACCAACCGGTGCGGCCGTCCGGGAAGGTGAATTCGATTTCTTCCAATGCGGACGTGCGGTCATTCATTCCGCGTCGGAGCAAGGTGAACAGTGGAGAGCGCTCGATGCCGGGCCAGATGTCGATCAATTTTCGGCCGAGAATTTCACTGCGCGGCCGACGGCTGTGGGTGGCTGCGGCCTGGTTCAGGTAAATGCACGTCCAGTCGAAGGCGATGATCTGACAGCCTTCCATCATGGTTTCGAGCGTGGTGCGGTAACGTTCTTCGCTGGCGCGCAGGTCCGCTTCGGCGCGTTTGCGGGCCGAGATGTCGATCCCCATGCCAACGAGGCAGGGTTTGCCTTCGAAAATAATTCGCCGACCGGTGAAAAGACACGGGGTGATGGTGCCATCCCTGGCGAGGAAGTTCGCTTCGATGAATGATTCTCCCGTATCCAGCACCTCCGAGATGCGCTTGGCTAGTCGCTCACGCTCGGAAGCAACGACAAAATCCAGCGGGTGCATGCGAGAAATTTCGCGGGCGGAATACCCGGACATGGAGGCAAAATTCCGATTCCATCGAAGGAATTTTCCCTGTTCGTCGTAGAAATAAACGATGCCCGGCATGCTCTCGAGCATCGCGGTCGAAAATTGCTGCTCACGAGCCGCCCGGGCTTCCGCCTGGCGGTGCTCTTCGACGTTGGCGAAATTGTCGAGCGCGAAGGAAATGTCGCCCGCAACTTCCTCCAGTAGCGCAATCTCTTTGTCCCGGAAAAAGCCCGATTCGATGGCACAAACGGCCAGCGCTCCCACCGGGGCACCGCGTTGGCGAATGGGAAAGGCCGCGATGGACCGGATGCCTCGTTTTCCCGCCTCGTTCCGCCACGCCGGTTCGCTGTTCTCCGCCGAAAGTTTGTCGTTCACGCAGGTTCGTCCCTCATGGAAGGCGGTGGATGACGGTTCTCCGCTGCGGTCGGGTTGAGCGTCCGAAGGAGCGTTCAGCGTTTCCAAATATCCGTGGGAGTCGCCCCATGAGGCAACCGGGACGAGTCGCCGACGGTTGGAATCATGCCAGCCAATCCAGGCGAGATGAAATCCGCCCTGTCCGCCGAGCACGTCGCACACCGAGGTGAACAACGTTTCGCGGTTGGAGGTCCGCACGATGGCCTGATTCACGTGGCTCAATGCGGTGTAGAGGCGGGTGAGCCGCGCCAGCTCACGTTCCCGTCGTTTGTTTTCCGTGACGTCCCGGGCGATCAATGACGCGCCCACACTGACTGAGTTGTCGTCGGAAATCGGCGACAAGGTGATCGACGCATCGAACGTCGACCCGTCCCGCCGCACGCGAATGGTGTCGAACGGCGGAACGTGTTCACCGCGATGGATGCGGGCGAGAAGCTCCTGATCAAGCTCGCGGTGGCCAAGCGGTGCCAGCATCGCCGCGGGTTTCCCGATTACCTCCGCGGTGGAAAATCCAAACAAACGTTCCGCACCCGGATTCCAACTCGTGATGTTGCCCGCAAGGTCGTGGCTGATCACCCCATCGTCCGTTGATTCGATCACGGCCACCAAACGGCGCAAATCCGCCACTGCGTGCGCGCGTTCGCCGAGACCGGTATTGAGAAAATACCACCCGCCGAACAGGACCGAAAGGCTCACGAAGGTGCCGAGCGGCAGCAACAGCAACGTCGAGGCCGCCGCCGACTCCGCCCGCTTTTTGTCCGCCGCGAGCAGGGAGTATTCCGCGGTCTCCATGCGGCTGATCAATTCGCGAAGCTGGTCTCGCAGCCGGGCGCCCTCACCGTTGGCGACCAGGCGTGCGGCGGCCTCCGCACCGTCCGTGCGGCGTGTCGCCAGCGTGAGTTCCTCCCAACGTTGTCGCTCAGCCACGAGAGAGTCCAACTCGTTGGCAAGCGCCTGCTGGCCGGAGCGTCCAGCGGTCAGGCGGCGAATATCCGAGAGGGCAGCTTCGAGCCGGATCCGGCCATCCGTCCGGTCGGTGAGGGCGCGATCGTCTCCCGTGATCACGAATCCGCGCTGGCTGCTTTCCAATAGAGCCAACTCCGACGCGGCCTGGTGCAGATTTCCAATGATCACCTGCTGTTGGGATATCCAGCCACTCGTTGCGAGAAGCTCCGTCGTGTGACGGAATGCAAAATGGGCGGCGGTGAGCATCAGCACTACGACCGCCAGAAATCCCGTAGCGGCGGGCAGATCGAGGAACAGGGTGAACGGTTCGTCCGTTCGCGCGATTGCCAACAGCGCCCCTCCGATCAGGATAAAACAAATCGCCGCGGGTGCGGCCATCCCGGTGTAGGTCCATTGACGCGCTCCGAACAGTCCGTCGGCGAGGTGTCCGGCGAGGGCAAGCAGCCCGATGAGCGCGACGGTTGTCGCGAGCGTTTTGACGAGAGGCGGTCGCCAACGCCGTGCCGGGAGGTTCGCGACCATCAACGCCACCCCGAGAAACGCAAAACTCAGCGCGGTGCAGGGGGCCATTCTTCCAGGTTCGTGAAGCTCTTCGCTCGCGTCGTGGCCGATCACTTCATCGATCCCGGCATTCCATCCAAGCAAATGCTCGGTCAGGGTCATTCCGCCCAGTGTGACCACTAAAATCGAAACCCCTGGTCCGAACCAACGGATCCACCGGGATCCTGCATCGCTCAGGCAGAAGGCCAGTGCGGTCGCGGAAAGCAAAAATCCAACGGCGGTGTTTGGCTTCATCAAAAGCCACCCGGGGACCGAGGTTCCATTCGTCCCGTGATTCAACATCCCGCTGATCAGCGATGCTCCAGCCACGATTCCCGTCATTCCGACCACCCCGACGACAAGTCGCCGGGGGACTGGAAGTGGGAGGTTTTCTCTCATCGCGTTGACGCGGGGCGCTACATGACGGCCGGGAGCCGGGTGAGTCATTCGCTGGATGATCGAGTGTGACACGAATGATCAGCCAGACACAACGTCCAAGCGAAATCGCGTCGGGACAACAGGGAAAAATTCGCGGAAAAAATGACCGCGCGAATTATTGCGGGGCGTTAGCGTGTCGCATGGCCATCACGACCCAGATCGACGACGACATCAAAAATGCGATGCGAGCAAAAGAGACGGCGCGTTTATCCGTGCTGCGGATGCTCAAATCTTCGTTGAAGTATGCCGCGATCGAGGCTGGCGGCTCGGGCACGGAATTGTCGGACGACGTCGCCATTTCCGTCCTGCGCAAAGAGGTCAAGAAGCGTCAGGATTCTGTCGCGGGTTACGAGAGCGGAGGACGGCAGGACCTGGCTGACAAAGAGAAGGCTGAGATCGAAATGTTGTCAGCGTATCTGCCGGCCGCGATGTCCGTTGACGACGTGAGTGCTCTCGTGCGGGAAAGCATTTCCGAAGCCGGCGCGACGACGCGTCAGCAAATGGGAGCTGTGATGAAACTCGCAAACGCGAAAGCGGCCGGCCGCATCGACGGCAAGACGCTCAGCTCGGAAGTGCAAAAACAGCTGCCGTGACGTGAGTGCTTCGGAAACCGAGGCGGCCGCACCGCATTGCACGGCCATCATCGTGGCGGCGGGATCCAGTCGTCGGATGGGTTTTGACAAGGTGCTCACGCCCGTTTTGGGCGTGCCCTTGATTCGTCACACCGTCGAGGCGTTCGTTCAGAGCCGCGCGATCACGGAAATCGTTGTCGTCTGTTCGCCGCGGCACGAAGGGCAGATCAGGGAGGCGGTCGGGACGAATCGAAAAATCCGGGGATTTGTGCCGGGTGGCGCGACCCGGCAGGAATCGGTTTCCGCCGGTCTTGCCGCGCTTGGCGAGGGTGGAGGATTGATCGCGGTGCACGACGCGGCGCGGCCGCTGGTCACGTCGGCGTTGATCGAGAGCTGCGTGGCGGCTGCAATTGTGCACGGGGCCGCTGCTGCCGCGGAACCGGAGACCGACACACTGCAACGGGCTGACGAGTCCGGACGATTCGTCGAACTTGTGCCGCGGGAGAATCTGTGGCGATTGCAGACGCCGCAGGTGTTTCGAACGCAGACTCTGCGGCGGGCGATGGAATCGGTGATCCGCGACGGGGCGGCTGTGACTGACGAAACCTCGGCGTTGCTGCGATTGGGCGAGCCCGTCTTTCTGGTGGCCAACTCGGATTGGAACTTTAAAGTGACCGTCCCGCGGGACGTGGCTGTGGCGGAGTTTATTCTGCAGTCGCGCGCCGCGGCCAGTCTTGTGTGAATACCCAGCTTTCGACTCTCGCCAACGGCATCCGCGTCATCACCTGCGAAATGCCGCAGACCCAATCAGCCACGTTCGGCATCTGGACGGCCGTCGGTGGCCGCCACGAGCCGCTTAAACTTGCCGGCATTTCGCATTTCATCGAGCACATGCTCTTCAAGGGCACTCACCGACGAACCGCCCGCCAGATCGGGCAGGAAATCGAGGGGGTGGGAGGATACCTCAACGCGACCACGACGCACGACCACACCGTTTATTACGGCTCGGCGCCGGCGGATCGATTTCAGCGGCTGAGCTCGGTTTTATGCGACATGTATTTGTCTCCGCGATTCGCCGAGGCCGATATCCGCAAGGAACGTTGTGTGATCACCGAGGAAATCCAAATGTATCTCGATGAGCCGTCGGAGCTCGTGCAGGAAATTCTTTGGGAGGAATTGTGGCCGAACCACGCGCTCGGCCGATCGCTTACGGGTAGCGTGGAAAGCATTTCGCGACTGACCAAGGCCGACTTTCTCCGCTACCGCGAAACGCATTATCACGGATCCAATACGGTGGTGTCCGCCGCCGGCTGCGTGAAGCACGACGTGGTCGTTAAACGTGTCGACGAGTTGCTTGGCTCCCTGCCGCGCGGCCGTCGTACTGTTTCCCGGCCCGCACCCGCTCTGCCCGAACGCCCGCGCGTTCGCATCGTCAAACGGGATACCCAGCAGACGCACCTCGCCCTCGCCGTGCCGTCGTGCGATCTGCATTCGACCGACCGCTACGGCGCGACGCTGCTGAACATCCTGCTCGCGGGAAACATGAGTTCGCGGCTTTTCCAGGAGCTGCGCGAAAAGCGCGGCATTTGCTACACGGTGAGCTCGAACGTGAGTCATTACGAAGACACCGGCGTCGTGAACTTTTACGTTGGGCTCGACTGCAAAAATGTCCCGAAAACTCTCGACCTGCTCTGTCGTGAATTCCGCCGCTTGCGCACCAGTCCGGTTCATTCCGCCGAGTTGAAACGCGCGAAAGATTACGCGATCGGCAGCAGCCGCATGTCGCTGGAACGCACGTCGTCGCAAAATTCCCGCATCGGCTATTCGGCACTCTTTTACGGCGACGCCGTCGATCCCGAGAAGATTCATGATCGCCTGCAGTCCGTCACTCCGGACGATATTCAGCGTATCTGCCAGGCATCGCTCGTGCCAAACCGGACCACGATGACGGTGGTTGGCCCGGTCGAGCCCGACGCTCCGTTCGAAAAATACCTGAGCTGATATCTGCTCTTTGCACTGCCGGTGCGCGAGGCGTTTCGTCCGAATTCAGAGCTGGTCGGAAACGAGGCGATGATACGGGCCGGTGCGGGCAAGCAATTCGTGGTGCGTGCCGGTTTCCGCAACCGAGCCGCCGTCGAGCACAACGATCTGGTCGGCATGCCGCACGGTGCTGAGGCGGTGCGCGATGACGACCACGGTGCGCTCGCGGGCAAACTCGCGCAGGTGGCCAAGCACGAGAGTCTCGTTGCTCGCATCGAGTGCGCTGGTGGCTTCGTCCAGGAAAAGGAACTGCGGATTTCGGTAGATTGCCCGGGCGAGCAGGATGCGTTGTCTTTGGCCTCCGGAAAGCCCCTGGCCCTCCGTACCGACTGGTGAGCGCACGCCATTCGCAAGGGTGCTGACAAATTCGCCGAGATTTGCGAACTGGAGGGCTTGATTCAGACGGACCGGATCGATGGCCTGATCGCCCGGAGCAATGTTGCGCGCGATCGACGCGTTAAAGATGTAGCCGTCCTGCATCACGACGCCGCAGCGCGCGCGCCAATCCGCACCGCTCCACGCGGCGAGCGGAATATCGTCGAGTCGAATTTCGCCATTGGTCGGCGGGTAAAGTCCGAGCAGCAACTTGAGCAGCGTTGTTTTCCCGCTCCCACTTGAACCGACGATGGCGGTTATTTTGCCCACGGGGATGTTCAAGTCGACGTTGTGCAATACGTCCGGCTGGCCGGCACCAGGATAACGAAACGTAAGGTCAATCAGCCGGAGGGCGGTCCCGCTCGGGATCGCAAAATTTTTGCGAGCGATGCCCTCATCCTCCTCGTCGGCGTGCGTGGAGATTTCCTGCATACGTTCGAGACTCAGTCGGGCGTCCTGCCCGGTGTGAACAAAGTCGATGAGCCGGCTGATCGGGGAGTTGAGCTGGCCGACGATGTATTGAGTGGCCAGCATCATACCGAGCGTCATTTCTCCGGAAATCACGGCACGGGCGGCGACAAAGGAAATGAGGACGTTGCGGAGGTTCGATGCCAGCATGACGCCGATGCGCTGCGCCTGGTACAGCCAGAGGCTTTTTGCGTCGAGGCGGTATTCGTCGATGGCGAGCCGCTCCCACGCCGTGCGCCGCTCACGTTGAAGGCCATGGATTTTGATTTCCGGCATGGCCTGCACGACCTCGAAAAGCACGTCCCGTTCTTTCGCTTCGAGGGCAAATCGTTTGTGATCGAGCTCGCGCCGTTTTTTCAAAAAGATGAGCAGCCATCCGACGGAGAGAATCGAAAAAAAGAGGAACACGCCGAGGATGAGCCAGCTGTAAACTGCGAGCACAAACGCGAAGACGACGAACGTCAGCAGCGAAAACACGATGTCGAGCGAGGACGACATGAGGAAGTTTTTCACCCGCTGGTGATCGTCGATCCGTTGCGTGATATCGCCCGGTGACCGGGAATCGAAAAACGCGAGCGGCAGCCGAAGCAACTTGCCGAGGAAGTCGGCAATCATGGCCACGCTCACCCGCGATCCAATGTGCAAGAGCAACCAGCTTCGAATCATGTCCGCCATTGTCTGACTCACGGAGAGGGCGATCTGCGCACCGAGCAGGACGTAAATGAATTGCAGATCGATTTGCCCGATGCCCTGATCCACCAGGGCCTGCGCGAGAAACGGAAGAATCAGCTCGATCCCGAGACCGACCAGCATGGCGAGGATCACCTGGCCCATGAGGCGGTAGTGCGGCCGCAGGTATCCGAAAAAGAAGCCGAAACCGCGGCGTCCGGTCAGTTCGCGACCGCCCGAATCTGCGATTTCGTGGAACGCGGGAGTGGTTTCAAGCAGGAGATAAATGCCCGGAGCATCGTCGGTTTCGGGAGTTTCCGCGGGTGCAGTCGCGCGAAGGAATTCGCCGTGCGTGTAGTCGATCAGACCTGCCGCGGGATCGGCCACGCGAACCTTGCGCGACGTGATTGCGTAAACGACGACAAAATGATCGCCCTCCCAGTGTGCGATGCAGGGCAGGGGAGCCTGGTCGCGAAGGCGTTGAAATGTCAGCCGAACCGGGATCGCGCGGAGGCCGAGTTTTTCCGCGGCCTCGGCCATGCCCTGGAGGTTGACGCCGCTACGGCCAATGCCGCAAAGGTCGCGAATGACAGTTTGCGGAATTGCGCGACCAAGGTGGCTGCACACCATGCGCAGCGCAGCCGGACCGCAGTCCATGGCATCGAGCTGGGCGTGGTAGGGAAAACGTTTCGGCATGGGCAACCGGTGGCCGGATGAAAATTCATTCGTCCACAAAACAGGACAGGAGGGATTTTGATCCCTCCTGTCCAGCGCCGCGTTGAAAACGCGGAGATTTGGAAATTAGAAGCAGCCGATCAGGTATTGCTGCGGCTGTTGTTGGTGCGGCTGTTGCCGTTATTGCTGCGACCGTTGCGGCTTCTTCCTCCGTTGCCTCGTTTGTTGCGGCGGCGATTGCGGCGGCGACGCCGTGCTCCACCCGTCACCGTGGCGGGAGATTTCAGGGCGTCGGCTGCAAACACGGTCAGGATGCTTGGCTTTTCGATTGCGTCAGTTTTCATTTCGTCAGAAATTCGCCCGGTATTTGCAATAGTCCAGTGAGAAGATTTTCCACTGATCAAATATCCGCAGTCGCAACCCACGGATGCTCAAGGGCGCGCGAAGCATCCGGGCGGTTCGCCGGATCGAGCGTGAGCAGGCCGGAGAGAAAGTCAGCCGTTTCGTCGAGCACCTTGCCGCGCAGCGAGGTGGCGCGCCGCAGCCGCTCCCGCACTCCCAGACGTCCAACGCGGGGACGAAATCGGATTTCCCCATCGTCCTCGAAAAAGCTGTTTCGGAAACGCGCATCGGTGACCAACGACTTCGGGAACGGGCCGCAGAGTCGCGAAATCAGGATGACGTGCTCGTGATTGAGCGCGAGGTCGAGGAGGTCTTTCGCACCCCGGGTGGCCCGCCAGGCGCGTTCGTCTGCATCATTCTCAGCACTGCCCGTTCGTTGATCCACGCCCTCCGCCCACTCGCGAGGCAAGGGTTCGTCGTGGAGCACTTCGGCCGACCAGACCGTGGCGAATCGCCCACGTCCCAGTTCGCGGCGCAGCTGGTATTTCCCCGCAATGATGGTTCCGTGCGAGTACTGTTCGGCGATTTCCTCGGCTTCGTCGGCTAGAGCGGCTGGTCCGAGTGGCACATCGACACCTTGCGGGCCGGATTGAAATTCGCGGTATTTTTTGGCGGCTGCCCGGCGCGGATCGAAAAGCACGCGTCCGGTTAGCATTTCGTAAACGCAGCAGCCGAGACTCCAGAGATCGAGGCGCGGCGTGAGCGGAGCGCCGATGAGGATTTCGGGTGCGAGGTATTCCCGACTGCCGAGCGACGCACCCTGGCGGAGGGTCGATCGGACATTGCCGAGATCGGCCAGGCGGGCTTCGCCGCCGGACGACGCGGTGTAAAGAATGTTGCCCGCCTTTACATCCGTGTGGGTGAGCCCGCGAGCATGCAAATCAGCAAGAGCACTGAGCATTTGTCGCGTGATGCGCCGAATGCGCGGGCGGCTCAACTTTTGGTTGTCGATCACCTCTGCCAGCGATCGCCCGTGTTTCTCGAATGCCATGCAGGTGTGGCCGTCGAAAACAAAAACCTCCCGGAGTTTGATGACAAAACGTCCACCCGATCCGCCAGCGTGAACCGTGTCGTGAAACTCAACCTCACGAGCCGCTGTCGCCGGGTAACGTCGGCGCTGAATCTTGAGCGCGATCTCCGTCATCGAACGAAGGCCCGCCGGATTTCCCGGAAAACCCGTCCGATGAGTCGCACGTCCTCGGTGACGATGCTGGCGTCGCCCATCATTTCCTGACGGAACGGCACTTCACGTTGGAATGTCGTGGTCAGCGGAATCGGCAGGTCAACGCGCACGAGATTAGCCCCCGCGCGTTTGGCCAGCGAGATCGCGTTCACCTGCCCGGTCACCGCGCCAAATTCTTTATACGGGTAGTCGTCGAGCCGTACGATCACACGTTGTCCGGGAGCAAGTTTCCCGATTCCGGTCTGAGCAACCGTCATTCGTCCAACGAGCGTGTCCGCCTCGGGCACGATCACAAAAACCTGCTGTCCGACGGTGACATATTGATGGTCGGTCCAAAAATCGTAGAACGCGACGGTTCCGTTTGCTGGTGCGCGCAGGACGTGGTCGGCTTCCCACAAAGCGATCTGGCCGCGGAGTTTGCCGATCAGAGCAGCCATGTTTTCGCGGGAGTTGCGGTGCCATTCCGTACGTTCGTATTCGAGATCCTGAGCCTCCTTGCGGAGCCGCACGGCCTCGACCTCCGCTTCCGCGAGCGTGCGTTGGGCATCCGTTTCGGTGCGGGCCTGCTGGAGAATGGCAATTTGCTGATCCTGAAGCTCCGCCATGCTGAGGGCATTGCGCTGCATCAAAATTTCGAGGCGTTTGTACTGGTCGCGGGAAATCGTGCTTTCCTGCGAAGCAAAATTCGACTGGCGGCGGAGCGATTCGATCTGGCTGGTGAGCGCTTCGGCCTGTTCCTTGAGAATCGCGCGCGTTTTGACCATGTGCTCGTCCTTGGCTGGATCGCGCCACTGCGTGTAAGCTTGCAGAAATTCCGCGTATTCGTCCTGCAATCCGCCAAGATCCTTTTTGACAACGAATGGCGGGCCTTCGTCGGGCGCGTCGCTGGCGAGGGCCTGGGCGAGACGTTCGAGTTTGGTGCTCAGATGAAAAACGGTTTCCGCCCGGGCCGGACTTTGAATGATCGCGAGGATGTCGCCGCGCTTCACTCGCTGGCCTTCTTTGACCCGCAGACTCTCGAGGTGACCGCTCGCGCGGGCGACGAGCTGGCTGGGTGGTTGCTCTCCGCTAATCGTGATGCGGGCCCGGATCGTGTCGGGGTATTCGATCACGACGCCGAGCACGACGAGCATGGCCATCATTCCTGCGAGTACGAGACTGCCGGCGCGGAGAACAAGATTCGGCGGGCGTTCGAGGAATTCGCGGCCCTCAGGGCTGAGAGCGTCCGGAAGTGGAGCGGCTGGCGAAGGTTCGGATGGGTTTTCGGGCACGATTTGAAGAAATAGCCGAGCCGCGGTGCCCGGCAGAAAAGACTGTTGGATACGTTACGGGACGGCTGCGACTTGGCAATGCCGACGCAGGACACGGGCGCGCGGCGTGCACCGGGAGATCACGCGAGCAGGAGGACGAGAAATTGCGCGGCCAGAATGCGCAGCAACATCGTGAGTGGATAGACCGCCGCGTAAGAAACCGAGGGTGCATCGCTGCCTGCGAGCGTATTGGCAAAGGCCAGTGCGGGCGGATCGGTCATGCTTCCCGCGAGCAATCCGCTGAGAACGATAAAGTTCATTTTCAGCAAAAACCGCGCCGCGATGCCGACGACGAGCAGGGGAAGGATCGTGATAATCAGACCGCCGATGAGCCAGACCGCTCCTTCCTGACTCAGCAGCGAATCCATGAACCGCGAACCGGCCTTGAGACCGACGCAGGCAAGGAAAAGGACGATGCCCAACTCGCGCAAAGCGAGGTTGGCTCCAGACGGCATGTGCCAGATCACAGGTCCTATTCGTCCGAGCCGGCTCAGCAGGATGGCTGCGATGAGCGGCCCACCCGCCAAACCAAGCCGCACGGGCACGGGCAGACCGGGAATGGAGAGGGGAATCAATCCAAAGAGGACTCCCAGCGCAATGCCCGCGAACACGGGAAGGAAGTGCGTTTGTTTCAATTCCTTCGCCGAATTGCCAACCAACGCGGCGGCCTGGTCCAGACCGCTCGCGTCGCCGACCACTTGCAGCGTGTCGCCGAACTCGATTCGGAAATCAGGTCGTGCCGTCATTTGCACGCCACCCCGCTGGATGCGCGTGACCACCACGCCGCACCGTGTGCTGATGCCAAGCTGGCGCAATGATTTTCCCAGGACGGGTTTGTGGGTCACGAGCAAGCGTCGGAATTCGACCGGGCCGGGGCTCTCCATCAAATCGACTTCGGAATCACGACCGACGATACGCTGAAATGATTCGAGCGCCGTGGCGGTTCCAATCGCGAGCAACTGGTCGCCGGTGTGGACGATCGCATCCTCGCTGGCGACCCGGATGTCATCCGTGCCCGCAGATTTCAATCGCGAGACGGCGATACCTGATTCCCGCACCCCGGGAATTTGCCCGATCGCCAGACCGTCGAGATTGGCATTGGTGACAATCAGGTTGCGACGCTCCAACGGAATGATCTGGCTGCGTCGGTCGGACTCGAATGCCGCCAGCTCGGTCGCGTCATTCACTCGGAAAATTTTCCGCAGAATGATCAGGCTGAGAATGATGCCAAAAACGCCACCCGGGTAGGCGACGGCGTAAGCGAGGGCGGGGGTGGCTCGCATCTCGGCCGTGGCACCGGGAGTTGCGGTGATCGCCTCCTGCGCTGCACCGAGTGACGGAGTATTGGTGGTCGCTCCGGAAAACAGGCCTGCGGCCGCGAACCCGCTGGTATTGAGAAGCGGCACCGTCGCCGCCGCAAGTGCCGCGCCGCCGAGCACGATGGCCGCCGCACAAACGTTGAGCGAAAGCCCCTGCCGCCGCATCGACGCGAAAAATCCGGGGCCGATTTGCAGGCCGATCGTGAAAACAAAAAGGATCAGGCCGAACTCGCGCACAAAATCCATCACGCCGGGTTCAATCCGCCAGCCGAAATGCCCGAAGAGCAGGCCCGCGAAAAGCACCCCGGCACTGCCGAGGCCAACTCCCCGGATCTTGATTGCGGCCAGCGCAAATCCGGTGACCGAAACGAGGCACAGGATGAGCACGGCCTGCGCCACCCCGTTCGTTTCGCCCAATGCCTCCAGCCAGCCCATTTCGGTTCGCAGGCCTACGCGAATCCGTGCTCGCTGGCCATCACTGTCTCGCCGTTGGGCGAATCAGCAAAAACTTCCCAACGAGCCGCCGGTGATCGGGGACGACTTCCTGCCGGGAGTGCGATCAGCTACCGGTCGCATTCGCCCATGACGAAGTCGACGCTTCCGAGGATGCTGACGACGTCGCTGACCATGTGGCCGGGCAGAATTTTTGGAAGAATGCTCAGATTCACGAACGATGGGGCGCGAATCTTGAGCCGGTACGGCACGCCGCCACCCTTGCTGCAAATGTAAAATCCGAGCTCGCCCTTCGGGTTTTCCGCTCCGAAATAAACTTCGCCCACCGGCGCGTCGATGCCCTCGGTCGTGACGATGAAATGGTGGATCAGCTCCTCCATTTTGGTGAGGACTTCGACCTTGGGCGGGAGCGAACTTTTTGCGTCGTAAAAGTTGATCGGTCCCGACGGCAGGGTGTCGAGCACCTGACGAATGATGCGGCAGCTCTGGCGCATCTCCTCCATGCGACACAGGTATCGGTCGTAACAGTCACCCACCTCGCCGATGGGAATTTCGAAATCGTACTTTTCGTAATCGAGGTACGGATTTTTCCGTCGCACGTCGTGTTCGATCCCGCTGCCGCGGAGGTTCGGCCCCGAGATTGCGTAGGCGATGGCGTCCTCTTTCGAAATGATGCCGATGTCCTTCGTGCGATCCACGAAGATGCGATTGCGCGTGAGCAGGCTGTCGATTTCATCCCACACCGGCAGGAAGGAATCGATGAACGCGCGTGTCTGGGCCGGGAAGGCGTCGGGCAAATCGTGCGTCTGTCCGCCCACCCGCGTGTAACTCGTCGTGAACCGGGCTCCGGTCAGCTGTTCGATGAGGTTGTAGATCTTCTCGCGCTCGGTGAACGTGAAAAGGAAAACCGTGGTCGCACCAAGGTCGAGGCCGTAGGCACCGATGCCGAGCAGGTGCGCCGAAATCCGCGCCAGCTCACACGCGATCACGCGAATCGCCTTGCCCCGGGGCGGCAATTCCCAGCCCATCAGTTTTTCGACGGCCAGCGCGTAAGCGACGTTGTTGGCGAGCGGTGCCAGGTAATCCAGTCGGTCCGTGTACGGGACGAACTGATTGTATTGCATGTTTTCCGCGATCTTCTCGTCTCCGCGGTGCAAATACCCGCAGTCCGGCGTCGCTTTCGTGATCAGCTCGCCGTCCATTTCCAAAATCAATCGCAACACACCGTGCGTCGACGGATGCGACGGCCCCATGTTCAGCGTCAGCGTCTCGCCGAGCAATTCCCCCGTGTCCCGAACGTCGTCGAGGTGCTGAATGCTGCGCGCAAGCGTGTCCGGATGTTCGTAGGTCGTGGCCATGTCAGAGGGTGATACGCAGAATTTCTCGATTGGGATGGGCTTTGGAGTTTGCCGTCGGACCGACTTTGTGAAAAATTTCACAAAGTCCGCTTATGACCCGAGAACAATCCCCAGCTGAATTGCAAAAATCAAGCCTGCCGGTGGTGATCATTATCGGCGGAGGTTTTGGCGGGCTGAGTGCGGCGCGCGGGCTGGCCGGGGCGGCGGTGCAGGTCGTGGTGATCGACCGGACGAATCACCACGTCTTTCAGCCGTTGCTCTACCAGGTGGCCACGGCCGGATTGTCACCGGCCGACATCGCGAAGCCGATTCGTTCGATTCTTCGGAGGCAGGAAAATGCACGGGTGGTGTTGGGTGAAGTGATCGGGATCGATCTGGCGGCACGTGAGGTGCGGCTCACGGACGGATCGCTCCGGTATGATTACCTGATTGTGGCGACCGGGGCTCGGCACGCGTATTTCGGCAACGACAGCTGGGAGGAATTTGCGCCTGGACTCAAGAACCTCGCGGACGCGGTGGACATTCGACGCCGCATCCTGACGGCATTCGAACACGCCGAAAACGAATCTGATCCCGGCAAGCGGCGTGCGCTCATGACGTTTGTGGTCGTTGGGGCGGGGCCGACCGGGGTCGAAATGGCCGGGGCGATTGCCGAACTTGCGCACGTGACGCTGGCCCGGGACTTCCGCCGGATCGATCCCGCGCAAACACGGGTTCTCCTCGTTGAGGCAGGTCCCCGGGTTCTCCCGGCGTACGATCCGAGTCTTTCGGCCAGCGGCCTGCGCCAGCTCGAAAGGATGCGGGTGGAGGTGCGGCTCGCAACGCCGGTACGAGCCATTGATGGTGAGACGGTGCAGATCGGGGAAGAAGTTCTGCCGGCGGCTACGGTTGTCTGGGCCGCGGGAAATCAGGCTTCGCCGCTCGCCCGGCAACTTGGCATCGAGTGTGATCGAGCGGGGCGTGCGGTGGTGAATCAGGATCTCACGATAGCCGGTCATCCGGAAGTCCAGGCCATCGGTGACATGGTGGCGATCAAGGATGCGCGGGGTCAGCTCGTGCCGGGCGTTGCTCCGGCCGCGTTGCAGCAGGGCACTCACGCCGCGCGCAATGTCCGCCGCCAGCTCGACGGGCAACCGCCGGCGGATTTCTGGTATTTCGACAAGGGCAGCCTCGCGACCATCGGTCGCCACGCCGGTATCGCGGATCTGCGCGGCCTGCGTTTCAGCGGGGCGCCGGCGTGGTTCGCGTGGGTTTTTATCCACCTGATTTTCCTGATCGGATTTCGCAACCGCGTGTTCGTCTTTTTCAACTGGGTCTGGGCCTACATCACGTACGGACAGGGTGCCCGGCTGATCACGGAATCGCGGCCAGCAGTGCCTGGAGCAGCGACTCGGCCGTCGAGCGAAACGTAATCGGCCGTCGCAGGAGACGGTGATACGACCGGTCACGTCCTGCGGGTCGATCCTTCTGTGTGCGCGGCCGCTGCCCGCACCCAACAACCTCGAATGACCCACCGAAATGACCACCACTCACGACCATTGCATTGATATTTGTAACAAGCTTCTCCGCGGCGAACGCTCGGCGGTTGAGACTTACGACAAAGCCATTTCCAAATATGGCGATGAACCCCTTCTCGACGAATTGAGCCGCATTCGCGCCGACCACCAGCACGCGGTCACGGTGCTCACGCAAAACGTCCGCTCGATGGGCGGCACGCCCGAGGACGGCGCGGGAGCCTGGGGAGCATTTGCCAACCTGGTGCAGGGTGCAGCCAATCTCTTTGGTGCGGATTCCGCCCTCGAGGCATTGCAAAACGGCGAAAAGAGCGGACGCACTGACTACCAGGGCGCGCTCGACGACGATGAAGTCCTGCCCGAGTGCAAGGCGCTTATCTCGTCCGAACTGCTGCCCCTCGTCGAAGAGCACATTGTGACGCTGGAAAGCCTCCAAAAGGCCACCTGATCGCATCGCGGCGTCGATTTCCGGCGTCTCTGACAAATAAAAGCCTGCGGTCCCGTTCGATTCGGGTCGCAGGCTTTTTTCTTTCGAGATCGCTCTGAAAAACTCGTGAAGCTCCTTGGTATTTGTCCCCCGACTTTCTAGGATGAAGTTATGCCGACGACGATTCCTTCGCAGCCTCTCACAAAGAACAAAAACCTGCTGAAATGGGTTGAGAAGATGGCGGCACTCACCCAGCCGGACTCAATTCATTGGGTGGATGGATCGCAGGAGGAATATGACCGCCTCTGCGCCCAAATGGTGACCAGCGGGACGTTCATCAAACTGAACGAAACGCTCTGGCCGGGATGTTATTACGCAAAGTCCGATCCCACCGACGTCGCCCGCGTCGAAGACCGCACCTACATTTGCTCGCTGTCAAAAGAGAACGCCGGGCCGACCAACAACTGGATCGACCCGTTCGTGATGCGGCGCACACTCAAGAGCTTGTTTGACGGCTGCATGCGCGGCCGCACGATGTATGTGCTGCCATTTTCGATGGGGCCGATCGGTTCCCCGCTTTCCCAGATCGGCGTGCAACTCACCGACTCACCGTACGTTGTGGTGAACATGCGCATCATGGCGCGCATCGGGCTGCCCGTTTTTAAACTTATCGATGCCGATTCCAAACGCGTGGTGCCCTGCATGCATTCCGTCGGCGCGCCACTCGCTCCGGGCCAGGCCGACGTGCCGTGGCCGTGTACTCCCGACAAATACATCGTTCATTTTCCGGAGACCCGCGAGATCTGGAGTTACGGATCCGGCTACGGTGGCAACGCCCTGCTCGGAAAAAAATGTTTCGCGCTGCGCATCGCGTCGAACATGGCCCGCGACGAAGGTTGGATGGCCGAGCACATGCTCATCCTCGGAGTCGAAGCTCCCGACGGCGAAAAAACCTACGTCGCCGCCGCGTTCCCCAGCGCATGCGGCAAGACGAACTTCGCCATGCTCATTCCCCCGCGCCATTTTCAGGATCAGGGGTGGAAAATCTGGACCGTTGGTGACGACATCGCGTGGATCCGCCCGGACGCCACCGGCCACCTGCGTGCCATCAATCCGGAAGCCGGCTTCTTCGGCGTCGCACCCGGAACGTCCGAAAAAACCAACCCGAACGCCATGGCGTCATTGGCAAAAAATACCATTTTTACCAACGTCGGTCTCACGCCCGAAGGCGGCGTCTGGTGGGAAGGCATGACCGATGAACCGCCGGCCGAATGCATCGACTGGCAGGGCGGCAAGTGGACACCCGAGATCGCAAAGCAGACCGGGGCCAAGGCCGCCCACCCGAACGCCCGGTTCACCGCGCCCGCGTCGCAATGCCCGTGTATCGATCCGGCGTGGGAATCCCCCGACGGCGTCCCGATCAGTGCCATTATTTTCGGCGGTCGCCGGGCCACGACGATGCCGTTGGTTTACCAGGCATTCAATTGGAGCGCGGGCGTTTACATCGGTGCGACCATGGGATCGGAAATGACGGCCGCCGCGGCCGGTGTCGTCGGCAAGGTCCGCCGCGACCCGATGGCGATGCTGCCGTTCTGCGGATATCACATGGGCGACTATTTCCGCCACTGGATCAACATGCAGCGTTCGCTCAGCGAAAGTCCCCGCGTTTTCAACGTGAACTGGTTCCGCAAGGACGCTGACGGCAAGTTTCTCTGGCCCGGGTTCAGCGAAAACATGCGCGTCCTTCAGTGGATCGTGGACCGCGTGCGCGGTCGCACGCTTGCCAAGGAAACTCCTCTCGGCTGGCAGCCGCATTACGACGACATGGATTGGACCGGCCTCGATTTTCCGCGCGAGCGATTCGAAGAACTTCAGCGCGTCGACCGCACCGCGTGGCGCACCGAAGTGATCGGTCACGAAGAGCTTTTCCTCGATCTCCACAGCCATCTGCCGAAGGAAATGGTTTACGAGCGCGAGTTGCTCATCTGCCGGTTGTGACGCGATTGCGTCGCCTGTTCCGCCGCCGCCATGAAATCCAGCCTCGTCACTGTGGCCGTGCTGCTGACGCTGTCAGCGACTCACGCTGCGGAACCCGGGCCGGATTTTCCGGGCGCAGCGAATGAAATTTCGCTGCGGGTCACTCCCACCGACGACGGCTGGGAAGTGACCTCCTCCTGGGCGACGCCCCGGGACCGGACGTGCGTCGTTGAGTCGCTCGACGCGGACGGGAAATGGGTCGCGTTTTCCGAGACGTTCGAAGGGGACGGCAAGCCGGTGGACATCCTCGACCGGATCCAGCCCTCGGACGCCCCGCTCACGATCCGTTTTGTGTCGTGGCCCGTGGGTGAACCGGTCACGAGCTCCCGACGGGAATCGGCAAAAATCAGTGTGAGCGTCACGAACGAATCTGACAGTGCCGCACCCGTGATCTCGCTGCTGATGGCCGTTCCTCCAGGCCCGTCGTTTCAGCTGCAAAGCTCCGACGACCTTCTCGAATGGAATGCACGGCTGGTCCTTGAACCGTCTTCCGTGGAGTTTGAAGTCATCGATAATGACTTCCCGCTCGATTCCACCCGGCATTACCGACTCGTTGCATTGGTAACTGGTGAAATATTACCGGATGGCACAATGGATGGCGCGACAGGTGCTTCGCGAGGATCGGAACCGCTCACCATGATATCCGCCACCGCCAAAAGCTCCGCCTCGGGTGCCGGCACAGGACGTGATTTGTCCCGTCGTTCCGACACGCTTCGAAGCAAACTTCCGCCGCACCGTGTCGTCCGATCATTGCGTTTCGAGACACGCGAACAGCGGATTCGACCGGGAATGACCTATGCGACCATCAAGTTCGGCGGTCCCGCAGCCGCGGTGGGCATCAATAAGTTCGGGGAGGTATTGCGTGCCGATGACGTGGGGGATGGAACGCAGCGGATGATTCTCTGGATCGCAGGTGAAAATCATGATTTGAGCGCAATGTCAGGCGTGTCGTTTCATCAGGTGCTCGACATCGACGACGCCCGCGCAGTGGTCGGTACGGTTCTGGTGGATGGCCAGGAGGAACTTGTGGGCTTTCGTTATGAGCCGAGGAAAGACGCTCCTCCCAAGGTAAGGCCATTGAGCAAGCTCGAATTACGGGAGTTCAAACTCGAGAAGCATGTTCCCATCTTCGATGGCGAAATTACGGTTCAGGGAAAAACGTTTCGACCCACTTCTCGCGCCGGTGAAGTCAACGCCAGCGGGATCCTGATCAATCAGCCCATTCCCGAGTGACGCCATCCGGCCATCTGCATGAACGAACCGATCGTCATTCTGCCGGAGGCCCATTTCAAAAATCGCCGCAAGGGGCTGGTGGTATTTGGTGGATTGACGGTCCTCCTTGGTTTGTTGGGCATCGTGTTTGTTGCGCTGATCGCGAATGCCGCGATCGACGCAAATGGGGAGGGGAGTGCTGGCGTCCGCTTGCTGGTTCCGTCGCTGTCGATCTACGGGCTGATTTCGCTCGCTCTGGTGTGGCTGGGAATCGGCTCGATGCGCATGCGGCGCTGGTCGCGTGCACTGCTCCTCATTTTTGGATGGAGCTGGTTGGTGATTGGGAGCGTGGTTGGATTAGGCTCGGCGGCGACACTGGTAGGATTGGTGCAATCCGATCCGACCGCACTCGACCAATCGGTAGTCGAGGGACCATCGCTCCTTTTGCAGTTCGCGGCGCTCGTGACCGTGCTCGTCGTCGTGTTTGTCCTGCTGCCGATTCTCTGGATAACTTTTTACGGCAGCCGCAGCGTGAAAGCGACGTGCTCTGCCCGTGATCCGGAGGAATGCTGGACCGACCGCTGCCCCTTGCCGGTGCTCGCCGTGTGCGTCTGGCTCGTGGTGGCAATTCCCCATTTGCTGCTGACACCAATCGTGCTCCCCGGCGTTTTTCCGTGGTTCGGCACATTCCTGCTCGGCCCTTCCGCCACGTCGGCTTATTTCCTCGTCGCAATTTTCTGCGCCTGGGCGGCGTGGGAATTTTACCAGGTGCGCCGGATAGGTTGGTGGGTGCTGATTCTTCTGCTCGGCGTGCTGGCGATCTCCCACGTCGTCACGTATTCGCTGCACGATGTCACCGGCTTTCCGGTGGGCTCGGGGTTTCCGACCGAGCAAATGACGCAAATGCCGCAATTCCAATCCATGGCGGAGGGGTTTTTGACGTGGACTCCAGCGGTCGTGCTCGGTGCGTGCCTGCTTTACCTGATCGCGATCAGCAGATTTTTCCATCGTCCTCGCTGATCGCGAGTTAAACGAAAAAACTCACCACCAGCACGGTGAACACGACGGTCGAAATGATGGCATAAAGCCGGTCGCCCGAGGCAGCGTATCCGGCGGCGGCCAACGCCACGCGCAGCAGCGGATTGAGCAGCAGTAGGAGAACGCCAACCTGGATCACGCTCGTGTCGTTGCCAGCAAACGCGGCGCGAACAATGGCCACCGGGTGCCGCAGGTCGGCGGGTTCGCCGGTGAACACGTGATCACCGGGACGGCGATCCGCATTCTCCGAAAGATAAACGATTCCGCCGACCAGCATCACGGCGACGGCGAGCAGGACGCCGTAGAGCATCACGTTGGCCAGCAGAGTTCGGAAACGTTCGTCGTTCATCCCAGGTTCACGTGCAGACCGCGCAGGATCATTTGAATTCCTATCACAACAATCGCAACGAGGAAGATGGCCTTGAGCAGCTTCGTCGGGACGACGGGCAGCAGCCGGGCTCCGAGAAATGCCCCCGCCAGTACCCCGAGAGCGACCGGATACACCAGCACCGGATCGAGGTATCCGCTCTTGAGGTAAATGCCGATGCTCGCCGCTGCGGTCACGCCGATCATGAAATTGCTCGTCGTTGTGGTGACGCGAAAGGGCACGCGCATGATCTGGTCCATTCCGAGCACCTTGAACGCCCCCGATCCAATTCCGAGCAATCCGGACAGGACACCCGCCATCACCATCACGACGTATCCCCAGCCAACGCGCTGCACGTGATAGGGCACCGGGCCGGTCGGCGTGGGCATCGCGTCGTCCAGCCGCAGTCGCACCGCGACCGGATCGGCGGGCAACGATACCGTGGAATCGGGGACTTTGCGCAGCGACAAACCGGCCGTCGCGAGCAGTGCCGTTCCGAAAATCAGCGAAAGAATTGCCGAGTTCAGCACGCCAGCCAGGAGCGCACCACCGACCGCTCCGATCGTCGTCGCCGTGCAAAGAAAAAGGCCGATGCGCATGTTGCTGATGCCATCCTTCAAAAATGCCGCCGCTGCGCCCGAGGATGTCGCGATCACTGACGCCAGTGCCGCTCCCATCGCGTAACGAATGTCGATCCCGAACCCCAAAACCAGCACCGGCGTGATGATGATTCCGCCGCCCAGCCCGATCAACGCGCCGATCAATCCCGCCACAAACGAAGCCGCCGCCACCGCGAGATCGAAGCCCACCTCGTTCATCTGCCCACAAGATTATTTCCCGGCGAAGCACCGGCAAGCCCGCAATTCAGCGATCGGAATTCACGAATCCGACACGACGATTTCACGATTGGAATTTTGAAAAAATCCCGCGGATGGGGCGGGATTCGAACCCGCGGTACCTTGCGGTACATACGCTTTCCAAGCGTACACAATCGACCACTCTGTCACCCATCCTGAGCGAGCGCGCCATCGTAGGCGCGTGGGAAAAAATTGCAACCTGTGATCCGTGCCGAGCTTCGAGACCTGGCCACTCCCGAAAATCGGCACAAAACACCCGCAAGAAACCAAACCGGACAAATGACAATATCCTGCAATAATGTACTGCGCCCGGCGGTCGTCGCGTTTATTGCCGACAAGCCGATGTATCCGCTGATGTCGGATCAACTGGAGGTTCTCCGCGCCTGGGCGATCGAGCAGGGCGCGCCGCGCGACTTCGAGGTTCCCGCGAAACTTCAAAGCCTCCCGACCAAGGGCTGCACCATCGTCGATGCCGACGGCAGTCCCGTCTATCTGCTGTGCTTCCTGACCCGGGGAGCCGACGGAACTCTCGACGGCGGATTGGTGCACCTGCTCGCCAGCAAGGCGGACTTCCGCAATTGGCCCGAGCCGAGACCACCGCGCATCGACACCGATAGGGCGTGGAGTTTTGCCTCCTGGACCAGCGAGGACGTAATTTACTCCCTCGCGACGCCCGAGCCGGCGGAGATCCTCCGGCAGTTCATCGGAATGGAATCGGCTGCACGATCGCAGCACCGATCGATCTGACGCCTCGGTGGTAGAGAGCGCGGCGCTCGGGCTGGCGATTCATTCCGGCATGGCGGCGGCCGTGGCTCCGTCGGGTTTGGTGAACGCGCCGGCCGGCGGCTCTGGGAAGGTCACGTTGGCGAGAGTGACCTCACCGATGGGCTCGCCGAAGATTCCCTGGTCCTCCGACCAGTTCCAAAAAGTCCAGCGCGTCGGAACGGGAATTCCTGCGAACGTCTGGAAATCCTCGTAGACGATCGCGTGAGGCTCCTTCTCGGCGGTCGCACGATCCTTGCCGAACGTCACGATGTAGGCCATAGCGGTTAGTTGACCCGTGGCCGGATTGCGGTAAACCACGTACCAATCGTCGGGGGCATCGCCGGTGCCGGCATCAAAGGTGAGGCGCGCGGTGTCGTAGTCCTTGCCGCGAAGGCTGCGCGTTCCGGTCGTTTCGAGTTTGGCACCGGCGTCGTTGAGTTTATACGGGGCCGCCCAAAAATACGCCCAGGTGAGCACATCAAAACGCGCGCGAGGCCAGTCGGCATCGGCCGGCGACACCCAGGCGTCCTTCCCGTCGAAGACGACGACCGCACCGTTGGCACGGTCGAGTCGAACGATGCCGCCGTGGGGAGCCATGAGGATTTTTCCCTTAAACCGCTCGTTGCCGCCGAAACGAATCGTCATGTCGGCCGCCACGGCGGTCTGGCTGCGCCATTCGGTGGCGTTGTGCGCGGCCTCGATCGGGGCGGAAAATTCGTTGGCGGCCATAGCCGCCGGAGCGAGGAGCAGGGTGGCCAGAGCTAACGCGGTGCAGGTGGGAGCAGTCATGGGCGGGAATGTAGCGCAGGGGAAGGGAATTGCGCAAAGCCGACTGGCCACCAATCGCCGTGGTGGAGGGGAGCCAGTCGTCAACGATCGGCGGTGTTTTACTGGCCGGCGCGTTGGTTCCTCGCTGGCAAAATGGGAGGCGGCGTGGTTCAAATCTGGGTGCGCTCGCGAAGCCAAAACGGGTCAGGCCTAGAATTTACATATTTACGCAAATCCAGTGGTTGGTCGGACCGTGTCGACGCCGCAATTCGATGAACGCGCCGGGGTGCCCGGGAGTTTTGCCTTCAAGGCTGCTGGATCCCGTGGCGGAATGGCCGGAAG